>CAYSJO010000360.1:0-11860 GCA_964431285.1 uncultured Planctomycetaceae bacterium
CAACTCCCGGCCCATGTCCGCCGTATCCCCCGAGTCCGCCAGTTCGTCAACGCCAAGCTGATCCTCAACGGATTCCGTATCCTCAAAAACAAAAACCAGTTACAGCTCCAAGCCCCATGAATAAAGTTCCCTCGGGGGAGAAGGGACAGTCTGAATGCGGAGTGTTCAGTCGCGAATGGAACGTGCTTCCCAACTTGGGAATTCCACGATGACCTTCAATGCACCATCGCGACGCTCGCTGAAGGTTTCAAAGGCTTCCTGCATGCTCGACAGCGGGAAGCGGTGAGTGATGAGTGGTTTGACGTTGATTCGTCCCTCACCGATCCATCGCATGGCCAGCGGGAAGTCGCGGGCGAAGTCGGGATTGATCGACGAGTGAACGGTGATGTTCTTGAAGACCAGATCGCGCCAGCCGACATCGACTCGTTCGGGCGGTACGCCGAAATACAGAATCCGCCCGGAGTGACCGCACAGCGCAATCGACAGGTCGAAGCACTGGTCGTAATGCCCGACTGCTTCAATGACGACGTCGGGCAGGTTTCCGCCGAGGATTTCGCGAACCGCCTCAACGGGGTCGTTGGACGTGTTGCAGACAGTCTCTGTTGCTCCAAATGTCGGACTTGCGGCGAGTCGCGATTCCAGCAGGTCGACGCCGATGATGTGCCTCGCCCCCAGGTTTCGCAGAGACAGATTGAACAGTTGCCCGATCGGTCCCTGGCCGATCACTGCGACGTTCAGGTCCAATAGATTCGGCAGCTTCCGCAGTGCATAAAGTACTGTGCCAAGCGGCTGAGCCAGCATGGCTTCTTCTTCGGTCACTCGCGTGTCGATTGTGATCGCCCGCGTTTCGTCAACAGCGAAGCGTTCGAACAGCCCGACCTGGTTAACCGGGACGCACAGGACTCGGTCGCCCTCTTTCCAGCGGCTGCCGTTCGTCGCGGTGACTGTCCCGGTCATCTCGTGCAATGAGTGACCCAGTTCGATGGGCCACTCATCCGTGCCTCGAAAGAAGGGCAGGTCCGAGCCGCACAGACACGTACATTCGGGTTGGAAGATCATCTGACCCGGCGTGTCGGCTTTGAGTTCCGGTTCAGGAGCCTCAACGAGTTCGACCCGTCCGGGTCCAGTAAACTGGCCTGCTAACAAGGCTGCGTCCTTCCGTGTATGGTCAGTCACCGCGAGTTGGAATCGCGGATGGTAGACCAAGACGGGGCAGTCGAGCGAGCATCCACGTCCTGGCAACGAACATGGTGCCACCGCTTTGACACCGTGGGAGTGATTCAGTCTGCTGTCATCTCAGAGTGAATACGGACTCAACTGGGAAGAATGAAATGTCGGACGCCGAGACACTGTCTGTGGGATTCATTGGTGCTGGGCGCATGGCGACGGCGCTGGCAAAAGGCCTGATCGCAGCCGGTCGGGTGGTTCCGGAGCGAGTCTCCGCGAGCGATGTATTCAAGCCGGCGCGAGAACAATTTACGGCAGAGACGGGCGTGACGGCCATCGAGTCGAACGAAGCGGTCGTAAGTGCCAGCGACATCGTGGTGCTGGCGGTGAAGCCCCAGCAGATGGCGGCTGTGCTGCCCGACCTGACCGACGAATTCACCGAGCGACATCTTGTGATTTCCATCGCAGCAGGTTTACCGATTTCCGTCTATGAGTCGTGGCTTGGAACCGATCGACGAATCATCCGAGTGATGCCGAATACGCCCTGCCTGATTGGTGAAACGGCCGCCGCATTTGCGACGAATACGGCAGCGACTGAAAGCGACGCCACGCTGGTCGAATCTCTGCTGTCGACCGTCGGAATTGCAGTGCGAGTCGATGAGAAGCTACTGGATGCTGTAACCGGTCTTTCCGGCAGCGGCCCCGCGTATGTGTATCAGATCATTGAAGCGCTCAGTGATGGCGGCGTGCGAGTCGGACTTCCACGTGATGTCGCGACGCGACTTGCGGCTCAAACGCTGCTTGGTGCCGCGAAGATGGTGCTCGAAACCGGTGAGCATCCCGGCACTCTGAAAGACGCAGTCACAAGTCCGGGCGGGACGACCATCGCTGGTCTGCACGCGCTCGAAGAGGGTGGATTACGGGGAATTCTCATGAATGCCGTTGTGGCGGCGACGCAGCGTTCTCGCGAATTGGGGGAGTGATTGCCCAAGAAGTGACTCGCGCCGCAAAGGAGACTATTTCCTGGACGAGTCATTGTCGCCGTTCTGAGCGTTCATCTGCGCAAACTTCAACTTCTTTCGATGCTGATGCAGACCAACGGACAGGACATCGAGAGCCTTACCCAGTTCACTGGTCGCCTTCGTGGACTGCATTGCGTCGAGCGCCTGTCTCGCAGCGGCGATCGTCTTCTCATGCGTTGCCCAGTCGACCTTCCAGTTTTCAACGGTCGCCAATTCCTGGAGCTCGTTATCAAGCTTCGCCAGGCGGGACAGAAACTCCTTTGTGATCTTCGAACTTGCTGATGCGTGGCTGCTGGCGTTTAGGATCTCTGGTTCCAGACTGGCAGGAGTGTCACCACGAGTGACGTACCAGTGTCTGATCAACACGATCAGCCCGACCAGGCCGACGGATGAGAACGCGATACCGGGAATGTATTGCCGCATCACCAGCATGACTGCACCGATCAGCAGTACAAGAAACGACAGCCAGAAGAACATCATCCAGAACGGACCGACCGAGGCCTCTCCATCCACGGCCATTCGTGGTGGCGGAGGAGTCGGCGCGGGCATGCCGGCGGGAGCGTCTCCGACCCCTGCAATCACCACGGTGACGTTGTCCGACCCACCACGCAGGTTGGCGAGGTTTACCAGCAGACGCGTGGCTTCGCCCGGTGGCAGTGAGCCAACGATCATCCCAATCTCGGCATCATTGAGATGTCCGGTTAATCCGTCTGAACACAGAACGAAGCGGTCGTTGGCGTACACTTCAAATGGTCCGTCGACCTCGACCTCGACAGCGGGTTTAGGTCCAAGCGAACGTGTGATGACGTGCCGGGCCTCGGGCAGAAACACATCGCCTGGTTCCAACCGACCGGCTCGCCGCATCTCCCACTCAAGACTGTGGTCGTAGGTGAGTAATTCGACCTGGTCTCCCCGAACGCGATAGCAGCGGCTGTCCCCGACGTGTGCCAGATACGCTCCTTCCGGAGACAGGATGAGCGCGACGATCGTCGTACCCATACGCGTAAAATCGGGGTTCTGCATGCCCCGTTCGTTGATAACTCGATTGGCTTCCTTGACGGCTTCGATGATCGCAGCAGGGATGCTTCCGGCACGGCTCTTGAAGTACGTCAGCGGAGTCGTATCGACGGCAATCTTGCTGGCCAGCTCACCAACCGCATGTCCTCCCATGCCATCGGCCACGATGAAGACATGACCGCGCTGCAGCCAGGCATCTTTGTCCGAACTCAGCTGGACGGTAAACGAATCCTGGTTGTTCTTGCGTCGCATACCGACGTCACTGAGCGTCGCGTATTGGACTTTCTGCTCCCAGTGCATCGGCAGTTCCAGGTACCAGCGACTGCGGGAATCAGCTCCGCAGATCAGACGTGACTCACGCAGTCGGCCTTGAAAACAGGCAGATCCACACAAGTCTCGCGAAATCCTGGCGGTCGGGGCAAGCGTCACCTGGTGTGAGTCGAATCAAACAGGCATAAAAGACAACTCGCGCCGTTATGACGTGACCCAAACCAGGTCCGAGGGGGATTAATGTCTAATCTGTCCTGGATCGCCCTGGGTGAATTGGGTGTCGTCTGGAGTATCTGTCTATTGAAAAACATACGGTGGAGCTGAGGAGAGATACTGAATGTGACGATCGTTAGGCAGCTTTGATCCGGCCGTCGTGCGGCCCTCGTCGATCTGCTTGCGGAGGAAAATGAGCAACTTGTTCACACGGTTCGGATGGTCGGTGGCGAGGTTCTCGCTCTCGGTCGGATCGACGCTCAGGTTGAATAACTGCACGAACGGAGCGGCTGTCAGATTCTCACGAGTTGCCGGTTTTCCGAACTCTTCACGTGCCCGCTGCCACGCTTCGTCCCAGGTCGGCGAATTGCCCAGGCCGACTCCGCTGCCACTGCCCGGACACAGCGCAAGCTTCCAGTCATCATGCCGAACCACGAAACAGCGAGTCGATCGCAGGATCATTGATTTGCGCGTGTGCTTCGCAGACGGCTCACGCAGCAGCGGCAGATAGCTGACGGAATCAAGCAGGGAATCTGCGGTCGGCTTCACTTGTGCGACTTCGGCGACTGTCGCCATCAGGTCGTTGAGTCCGATCAGTCGATCACACTGGGTACCTGGTTTGACGACACTGGGCCAGCGCGCGATGAAAGGAATTCGCAAGCCCCCTTCGTAGACCGAGAATTTGTATCCACGATAAGGCCCGCTGGGAAAATGTCCGCGCTTTTCAAGTTCTTTCATCTGTCCGGCCGTGGCCTTGCGACGATCACCTGCATACGGAGCCGGGCCGTGGTCTGATGTGAAAATGACAAGCGTGTTTTCTTCGAGCCCGTGTTTCTTCAGAGCCGCAGTCACACGCCCGACACAGTCGTCCGTTTCCATGACGAAGTCGCCGTAAAGGCCCATGCGGCTCTTGCCTTCAAACTTCGGACTTGGACTGAGTGGCGTGTGCGGCGACGTCAGCGCCACGTAGAGGAAGAACGGCTTGCCTTTTCCGGCTGATTCCGCGTTTCTGGCGATAAACGACTCGGCCTCGGTGCTGAACGTGTCGAGTACTTTCCAGTCTTCAAAGCCCTTTGCAGTCGGCCCGACGCGATTAAATGCGTTCCAGCCTCGCTGCTCGGTCACTTCACCAACGAACATGTTGTTCCGCGCGAAGACGTACGGATACATGTCCAGCGAACCCGGCAGAATGAATGAGTCGTCGAAGCCATAGTCTTGTGGGCCAATCTTCAGTGGCTTTGAGTAATCCACATTGTCGGGCCCCTGATTTTTCTCATCGAGAGTCTGCATCAGCGTTCCAAGATGCCACTTGCCGACGTACCCCGTCCGATAACCGGCCGTTTGTAACATCTTCCCGAGCGTGAGACGTTTCAGGCCGATTCGAGGGTTCAGGAAACCCCATGGCCCACTGGGGCGAGGCGGCTGAAAACGCCATGCATATCGACCGGTCATGATCGCGACTCGGGTTGGCACACAAACGGACGCCGGAGCATGCGCGTCGGTGAACTTCATTCCGGCGTTTGCGAGTGCGTCGATGTGCGGCGTGTCGATCTGACACCGATCGCCCCCGTAGCACTCCACATCTCCGATGCCCAGATCATCGGCCATGATGTACACGATGTTGGGACACTCGCAGGTCGATTTGCCTGAAGTCGTTGTCAGCTGATCGGCCAGGCCGAGTCGACATGTCAATAACGCGCACGTCGCTGACATGATCACCATGGCCACCTGCCACCATCGATAGCGTCCACGGATCATCACATTCTCGTTTGGTTGAGGAGTTTGAACTTCAGCAAACTGCTTATCGAACTGAGTGTCACTGAGTGTCCCAGGTTAGATGTTCATGTCCAGCATGAGTGGCCTCATTCCTCCGTCTGATTCCAGTTTTCACGCACCCAGGCTCCCCATTCAAGTGGCTGAAACTCCAGCAGGTGAGTACGCAGGACTTCGGGGATGGAACTGACTTCGTAGTGCTCGGAGATGTCGTCGACCTGCCGGGTCCACTCGACGTATTCGGCATCCCACGGACCTTTTCGACTGGTGTCGAATTCTGCCACAAGTTCCGGCGAGAACTGCTGAATCAGCTCGTACAGCGCGAGTGCAGTGACATCGACGTATCGCATCAGATCGTAGTGGGTCACGGATCGTCGATACGAATTCACCAGGTCATTCAGTTTCTCAGCGACCGCTGTGGGTGAGCCGTCGAGGACGGATTTCAGCACGGCAACCATCTGCACGTCGTAGATTCCCAGGTGCCGCCTCTTGAAAGTCCGAACGGCTTCGCTCAGTTCGGCGTGGTCGCTGTTCAGCAGCGCGATAATTCTGCGCGTCAGAGACCCTTCTGACTTCATGTCTCCGTCCGGGTTTGCCGGGAGGGGAAGCTGGGCGAGTGCACGGGCGGCCTGAAAGTCTCGTGCGGCCATCGCGAGGATGATGCTGGGGTAGAGGACTTCCCAACAGCTGTGTCCAGTCCATTGAGAAGTCAGCCATGAATACCGGGAGAAAACAGACAGTCGTAATGCCAGTTCCAGTGGCGAATTGAGACTCAGGCGACGGGCAATCGCGTCTTAGGCTGATGTTCCATGAATCCCGGAACCGGTGAGGCAAACAATGTAGTACTGATCGTCAGGCAATCTGACAAAACATCGCAGATTGCGATGACCTGCGTCGAGAAAATCCCGGTCCGCCTGAGCCGTTTGTTTCTCGACCCACTCCCACACTGTCATCGTCGCCGCTTCGTTCCGCTCCAGATACTGATCCAGAACGGCCCGTTCTTTGGTTGTCAGTTTGAAACCTGATTTCCTCTTTGCAGCCTTCTTCTTTGGACGCGAAGTCGATGATTTGCGTTTCGCCTTCTGTTTGTCCGACTCACCTGTGCTGTCCTGCCCGGTCTGAAGCGGGTACCCGAGCCGCTCCTGGATCGCGGCGAGATCGCTCTCTGACAGTGACGGTGACTCGATTGTCAGAACGCCGGGACTTTTGAGATTCGGCGACTCGGCGAGCTGCAGTACAGATTCGACGGACACCTCTCCCATCGAAATCTCGACTCGATCGAGCTGCTTCAACATTGTCGATTCGGCAAGTATTTCGAAACAGCGCGTATCAAACTGGGACTGATCGAAAATGAGTCTCCGCAACGAACCCAGTGACTCGGATTCGACCAAATCCCTGATGCGTGCGAAGCGGCCGAAGCTGCTGCGATAGAAATTCAGAGTGTGAATGTTCGAAAGTCGCGGGCACGAAAAGAATTCGAACTGACCATCCAGGTCGAAACGAGTGAACTTGAGTGTCCGCAGCCGCTCCAGTGCCGACGCTCGTTCCGCCGATTGTAGATACTTCGAACTTCGCCCGAACTCCAGTGAATGAACGGGGTTTCGGGAGAACATGTGGGTGGCGGCGGTCGCAAAATTGATGACGTCGACTTTGACAAACGAGACGAAGCCCGACCGGAACTCATAACGCTCGGTTCGCGCCGCCAGCAGGCCGGCCCAGTTCTCATTCAGTTCGTTCTCCTTCAGCAGTTCTCGCTCGCGCTTACGAAGCCGTCTGGACTTTGCCGAGTTCTTCGGCAGCGATTCCCGCTGAATCTGCAGATGAATGAATTCGCCCTGCGGGTCACCCTGCTCAGTCAGCCAGTCGGCGTAAACCAGACGAGGTGTATTGTCTTCCGGATTGGCCAGAATCTCGGCGAGGAAGGTCTCTCGGTCTGACATGTTGTGCAGCTCTGTTACTTCTCGGAGTTGACCCGGGCCGGACAGGAATCAGAAAGGCCACCGGCCGAAGCTACTGCAACTCACTCAGGCCGCTGCTGGGGATAGGCACGATCGAGAATCTGCATGGTGTGCATTACCGGGACAGGCCTACCGAGCCGTTGCAGATGTGACTCGATCTGTGTCATGCAGCCGATGTTGCCCGTGGCCACCGCATCGGGTTGCGTCGAGAGCACGGCCTGAGCTTTCTGCTCGCCCAGTTCGGCCGCGGTCTGTGGTTGCTCGATGTTGTAGGTACCCGCGGAGCCGCAGCAGATTTCGCCATCGGAGATTTCGACAAGTTCGAGATTGCCAATCGATTTCAGAAGTTGCCGCGGCTGCGATCGTACTTTCTGCGCATGAGCCAGATGACAGGCGTCGTGAAATGCGACCCGCATGGGCGAATCCAGATCCGGCGGCGTCTCGATTCCCAGTTCGACCAGGAATGCGCTGACATCGCGGACTCGTTTCACAAATTCTTCGGCGGCAGCCTGTTCAGGCTCGCCGCGGAGCCACAACGCGTACTCGTGCATCCCCGAACCGCAGCCGGCCGCATTTGTGAGCACGGCATCGACGTCGGACGGAAAGGCTGTCAGGTTCTGCTTCGCGAACTGCTTTGCCTGCCAGGCGGCTCCCGTGTGCGCGGCCAGGGCTCCGCAGCACACCTGCGATTTCGGGATGACTGTCTCGACACCGTTTTGCGCCAGTACACGCAGAGTCGCGTGATTAATGTCGGGTGCGAGCACCAGCTGTGCGCATACTGCGGGCAGGGCCACTCGGGCGCGACGCTGGCCAATGGCGGGAACGACTTCGGGCAGCGGTTCGCTTTGGGGCAGTTGTGCGGGCAGCAATTCGAGCATGGAACCGAGTCGCCCCGGTATCAGTCGTCGCAATGGTCGGGCGAATTTGCCCAGCTGAGCGCCGAATCGAAACCGTCCAGGATACGGAAGTGTTTCGAGCACGAACCGTCGGAGCACGCGGTCAAACAGCGACCGACGGCGGGTTTCTTCGGATGTGGCCCGAAACGCTGTCACCAGTTCGCCGTAGCCCACACCGGACGGGCAAGCGGTTTCGCATCCGACGCAGCCCAGGCAACGATCGACGTAGGGAACGACTGCGTCCGTTTCGACGCGACCTTCCAGCGCTTCTTTCATCAGAAAGATGCGCCCCCGGGGCGAGTCCATTTCTTCGCCGAGCACCTGATACGTCGGGCACACGGGCAGGCAGAAGCCGCAATGTACGCACTTCTGTATGGCATCGGCCATCGGCTCACCGAGTGGACCAATCTGCTCGTTGGCAATGTTGTGCTGCATGGAGATCTCTATGGTTTAACAAGCGGGTTGCCCGATGTGAGCCAGGCAGACGTCACGGCAGTTCGAAGCGAGCGGCCATTGGCATTCGACGTCCGCTGCCGAATGCCCGTGACGACAGCTTGATTCCCGGCGGCATCTGCCGGCGTTTGAATTCATTGCGGTCCAGCCGCGTCGCGACCCACTGAACTGTCTCCGGTGGAAACTGCTCGCTGAGCCGGGCGACGGACTCCTCGCGTTCGATCAGGCCTTCCAGAATGGCATCCAGCACGGGGTACTCCGGCAGCGTGTCCTGGTCGAGTTGATCGGGAGCAAGTTCCGCACTTGGCGGTTTACTGAGTGTTCCCTTGGGGATGACTTCGCGACCTTCCCGGACTTCGTTGATGTACTGCGAGATACCGTAGACATCTCGCTTGAAGACGTCACTCAGTACGGCAAACCCGCCGCACATGTCGCCGTACAGAGTGCAGTAACCGACGGACAGTTCGCTCTTATTGCCCGTTGCCAGAGCCACCCAGCCATGACGGTTACTCCGCGTCATGACGATCCCACCACGAATGCGAGCCTGCAGATTCTGATCGGCCAGTCCTCCCGGTTGACTGGTCAGGTCCTCGCCCACGATGGCAGTCTGCTCGTAAGCCTGATGCATCGCATCAATCGGGATCGTCTCGAAATCGATGCCCAGGTTTTCGGACAGGGCCACGGCATCGTTGACGCTGTGGTCGCTCGAATAGCGACTGGGCATTGCTATTCCGCAGACGTGATCCGGACCAACTGCCTTCGCTGCGATGTAGCACGCCAGCGCGCTGTCGATACCGCCGCTCAGTCCAAGCACGCAGTCGGAAAAACCGCACTTGCGCATGTAGTCCCGCAGACCCAGGATGAGAGCATCGAGTATCTCACTCTCATGGCACCAGCTTGAATCGCGGCCGAGACGATTTGCCGAAGTCGGCTTACACAGCTCATCCGTTTCAATGACCACCAGCCCGGTTTCAAACGCCGCAAGCTGTTCGCACACGTCCCCGGCCGAGTCGACCGCGAAACTGTTTCCATCAAAAACAAGGTCGTCGTTCCCGCCAACCTTATTGACGAACACGATCGGCCGCTGATGCCGCGCGACATGCCGTTGCACGAGCTCCTGGCGACGGTTCTGCTTGCGTATCTCGAATGGACTTGCCGACAGATTGATAAACAGGTCAACGCCAGCCGATGCCAGTTCTGCTACTGGATCCAGTTGCGGCAACGGCTCGTCGTGATACGGCGTAGACGGTTCTCCCCACCAGGCGTCTTCGCAGATGTGGATCCCAAGTCGCAAACCGTCCAACTCAACGCGTCCAACCGAATCAGCAGGTCTGAAGTACCGGCGTTCATCGAAGACGTCGTAGTTGGGCAGCAACCGCTTATGGATCGCGGCAGCGATTCGGCCATCGCACAGCAGGCTTGCGGCATTCGCGACACGTCCTTCGGGCAGACCCTGGCTGCTCGGATGGCCGACGATCGCTGCAACGCCACTGGGCAGTCTCTTCGCCAGTTGTTCCACGGCGCGGTCGCAGGCCTCAACAAATCCTTCACGGAGCAGCAGATCCCGCGGCGGGTATCCGCTCACCACAAGTTCGGTTGCCACGACGAGCTGTACGCCATCGTCCGCGGCCTGTTCAGCCGTCTTGACGACAAGCTCGGCATTGCCACGGATATCTCCCACGATGGGATTGAGTTGTGCCAGTGCGATCCGCAAGACGTCAGTCCCTCATCTTTGTGGGGCCAGAATTGAGAAGCCACATGCCTCCTGTCTGTGGTCAAACGACACCAAACGGGAAGCAGTGTGCTTATACGAATCCGCCCGGCGGAAATGCCACCATGGAGCCGCGATCCGGGCTGGTTGTTCCCGGATCCGGGCTGCCGTAAGATTCTCCACCGCCTTGGCTGCGGAAGCCGGTTTCTTACTTGTGACACACACTCTGCGATGCCCAACACACTCAAACTCGGAATTCCTGCCGGAAGCCTGAAGGACGCTACCGCCGCCCTTTTTCAGCGAGCTGGCTACAACATCACGTTTTCGTCGCGGTCCTACTTCCCGAAGATCGATGACGACGAAATCGAGTGCCTGCTGATCCGTGCTCAGGAAATGGCTCGCTACGTCGAGCAAGGCATCCTTGACGCGGGAATCACCGGGCACGACTGGGTGCAGGAAACTCAGGCTGACGTGCATGAAGTCTGTGAGCTGGTTTTCTCCAAAGTGAGCCGCAAACCGGTTCGCTGGGTGTTGTGTGTGCCCGAAGACTCAAGCGTTCAGACGGTCGCCGACCTGGAAGGTAAGACCATCGCGACGGAGGCGGTCGGTCTGACTCAGGCGTATCTGGCAAAGCACGGAGTCACCGCGACCGTCGAATTCTCCTGGGGAGCGACTGAGGTCAAACCACCTCGCCTGGCAGACGCGATCGTCGAAGTCACCGAGACAGGCAGTTCTCTGCGGGCCAACAACCTGCGGATTGTCGATCAGATTCTGGAGAGCACGACGCGGTTGATCGCCAACCGGACCTCATGGGACGACGAGTGGAAGCAGAGCAAACTGGAGAACATTGCCCTGATACTGCAGTCGTGCCTGAATGCCGAAGGCAAGGTTGGCATGATGATGAACGTGCACCGGAACAATCTGAAAACTGTGCTCGACCAGCTTCCGGCTTTGCAGACGCCGACGATTTCCTCGCTGTCCGATCCCGAGTGGGTTGACGTGAACACCATCCTGGACGAGTCCGTCGTCCGATCCATCGTGCCGCAGCTCAAAGCGGCCGGCGCGCGAGGCATCGTCGAATATCCGATCACCAAACTGATTGATTAGCGAAAGCCGGCATCCATGAAATACCGTCGCATTGTTGTCGCTGTGCTCAGCCTGTCGTTCGTGGCGGGACTCTCTGGCTGGTCGTCCGGTTGGTTCAAGCCGACCGAGACCGTGATTCACGAACTCGCCCCCGGCGTCTACTTTCGCAAGGTTCTGAACAAACCCGAGTTCATCGGTTGTAATCAGGGCTGTGTCATCTTCAATGACTACGTGCTGGTCATCGATGCGAACTTCCCCAACCAGGCGGAAGAGGTCATCAAGCTGATTCGTAAG
>CAYSJO010000361.1:0-11953 GCA_964431285.1 uncultured Planctomycetaceae bacterium
GAGTGATTATTGTGTGGGTGCGGCACCGACCGCAGGATGGCCAATCGGCCGGTGAGTTCCGCCAGCATCGGCAGCTTCTCACAAATCTACGTGCCGGGCACTGAAGTGGAGAGCGGACTCCACTGGCCACGGATTTCCGCAGGCGCCTCAGGTTTTGGATCCCACGTCTCGAACTGCGATGCGGCACCTTGCAGGTAGATCAGCAGAATTCGCTTCGCCGTGCCGAATCCCCCAAGTGCCCCGACATCCGCCGCGTGAGCTAATTTCCCTGAACCGGTCTCACTTCCGGCAAGAGTGGCCGCAAGTGGAGCCAGTGCGCCGACCCGAAGAACGTCGCGGCGTGGCAGAAACGAGCTGTGAGATCCAAGAACTCTGAACACGTGGGACTCCGGATTGGCAAGCTGACCCGGCCGTCTGTTTCCAAATGCAGGAGACTTATTGAATCAGGAAACTGCAGCGTTGTCGATCTCCACGGCAGCGTGGACGACGCAGCACTGCGGATTAGAAGATCCCCAGGTGATCACGGGCTTCGTCGGTCATCCGCTCGGGAGACCAGGGCGGCGTCATGACAAGCTTGATCTCTGCTTCGTCCACATCACGAAGACGCTCCAGTGCCATCTTCGACTGCTGGACAATCTGCGGGCCAACCGGACAGGCCGGGCTTGTCAGCGTCATGTCCACGTAGGCCCTCTGGCCGTCGTGGTTGATCGAATACACAAGGCCCAGGTCGACGATATTCACCATCAGTTCCGGGTCGATGACCGTGCGCAAAGCGTCGATCATCTTCTCATCAACAGATTTGTCACGTCCGTCATCGCTGGCCTCATCTGCAGTGACTTCGGCGGCAGGCGCGTCACCCGACTGCGACTGACTCTGTGTCTGCAAAGACGTGACGGGTTGCGCTCCCACGAAGCTGGCATGATCGCACTCGCACAACTTCAGCCAGATGTCGTTGTCCTCGATCTTCACGTCGTAGATCGGTACAGCTTCGGTCGCAGGCATGCACTTTGCCTGACCGGTCCGCAAGTCGAATCTCGCTCCGTGTCGAGGGCATGTGATCTCGCCATCCGACACAGGGCCGTCTGTCAGTGGCTGACGATCGTGAGTGCAGACATCTTCAACGGCCGAGTACGTCCCGTCGTCGTGCTGGATCAGCAGGACAGGGATGTCGTCTACGAAGACGCTCAAGCGTCCGCCGGGCTGGACTTCATCGACCGATGCGACCTGTTCAAATTCAGACATGTTTCTACTCACCTATTCCAAGCTTCTTTTCGACGGCCGCATCCAATGTCTCCCGCACAAGTTCGACCGGGATACGGTCCGTCACTGTCTGCAGAAAACCCTGCACGATCATGTGCATGGCCTCGTGTTCGCTGAGGCCGCGGCACATCGCATAAAACACCTGGTCGACGTCAACACGGCCAGCAGTTGCTCCGTGAGTACATCGAACATCGTCCGCTTCAATCTCCAGCCCCGGAATCGCATCACAGCGGGCGGTGGATGTGAGTAGTAGAGAGTCGTTCCGCTGATAACCGTCTGTCTGCTGTGCTTCCTTTTCCACCTTGATCATGCCACGCCAGACGACGCGTGACTTGTCGCGCAGCACGTCCTTGTAGAGCAGATCAGACCGAGTATCGGCAGCGTTGTGGCACTGTTGTGTGTAGTAACTGAGGAACTGTCGCTCAGTTGCAAACGTGACGCCGTTAACCTCGGCTTCGGCTCCGCGACCGTCCAGATGCACGTCCTGATGAACGTGCGCCAGCTTTGCACCAAGTCCTCCCACCGTCCATTGCAGCGAACCGCTCGATTCAACGCGTCCACACTGATGGGCAATGTGCCAGGTCTTCTGGTTCCAGTTCTGAAGTTGCACGTATCGCAACCGCGCTTCTTTACCAACAAGAAGCTCGACGGCCCCGATGTGCAGTCCGGCCGCGTTTTTCGAAGCCGATGAAGTTTCTTCGAGAAGAGTGGCTTCCGCATTGTCTTCCAGAATGACGAGTGTATGGCTGAGGTCCGACGCGCCGTCTTCTGACAAAGCAATCAGGCTATAAAGTGGCTCATCGATCGTTACGCCACGAGGCACGTACAGCACTGCTCCACCTGTCCAGAAGGCCGCATGCCACGCCGAGAAACGATCCGTACCTGGCAACACCGCCCGCGAGCTGAAATATGGGCGCAACGTTTCTCCGTGCTCGCGGATAATTGTCGCCAGATCGCCAAACAGAACGCCCTTTTTCTTCAACTCATCGGACAGTGAGAAGCTCTGGCAGCCTCCGTCCACATGCACGACTGACCCGCCGAATTCGGCGCGATCCTGCATCAAAGTTGTGAATTCACCAGCCGATACCGATGTTCCCAGCCAGAAGCGGTCGGGGCGGAATGCCCGCATTTCAACCCGCTTCCACTCTTCAGGCTCCAAGTCGTCCGCCAGTTGATCCTGGAAGATCTCGAAGGCATCACGCCGCCGCGCTGTCACCCAGTCAGGCTCGTCGCGCGACTGTAGAAATTCCTCAAAGACATCCGGAGAGAAACCGGCGGGGAACGTTACTGGAGAAGCGATTGCAGTCGTCATTATCTCTGCCAAATCCTCTGTTCGATGTCCGACACTTCAGGGCAGTCGTTGCTTCCATTTGTCGGGATCCCGTGATGTGTGAAACACGGAGTAAACCGTGTATGGAAACCGTCGGACCAAGGCTTGTCGGTAATTCTCATAAACGACCGAATACATCTCAGGCATTCGGATAATTGACTGCAGTCTCGCGTCAACGCACGAGAGGAAGTCTTCGCCGAGTCCGCATTGCCTCTCCTCGTACCACCCGTACGCCTCCGTGAGGTCCCGGTCGGCTTCAGGTGCCAGGAGTAACTTAACGGCCATGACGTTCACGCACGCGTTGCTTCACTTGTTCCCAAGTCAGTGCAGACGCAGGATACTTCTTCAGATTCTCACGCCGATGGTCCAGCTCTTCCTTTTGCCAGTCACGCAGGTCAACCTAGTCTGAAGTCGCTGCCAGGTCATCCCACAGGTCTTCCACGAGCTGCAGTTTTTCTGATCGTGACAGATCAAATACAGACAGGCTTTCAGGATTCATGGGGACCCCCAATGAGTCATTGAATCATCTAACCGACGCTGCCTTCCATCTGCAGTTCAATCAGTCGGTTCATCTCGACGGCGTATTCCATCGGCAGTTCTTTGACGAGCGGCTCGATAAAACCAGTCACAATCATGGATGAGGCTTCGGCTTCGGACAGTCCGCGGCTCATCAGGTAGAAGAGCTGTTCTTCGGCAATCTTCGAAACGCTGGCTTCGTGTTCAATCGTGACGTCGTCTTCTTCAACTTCGATGTAAGGATACGTGTCACTGCGGCTGTCCGCGTCGAGGATCAATGCGTCGCAGACGACGTTGGTTTTGCAGTTCGTCGCGCCTTTGACAACTTTTGCCAGACCGCGATAACCAGCCCTGCCGCCACCCTTCGAGATGCTCTTTGAAATAACGCGACTCGACGTGTTCGGGGCACAGTGCACCATTTTGGCGCCGGCGTCCTGATGCTGACCTTCGTTAGCGAAAGCGATCGACAGGGTCTCGCCACGGGCGCCCGGCTCCATCAGATAGATGGCCGGGTACTTCATCGTGATCTTCGAACCGAGATTGCCATCGACCCACTCCATGAGTGCGTCGGCATAGGCCATAGCTCGCTTGGTGACCAGGTTATATACGTTGTTCGCCCAGTTCTGGATGGTGGTATAGCGGAACCGGCCGCCGCGCTTGACGACGATTTCTACCACCGCCGAGTGCAGGCTGTCGGCACTCCATGTCGGAGCGGTGCAGCCTTCCACGTAATGCGCGGACGCGCCTTCATCAACGATGATCAGAGTTCGCTCGAACTGGCCCATGTTTTCCGAATTGATACGAAAGTAGGCCTGCAACGGGAATTCAATATGCACGCCCGGGGGCACATAGATGAATGAGCCGCCCGACCAGACTGCCGAGTTCAATGCCGCGAACTTATTATCAGCAGAGGGAATGACTGTGCCGAAGTATTCGCGAAACAGCTCCGGATGTTCCTTGAGGGCTGAGTCGGTGTCAGTAAATAGGACTCCCTGTTCGGCAAGATCTTCTTTGAGACTCCCGTAGACGACTTCGGACTCGTACTGAGCCTTCACGCCAGACAGGTACTTCTTCTCAGCTTCGGGGATGCCCAGTCGATCGTAGGTCTTGCGGATGTCTTCCGGGACATCGTCCCAGCTCCGCTCCGTCCGATCGGAAGCCTTCATGTAGTAGTAGATGTCCTGGAAGTCGATCTGGTCCAGGTCAGCACCCCACTGCGGTGTGGGCCGATCAAGAAAGATATCCAGCGACTTCAGTCGAAAGTCCGTCATCCAATCGGGCTCTTCCTTCATCGCCGAGATCTGACGCACGATCTCGTGATCGAGTCCCTTGCGACTCTTGAAGACGTACTCGTCGGTCGGATCGTGGAATCCGTATTGGTATTCTCCAATGTCCGGTTCAGCCTGGACGGGGGCATCTGTCGACATGTCTTGATCTCCACGGTGGGAGTGCGAATCGTGTAAGCAGGCAAAAGTAAAGTCAGCGACTTCAGGCGGTCACAGCCACTTCTTCCTGTTGTTCCGTTTCCTCTTCAGCGGCTTCTTCCGGATGACGTTCACGCACGGCCGCATATCCGTTGGCATGCAGTTCGTGAGCGAGAGTCGCATCACCCGTTTCTACAATACGTCCGGCCAGCATCACGTGAGTGAAATGCGGCCGGTTGAATTCCAGTAAGCGTTCGTGGTGAGTGATGATCAGGACGCCCATCTCTGGACCGGTCAGTCGATTGACACCTTCACTCACTACTTTGACGGCATCGCTGTCGAGACCGCTGTCTGTTTCGTCGAGTATCGCGAATTTCGGCTGCAGCATGGCCATCTGCAGGATTTCCATCCGCTTCTTTTCACCGCCTGAAAAACCATCGTTGAGGTACCGTTTGGCGAATTCGGTATCCATCCCGAGTTCCTCCATACGACTGCGAAGTTCCTTCCGGAAGTCCCGCATGGGCATCAGGTTTTCGCCTTCTTTGCGATCCGGATCGCGGCGATTCGAAACAGCATGACGCAGGAAGTCGGCCACGCGGACGCCGGGGATTGTCACCGGATATTGGAACGCCAGAAAGATTCCCAGACGCGCTCGTTCGTTGGCATCGAGTTCCACCAGGTCGGTTCCGTCGATCTCGATTGAACCGCTGGTAATCTCATATTTCGGATGTCCGGCCAGTGCATAGGCCAGCGTACTTTTTCCCGAACCATTCGGTCCCATCAGGGCGTGAATCTCGCCGGGATTGATTTCGAGGTTGACGCCTTTGAGGATCGGCTTGCCGTCCACAGAGACGTGCAGATCAGAGATCTTCATTGTCGAGGGCATTGGTGCTCGTTACCTGCTCTGGCAGTTCTCCCGCCCCACCGACGATCCGTCGCTGGGTTCCGCGACGGAGGGCTTCTCACAGCCACCGGTCGCTATTCCACCAACGCGAGGTTAGTGGGTTCTGGGAGTTTGAAATTACGGGTGGGAAGTTAAATCGGGGGCGACCGTCGTGGTCTCAATGATATGACACTGTTTCAGGCATCAACGGTCTCGGCAATTTCCGGAACGGCCGCAATTCCCTGATGATGAGGAACGGGGATTGTCTGCTCGGACCCACGTCCCAGTTTACGGGCCTTGATCTTGTCCTGAATCCGCATGATGCCTTCCAGCAACGCTTCCGGACGTGGCGGGCAACCGGGGACATAAACGTCGACCGGAACGACCAGGTCGACGCCTTTAACAACGTGATAGCCCCACTTGAAGTACGGCCCACCGCCGACGGTGCAGGCACCCATTGCGATGACGTACTTCGGGTCCGGCATCTGCTCGTACAGACGCCGCACACGGCTGGCCATCTTGAACGTAACTGTTCCGGCAACAATCATCAGATCAGCCTGACGCGGGCTGGCTCGAAACGCTCCCGCACCGAATCGGTCGAGGTCGTAGCGACTGGCTCCGGTGGCCATCATCTCGATGGCACAACAGGCCAGACCGAACGTCATTGGCCAGATGCTCGACTCTTTGGCCCAGTTCATGCCCTGTTCCAGAGTCGACAGAATTACGTTCTCTTCGAACCGTCCTTCAATCCACGTCATTTCAGTTCGCCTGTTTCCAGAAACTTCGATTCACAACTCCGATCCCGCTTCCCACAGCAGGTGGTGACGCGGAGACGATAGCAACCGCAGACCTGCTTGCAACCGGATCGATCAGCCGAAGTTAACGTGTTCCTTACCTTGATATTACAGCGTCTCAGTTTCGGGCCGGGCTTAGATCTCGGCCGTTTCCTGAACATGAAACTCACAGTGCGAATGTCCGTCCAGGCAGCACTGCGTCAACGACACATCCGCATTCAGAATCCGGCTGAAGACGTCCGTCTCCATTTCACAGATAGACGGGTCGACCGAGGCCAGGTCCTGATACGGGCAACTGTTTTCGCGCAGCACAGGCAGCTCACCGTCATCCATACACTCGACGTCGTATCCCTGATTCGACAGTTCCTGCTGCAATTGATGAATCCGGTCTTCCAGCCTCCCGTCGGAAGCGACCCGATCATATCGCCGAACGAAGTCGTCGCGAATCTCACCGAGAATGGCCGTTCTCACGGTCTGATCAGAGATCTTGTGCAGTGCCCGCCACAGAACCAGAGCCAGATCCCGGTAATTCTCGCCCAGATGCCGCAAGCCAGCGTCGCTCACACGATAAACATGATGAGGTCGCCCCCGGCCAGCCCGAACGGTCTCCCGAGCAACCAGCCCAAGCCCTTCCAGTCGCGACAGTCGCTGTCGTACGGCAGTCGCCGTCACACCAACCGATTCACAGATTTCCTGAACAGTGCCACCACAAAGTCGGTGCAACTGTTCAAGAAAGGACTGGTCATTCTTGTCGACTGAAACTCGCATGGTTCATTTCTAACGAATGTGAAACATACAGCAGCGACTGATTCGGTATTTCGTCGGGCCAACAACTCCTGACGATGCGCGACAGCGTACGGCCAGTCTCGATTTTTGACAACCAAGACTGATTAAATTGTCGAAAGTCAGGAAGTGTGGCACAAGCGGAAGTTTGACCGGAATTCGCTTTCACTCACGATCGAGACGAAATAGCCTGCCAGTTGCTTGGGAATTCAAAGAGGATTGGTGCCATGCGATCTCTGCTTATTGCCTCGTTCGTCGCCGCAATCAGCACTTCGGCCTCAGCCCAGATCACCGTTCAGCAGCCCGTGATCGGGACATTCGGTGGAAACTTTTCCGTTCTCGTGCCGGACGGTGGCGCCACACTGCTGGGCAGTGTTGGCAGTGCAGGAGAATCCCGCTCCTCGTACGGGCTGCCGTTTCTACGGGGTTCCTCCATCGGCCGCTTCACGAACCACCGAAGCATGTGGGCTCATTCGCGAATCATCGATTTGAACGAAATGGACCGGATGGTGCTGGAAGCTGCGGACAATGGTTCCTACTCGGGACTGACGCACCAGGGCGCCGGTCTCAGACAGGGAATCGCATACACCGAACTGCCGAGTTACCGTAGCCCGGCCATTCGCGAGAACAATCTCTCCTCGCGCAGCACAATCGCAACGATCGCCGACGCACTCCGTAGCCGCTCGCCGAATTATCGGTCGTCGCCGAATTCGCAAACAGCCGCACGAAGACCAGTCGCGACCAGAAGTCGCGTTGCATCGACTCCGAAACGCAGTCGAGCACTTGATCCCGTCCGAAACTATCAACTGGGAATCGATGCCGAACGTGCCGGGAAGCCGGCCCTCGCCCGACTTCACTTTCTGACCGCCGCCCAGAACGGCTCCGTGCTTGCCCGACAGAAACTTGCGCAGTCATCGGCACAAACAGTCGCTGCTCAATAGACGTCGACCCCGCCGGGTCTGCCAGGCCGCCGTTTGTTCGCGGTCTTCGCGATCTTCTATTCAAAGCACGGACACGACCTTCCAGATCGCGGGCGATCCGTTTGAATCGCCGAGAGCTGCGTTAATCATGACCCGGTGTTGGGTTGTGTCCTGGACTGCGGGCGATAAGTTCCGTCAGGCCAACCATTCTGTGCAAGCGACCGAGCGATGACGTCCGACTCTCCTGATTCACCAGACCTCGTACTTGCCGTGTTCGGTGTCGGTCTGCTCGGGGGATCGGTCGCAACTGGGGCAAAGGAACGAGGACTGGCGCGCCGAGTGATCGGGATCGGCCGTAATCCAGAACGCCTGCAAACCGCAGTCGATCGGGGAATTATCGACGAGTTCGTGACCGAAACGACTCATGCCAATGGATCGTGGGATGTTGCCGTCGTAGCTACGCCCGTTGATCGAATACCTGGCGATGTGAGAGCGATCGCGAGTGTCAGTCGTCCTGGGACAGTCGTCACGGACGTCGGCAGCGTGAAGGCATCGATCTGCGAAGCGATCGGAGATACTCCGGCTGAGGGCGTCACTTTTGTCGGTTCCCACCCGCTGGCAGGTTCTGAGCAAAGTGGATTCGAAGCCGCCCGGCCCGATCTGTTTGAGGGCCGGGTGACGGTGGTTGCAAATAACGGACCTGCCAGTGCCGTGTCGCAAGTCAGTAGTTTCTGGCGTGCGCTGGGTGCGACGGTCGTACCACTCGATCCCAGAACGCATGACGAGGCACTGGCAACAACGAGTCACCTGCCGCACGCGGTTGCCGCGGCGCTGGCCTCGATTCTGCAATCCGATCAGCGGATTCTGGCAGCAACCGGCTTCCGCGACACAACACGGATCGCTGCAGGGGGTCCTGACCTCTGGGTGCCCATCCTGTTGAGCAATGCTGATGCTCTGGAAGCCAGCCTCGGCCGCTTTGCCGAGTCGTTCGAACTCTTTCGCGCGGCGATCCGGAACCGCGATGCCAGCGAGTTGCAAAAGCTTCTGCAAGACGCGAAAACGAGCCGCGACGCTCTGTGACCGCAAGCACGCTGAAGAAGGACGCTTCGATGCTCTGGGAAGTTGAGATCCGACCGGCCCCCGGTCAGGTGGACCGCGAAGGCGAACGTATTCTGGCCGAATGTTCCGGATTGGGGCTCGCGTCGGTGACCGAAGCGACTTCGGCCAGATCATTCCTGCTGCAGGGCGATCTCGATGCTGCGGCAGTGGACCGAATCAGCCGGTCACTGCTGGTCGATTCCGTGGCGGAAACGTGTTCCATCAGCCAGCTCGTTGACGAGGATTCGACGGGAAGCGGGACGCTGCTGAATGTCCTGTTCCATCCCGGTGTGACCGACAACGTGGCCAACAGCACGTTGACGACGTTGCAGGCACAGAACGTTCCGATCGAGGCAGTTGCGACATGCCGCAAGTACTGGCTGAACGCCGATGCGACAGCCGCTGAAACCGAACGGCTCAGTGCACGTGTGCTGGCGAACGACGCGATTGAGCATGTTGTCGCCGGACCGCTTCAGATGGACCAGATTTCGCTCGGTGGTGAGTACGAATTCAAACTGACCCACGTCGCGATCCGCGGCATGGACGACGGCGCGCTGATGCGGCTCAGCAAACAGGGGCAGCTTTATCTCAGCATCGACGAGATGCAGACGATTCGGCAGCACTTCGTGGAACTCGATCGCGACCCAACCGACGTCGAACTGGAGACAGTCGCTCAGACGTGGAGCGAACACTGTTCGCACAAGACGCTTGCCGGACGCATCGACTACGAAGACGAAAACGGCAGCCGACACTTTGAGAACATGCTCAAGGAGACGATCTTTGCTGCAACGCAGTCGCTGCGTCAGAAGCTGGGTGACGACGACTGGTGCGTGAGTGTGTTCAAAGACAACGCCGGCATCGTGACATTCGACGAGAAGCAGAACGTGTGCTTCAAGGTCGAGACTCACAATCACCCGTCCGCTCTGGAACCCTACGGTGGAGCGAACACTGGTATCGGCGGTGTCATCCGCGATCCGCTAGGCACGGGGCTTGGTGCGCGGCCGGTCTGCAACACCGACGTGTTCTGCTTCGCGCCACCGGACGTGTCCCACGACGATCTGCCCAAAGGCGTGCTGCATCCCAAAGCAGTTGCTCACGGCGTCGTGGCTGGAGTCCGTGATTACGGCAATCGAATGGGCATCCCGACAGTCAACGGAGCCGTCTACTTCGACGAACGGTACCTCGGAAACCCGCTCGTTTACTGCGGTAACGTGGCGATGATCCCGGTCGACAAATGCGACAAGCATGTTGAAGCCGGTGATCTGATCGTGGCCGTCGGTGGTCGCACCGGCCGCGACGGAATCCATGGTGCGACGTTCTCGTCCGCGGAACTGACTGAAGAGAGTGAGAGTATCTCCGGCGGTGCCGTGCAGATTGGCAACGCGGTCACGGAAAAGATGGTCCACGATGTCATTCTGGAAGCTCGCGATCGCGGGCTGTATCGAGCCATCACCGATTGCGGAGCCGGCGGCTTCAGTAGTGCTGTCGGCGAGATGGGTGAAGAGAGCGGTGCCGAAGTCTGGCTCGAAAAGTGTCCGCTCAAATACACCGGACTCAGTTACACCGAGATTTGGATCAGCGAGGCTCAGGAGCGCATGGTCCTGGCCGTCCCGCCTGAACACTGGGATGAGTTCGACAAGCTGTGCCTCTCAGAAGATGTCGAGGCTGCTGCGATCGGTCAGTTCACAGACACGAAGCGGCTTGTCCTGAAGTATGAGAATCGTGAAGTCGGCGACCTGGCGATGAGCTTCCTGCACGACGGACGACCGCCCGTGATCCGGCAGGCAACGTATCAACCGCCGCCGGTGACACCGCTGGGTGTGCCAAAGAAGGATTGCTACGGCGACGACCTGAAAGCAATTCTGGGTTCACTCAATGTGTGCAGCAAAGAGTGGATTATTCGCCAGTACGACCACGAAGTTCAGGCGGGCAGCGTGGTCAAGCCATTGGTCGGAGTGCATCGCGACGGACCGTCCGACGCGGCCGTCGTGCGTCCCGATCTGGAATCGAATCGCGGCCTGGTCATCTCAAACGGGATGAACCCCGAATACGGTGAGTACGACACCTACTGGATGGCCGCCGCCGCCATCGACGAGGCCATGCGCAATTGCGTGGCGGTTGGAGCTGACCCGTCCCGCATCGCCATCCTCGACAATTTCTGTTGGGGGAACACGGAACGTGCGGAAACACTCGGTACTCTCGTCCGCGCCGCGATCGCATGTCAGGACGTAGCCATCGCATTCGGGACACCGTTTATCTCCGGAAAAGACAGTCTCAATAACGAGTTTTCCTACGACGACGAAAACGGTGAGCGACAAACCGTCGTGATTCCATCCTCGCTGCTGATCAGTGCTCTGGGCCAGATCGACAACGTCGAGCATGCAGTCACGATGGATCTCAAGTCCCCCGGCAACCGGCTGTTCCTTGTTGGCGAAACACACGACGAACTGGGCGGCAGCCACTTCGCGAAAGTGAACGGACTTTCCGGCGGCTCCGTCCCCAGAGTCGATCTCGAACAGGCTCCGCGAGTCTTCGCCGCGCTGCACCAGGCGATTACCGCTGGCCTGATCGAAAGCTGCCACGACCTGAGCGAAGGCGGCCTGGCTGTCGCGGTCGCCGAGATGGCGTTCGCTGGTGACCTGGGCGTGGACGTCGCTCTCGCGGGTCTCGTCGCCGGGTCCGGCATTGAATGCGACACGTCGCTGCTCTACTCCGAGAGCAATACACGCTTTGTGATTGGAGTCCGCCCCGAACATGCCGAGCGCGTCGCCGAGTTGCTAAAGGAATGTCCGGCCACCGAGATTGGTCAGGTCACCGACTCCGATCAGGTCAGATTCAGCGGTGTGGACGGCGCCGACGTGATCCAGTCGAGTCTGGCCGAACTGCGAGACGCATGGAAACAGCCGTTGGCGTGGTAGGGCGGGGTTTGATCCAGCCGACTCGCG
>CAYSJO010000362.1:0-28513 GCA_964431285.1 uncultured Planctomycetaceae bacterium
CCGCTTCCGCCGAATAAGAAGACTCGTGACAATGCAGACCTGCCAATCCCTCCGTATTTCAACGGCCTGCTAGACATGGCTCAGACCGAAACCCTGTCGCAAATGATTTGCTGGTGCGACCACCCAACAATCTACGATGGATAAATGGTCAGCGGTGGCGGGGGACGAGCGGTATTCAGCTTAGAGCAAACGGACGCAACATCTACGCCGACGGCACTGTCAGAGACGCCTTTAATGGATTGACTCTGTACAGCCTGCGCAGTTCGGAAAAATACAAGTACGTCACACCACAACTGGCTGTCGGCAATCGCATTTACCTCACCGCGCCACGAGCGTCGAAGTTCCTGCAGGCCGTCGATGCTTCCACGGGGAAGATTGTTATCACGTATGAAGACATCAAATCTCCGACCGGGCTGGTATTTCGCGCCGGGGACTTGCTGTTTGCGAACGTCGATGGCACGGGCTGCGTCGATGCGGAAACCGGGACACTGAAGTGGATGAACGAAGAGCTGAAGATCGATGGCGTGCCGTTGCGTGGAACGTCCGTGCTCGTCGCTGCGGAGCGACGTCTGTTTGTCCAATCGACAGGTAGCCGTCGCTCCAGCAACTCTGCTCGACTCGCCTGTCTGGACTGCGAAACGGGCGAGGTGTTCTGGCAGAAACCGAAGCAGGAGTTGCAGGGCGAACTGTGTCTGTATGCGCACAACACCGTCGTGTGCTGCGATTCGTATCGCGTGTATCCCAAGCGTATCTACGCCTATTCGGCGGACGACGGGCGGCGGCTTTGGGAAAGCCCACCCATGAATGAAGGCAAGTCGGTGGGCGTTTACGCGATCGATGGATTGATCTGGTGTCAGCACAACCGACAGACAACCGGTCTGGACCTGAAAACGGAATGGTCAAACGCAAGTACGTTGCCGCGCCGGGGACGTTCAAGTGTGCGCAACCGGCGGCGACCACTCAGTTCATGCCTGGTGGAAGTCTGGCATTTCTGGACCTGACTGAAGGCACGGTCGAAACCAGTCGGCTGGATCGAAACGCCTGTGGATCGGATCCCGGCGTCCTGTTCTGCAATGGCCTGACGTATTCGTTTCCCAAACAGTGTTCGTGCTTCTCGATGATTCGCGGTTACACAGCGTATGTGGCCGACACGCTGGAACCACCACATGCTGACAGAGATTCAGAACGTCATGTCAAGGGCCCGGCTTTCGAGTCGTCAAGTGCCGACTCGAATGACCAGCCACCATCACAGAGCGAATGGCCATCGTTCCGGCATGACGTTGGTCGGAGTGCCAGCACGGCCGTATCTGTGCCGCTTCCACTAAACACCATCTGGGAATCGTCTCCTGAAGATCAGGTGACACCACAGTGGCTTGATACGGATTGGGGCAATCATCCGTCCTTGGCCGGTCCGGTCAGTTCGGCCGTCGCAGGCAGCGGAGTGCTATGCGTGTGCCTGGCAAACTCACACCGTGTGGTTGCACTGGAACCGGGGACGGGCCGAATTCGCTGGAGTTTCACAGCAGGCGGACGTGTCCTGACTCCACCAACGATCGCAGGCGGTCGTTGCTATTTGGGTGCTCAGGACGGTTGGGCGTATTGCCTCCGCGCGGATGACGGTGAGCTGGTGTGGAGTTTCCGGGCGGCCCCGTCGGATCAACGCATCCTCGCTCATGGGCAATTGGAATCGCTCTGGCCGGTGAGCGGCGGAGTACTTGTCGAGAATGGACGGGCCTTCGTAACGGCCGGACGACTGTCGAATCTCGTCGGTGGGCTTGTCGCATACGCGCTTGACGCTCGCACGGGAATTCACCTCTGGAGGCAGACGCCACCAATCGGTTACGAGTACACGACCGAGAACAAGATCGCTCCCGCGTATCGAAACGATGTGCCAGTCAGCGATGGAAGCGTTGTGCAGTTGAGCCATCCCCGCTGGATCGTGAATGCGGATACCGGTGAATTCGCCGGCGACGTCGTTCCCGTACGACACCGGTTTGTGAAACCGCAGCCGGTTTCGATTCTCAGCAGTAACCGGGACGGGTTGTGGGATCTGTCACGGTCCCGATTCCAGGGTCCCATCGACATGGGTCACGGCTACCTGGCACAGGAATTCGGTGAAGTCTGGGCTCAGCAACTTGTCGTTCGAGACGACGCGATCTTTGGTTTTCAACTGCCTACGATTAAGACTTACTACTATGACAAGAAACAAACGCAGACGAAGAATTCGCTTCGGCTGGTTGCCTGGGATCGATCGTACAGTGAGTGGTGGTCTCATCCACTTGCAGAGGGTATCGACCTAGTTGCCATGATCGGCGCGGGTGACGTTCTGTTTGCGACGGGCACTGTGCGACAGAAGGAAAGGCCCTATTTCAAAGGAGTGTTGTGGGCCCATTCCACAGCGGACGGCAGTGAACTGGCACGCGTCGAGCTGGATGGACTGCCGGCCGGCGAAGGGCTCGCGGCCGCTTTTGGAAAGCTTTACGTCACATTGCAGGACGGACGGCTGTTGTGTCTGGGGACCAGTCAATGACGACTGATACAAGCCCGACGCGCAAGCGAGTGAATTGCCTTGCAGCAGGTTCACTCGCTTGCGCTTCGGGCTTGTATTAAATGCGACGTTGAAAACACTTTAGTCAGCCAGCTCGACCCGGCAGAAACGTTTCTTGCCAACCCACACCATCAGGCCGGACTGGACCTGGACCGACTGATCGAAGGCTTCGATCCGCCGTTTGTCCTCACCCAGATAGGCGCCGCCCTGCTGGATTGATCGTCGAGCCTCGCCGTTGGACTTGCACAGCCTGGCGAGCGCCAGCAGCTTGATTGCAGGCAGGCAGCCGTCGCCGTCCAGTTCTCCGCGGGAAATCGTGGCGACCGGAATATCATCGGGAAGCGCCTTGTCGCTGATCTCTCGCTGCCAGCGATCTGCCGCTTCTGTTGCCGCACCACCATCGTGGTATTCGGTGATGACGGCACGGGCGAGCGTCAACTTGGCTTCTTTCGGATGTCCAGCCAGTAGCGCCTCGATTTCGTCCAGCGGGAGCATCGTCAGCAGCTCGAAGTACATCTGCATCACGTCATCCGGCAGTTGCATGAATTTCTTCATCATGTCGTAGGGCGGTTCGCTGATGCCAATGTAGTTGCCCAGGCTCTTGCCCATGCGGAGCTTTCCGTCGAGTCCCACCAGGATAGGCGACATCACGCCGATCTGCTGATTCAACCTGGCGTCTTTCTGCAGATCGCGAGCCAGCATGAAACTGTAGAGCTGCTCCGTTCCACCGAGTTCGATGTCAGCTTTGATCTCGACGGAGTCCCATGCCTGCATCACCGGATACAAGCATTCGTGCATAAAGATCGGCTTCTCGGCCCGGTATCGTTTGGCAAAGTCGTCCCGTGTGAGAAGCTGAGCCACCGTGACTTTGCCACACAGGTTGAGCACCTCGGCAAACGACATTTTCCCGAACCAGTCGCCGTTGCGATGCACTTCGGCTCGATCCAGATCGACCACCTTGCCAACCTGAGCCAGATAATCGAGCGCGTTTGCTTCGACCTGTTCTTCAGTCAGTCGCTTCTTGCGGGCTTCATCGCGTCCGCTGGGGTCACCAACCATCGCGGTGTAGTTGCCGATAATGATGACCGCCTGATGACCCAGTTCCTGAAACTGCCGCATCTTCTGCATGGGCACTGTGTGTCCCAGATGCACGTCGATGCCAGTTGGATCGATGCCGTACTTGATGCGCAGCGGCGTATTCGACTCGCGGCTTTTCACCAGTTTCCCGGCCAGTTCTTCCTCAGGAACGATTTTCTCGACGCCACGGCGAATGACCGCGAGCTGTTCTTCGACCGGCAGAAACGACATGTGTTCGACGAGCTTTCGCGTTGGAAACCGGGATTCGTCAGTTGAATCGCGAAGGCTAACGGTGACGTATCAACGCTTCCACCGGGCGCATGCGTCCGAGTAACCTGCCACCAGATGATTCCCCGTTCCGGCAGAATCACGCCACGTTGCATACCTGCTACCATTCGAGACCATGGCATCCAGCGAGCAATACCTGAAACCGGAGGTGATCCAGACGGTCTCACGTCTCGATTTGCGCGCCCGGTTCATTGTCGAAGGGTTCCTGACCGGCCTGCATACCAGTCCGTTTCAGGGGTTCAGCGTCGAATTCAGCGAGCATCGGCGTTACACGCAGGGCGACGATCCACGGGACATCGACTGGCTGGTGTACGCCAAGACGGACCGCTACTACGTCCGCAAGTATCAGGCCGAAACCAACATCACCGGCTACCTGGTGATGGACCTGTCCGCCAGCATGGCGTACACGTATCGGCAGCAGCTCACGAAGCTGGACTACTCGATCTGCCTAGCGGCGGCGCTTGGTTATCTGATGGTCCACCAGCAGGACCCGGTCGGTCTGGTCACGTTCGATCAGAAGATTCGCCACAGCCTTCCGGCGCGCAGTCGACGTACGCAACTGGCCAACATGCTGGCCTTACTGGCGCAGTCGAAACCGCAGGGTGAAACTGAGATCGCGAAAAACCTGCAGCAGGTCGCGGCGATGGTGAAGCATCGCTGTCTGCTGATGGTGTTTTCAGACCTGCTCACTGATCCGGAACCAGTGATCAAATCACTGCAGATGCTGCGCTTCGGCGGACACGACGTGATTCTGTTTCATGTGCTTGATGAAGCCGAGGTGACCTTTCCGTTCGATGGACTGGTCGATCTCGAAGACCCGGAAACCGGCGACCTGGAACGCAACATTGATGCCCAGGGGATGCGAGCCGACTACATCGAATCGCTGGCCGAGTTACGCGACATGTGGGCTCGGGAGTGCCGCCAGATCGGAGCTGACTATGTTCCGCTCGACACCAGCATGAATTTCGGGACGGCGCTGCTGGAGTATCTTGTGCAGCGCAAAGCCCGCTGCTGAGCCCGCCGGTGACTCGTACACAATGGCCGCTTCGGCTCAGCGACGTCCGATCCCGGCGTACGTGATGCCGAACGATCGCACAACTTCCGGCGAATAAGTGTTCCGACCGTCAAATATCGCCGGGGACTGCATGAGTCGGGCAAGGTGAGCGAAATCCGGTTGGCGGTAGTCGTCCCATTCGGTTACCAGAACCAGCGCGTCCGCAGCGACCGGCACATCTAGAGGCCCGTCGACCAGATCAATGCGGTCCCGGTAGACAGCCCTCACGTTGTCCATCGCAGCCGGATCATGAGCGCACACCGACGCGCCTGCCTCAAGCAACTGGTCAATGAGTTTCAGAGCTGACGCTTCCCGAATGTCGTCCGTGCCAGGTTTGAACGCCAGTCCCCAGATACCGATTCTGCGGTCCTGCAACCGTCCGTCGAAATGTGCTGACAGCTTCTGGAACAGGACATCCTTCTGTGCCGTGTTGACGGCGTCTGCGGTACGAAGCATGACCGACGGCGCTCCGTGAGCTTCGGCGACAGAGGCCAGTGCCCGCACGTCTTTCGGAAAGCACGAACCGCCATAACCAACACCGGGATTCAGAAACGCGAAACCAATGCGCTGGTCAGTTCCCATCCCTTCACGGACGTCGTGGATATCTGCACTCACGGCGTCGCATAAATTGGCCATCTCATTGATAAAACTGATTTTCGTGGCCAGGAAACAGTTAGCGGCGTACTTTGTCATCTCCGCACTTTCGAATCCCATCGACAGAAATGGCACTTCTTTCTTCAACAATGGTTCGTAGAGCTCACGAAGCGACGCGGACGCACTGTCATCTTCGACGCCCACAACCACACGATCCGGATGCATGAAATCCTGTAAAGCGGATCCCTCGCGCAGAAACTCGGGATTCGACGCGACACATGGAGCTCCGTCACCAAGCAGTTCACCAAACCTGGCACGAATGGCCCGGTTGGTACCAACCGGAACGGTACTCTTGGTTACTACCAACGTCCGCGATGTCACACATTCAGAAACTGAATCCACAACAGACCAGATCGCGCTCAGGTCAGCGGAAACGTCCTGCCCCTGAGGAGTTCCCACGGCCAGGAAGACAATGTCGGCCGAGGGAACAGTCGCATGACAATCACTGACAAACTTCAGGCGACCAGCCGCGACGTTGGCTGCCACAATGTCATTCAGCCCAGGCTCGTAAATAGGAATGCGTCCAGCATTCAATTCACGAACGCGTTCGGTGTTAATGTCAACGCAAGTGACGTCGTGACCGATGTCGGCCAGACACGTCCCGGTGACCAGGCCAACATACCCGGTTCCTATGATCGTGACTCTCACGTGGCACCTCACAGTTCGGCCTGACCAGCTGACTCAAACTCCTGACTGCCAGTCCGATCGCTGCTGTTCGCGGGCATGACCACTATGCCGCCGCATGCGACGGCTCGTCCGACTGATAAATGTGCTTCGACCACGGGACGTTCCTGAACGCTGCGTCCCTCATGATCAATGCCACCATAAACTGAGCGACGTTTCTGGCGGAGTAGACCTGATGCGCTTTTTCCCACCCGTTCCGCGCGATACACCGTGCTTGAGCATCGTCAGCAACAAGCCTCTTGACCTGTTCGGCAAGATCATGGACATCATCAAAGAAGACGGCTTCCTCGGATGTGAAGAGCTGTTCGATTCCGTTGCCCGAGGGTGTCAGAACAAGTTGCCCGTTTCCGGCGATCTGGGCGATGCGGTCCGACGAGTACAATTCCACATCGGTACGGCGGCTCAAATTGAGCGACATGCGACTGTCACCGAGCAGTCGCTCTTTGTCGTGCCCGAAGATGCCCGGTTTTCCGAGGCAACCGAAAATGCCCAACCGGGATCCAGACAAAGAACGAGAGAGTTCCGTAAGAAACCGCCGACGCTCAGGCGCACGTTTGTCACTCCCGAAAAACACCAGATCGTAACTCGGAGCTGGACTCTCGAATGTTCGGTGACGTTCAATCGACCGTTCGACGGGATTTGGAATGAATGCGGCCGGGCAGTTGGGCCGGCTCAGGCCTTTCAGCAAATCTCCCGCAGTCGTTGTAAAGATCGCGTCGAGAACATCGACCCGGTTGTGCAGATGCTGAATGTGTTCGGGGACCCACAATGGGTCAACGTACCACAGCCCAATGCGGATATCGGGCACTTCGTTACGGATCGCCAGGAGCGTTTCGCGTGAGATGTACTGGGCATGCCCGAGTATCAGCACGTCGGGCGCAATATTCCGACACGTTCGAATCAACGCCGTGTTGGCCCGGCCCTTTCCAAACGTTTTGCTGCCCGTCGGCGAAAGCATGCGGGCGCGGTCATTGATACTGAATGGGTAGACGAAACAGCCGGCCTGCACGAGGCCCTGGTTCATTTTGATATCTGGATTGAAGAAGACCCGTCCGTCCTTGGCAAACTGATAATTCGCTGCATGGACGACACGCAATCCGGTGAAGTCCGAAGGACAGTCATGCTCCATCACATTTGTCATTGGACATTCCCCTGGACGAAGTCCGACTGTTTCCGTCGCAATCATGCCGCTCGAGACTGCATCCGGTCGGCTGTGCCCGTCAGGTAAGAGTTTCCCTGACTGTGTTTGATCGGAACCCGCACCCAGGACACGTCCGACCGACTCTGCCGAAGTGACTGAAACCAGGCGACATTGTCGATGCCGTTAAACGTGTCCTGGTAACCGATCCAGGTATTTCCAAAGGCTCCGAGAATGTCCATGAACGATTCTCGCAGACCAACCGGACATTCACTGAACGACCAGGTCGCAAGGAAAAGTCCCCGTCGAACGTATTCTTCATCCAGCGTCGATACGATACGGCGTGCGGTGTTCGAGCAGGAGATGCAGCTCACAGATGGGTCACTGGTGACATCCATGCTGTCGCCAGGAACGACATTCAGGTCAAGCGATTTGAGATAGTACTGCTGCAGCGCGGAAAAATGCGGCAAATCGAAAACGACATATGTCCCCTGAAATCCCAGTTGGTACATCTGGCGGCACATCCCACCGTAACCGCCACCAAACTCGAAAATGAAAGGGATGTCACGGACGTTGATTCCGCTGGCGTCCTCAAACGACGCCACGTCATATGTCAGATGAATGCGATTTCCCGAGCTGCCTGGATGCATATCGCTGGGTGTGGCGCCACCAATGTCGTCTTCTTTGAGCGCCGGTTCCCAGCGCGTCGCCCAGTCCGGTCGGCTGTGAAGCTGCTCGAGTTCCGACCGAATGTACGGCGCGTTGGCCACGAACATTGATTTGCGCACGACCTTCCAGTGCAGAAATCGCCTGGGGTCTCGCGAGTGAGCCAGTTCTGTCAGGCGGGTCATGTTGTCGCACCACTCCGCGTCCGCGGTCGTGTCCACAACCTTCAGTTGCGAAATCTGACTACGAAACTCGCGAATCAATTGCTGCTCGCGCTCGGTCGGTGAGGGGAGTGGGCGCTCCAGTAGGTGCAACACCGGTTCAATCAGTCTCTCTCGAAGACTTTTCACTCGCTGATCCCCTCAGATGGTCAAGTTCTCAATAAGCACACAACGGGCGGCGGACACTGTCAGGCAACCGCCGTTACCGAATCTGCCGCTTCGCGATCCATGCTCACGCCGATTGGTGTTAATTGACCCTGGCGACACGTCGGCTCATACCAGTCATCCACGCACAGAAACAGATTTGCATTTCGTTGTCGGAGTCGCTGTGTACCGCGCAGTTCGTTTTCCCACGGGCTTTCGCCTTTTTCCAGACACGACAACAGGAAGTCTCGTTTCCAGAGACTGGCCGCGTGCGTGACGAGGTATCTGCTGCTCCGAGAAAACCGCCGTACGCTGATACCACCCACATCGAACGGTCGGTACGTGGTGTAGTAGGGAGAGTCTGCAGTAATTCGAAGCGCGTCAGCGTCGAGCGTTCGCGCGATCTGATAGTACCGATCCAGTTGAACGGGACGCGTCGGCCAGAAGTCTTCCTGGAGATAAAAGACATAGTCTTCCGCGAGCACCTGCAGCGCAGTGCTCAATCGATCCGCCCACGAACCTTCGCCGGTGGGTAAATGGATCACTCCTGGAAAGTGGCAGCGTTTGGATTCGTTGGCAAAGTACACGTTGCAGTTGTGTTCCGCATTCCAATGCCGCGAAAAGTGGAATTGCCAGCCCGCCCAGCAGAACTCGTATGCGTCGCATGTATGGATCAGGGCGGCAACGTCACTCTGGCGCCTCATCTGCAGTGGAGCGACCATCGGATGATCACTGTCGCTGGGAACGAGATTCAGTAGCGACTTTTTGACTCGGCTTCGAATTCCCATTGTTTCTTCTCCAACCCGAGCCGTTACGAGTGCGCTTGCGCGCAGCCACGCCCGGCTTGAATGGCAAGGTTTGTAGGCCGATTTTCCGAAACGGATCAATATCAGACTGTCGGCGACGGGATGCCGGTTGATTCAATGTTCGTCGGCACGTCCATATGCTGCCGCCCACTGAACCCCCCTGCACCACGAGGGACGTTGATGAGTACGTCGGGCAAAAAAAAGCGGATTCTGATCCTCGGCGGCGGCTTTGCCGGGGTCTATACCGCGATGTATCTCGACAAGGGCATGACGGCGTCCGAACGAGAGAATGTCGAAGTGACGATTGTCAGCAACGAAAACTACATCGTCTTTCAGCCGCTGCTCCCCGAAGTCATCTCCGGCACGATTGAGACGCTGCACTGCATCACGCCCATCCGCCGGCTGGCCAGAAAAGCCACGCTGTATACCCGTTCGATTGAAGAAATCGATCTGGTAAACAAAACCGTTCGACTGGCTCCCGAGTACCAGCCGAAGTCGATTCATCTCAAGTTTGACGAGCTGGTGATTGGCCTCGGCACGCGACTGAATTACGACCTTGTCCCCGGAATGCGCGAGCACGCGATTCCGTTCAAATATCTGGGCGACGCATTGAGATTGCGGAACGAGGCGGTCGGCGTGCTCGAAGAGGCCAGTGTCGAAACGGACCCGGTGGAACGTCGCAAACTGCTGACGTTTGTGGTGGGTGGTGGAGGATTCTCGGGAGTCGAGTGCATTGCCGAACTGAACGACTTTCTGCACGCGGCGCTGAAAGCGTATCCGAATATCCGCAAGGACGAAGTGCGGTGCATTCTGCTGCAGAGTGCCGATCGGATACTGCCGGAACTCGGTGAAGGACTGGCTTTATACGCACAGAAGATTCTTGCGAAACGCGGCGTGGATATTCGGCTGAACGTCCGACTGAAAGCGGTGTCAGACGACGGAGCGCTGGTCCAGAACAAGGCGACGAAAGAAACCATTACGATCGATGCCCACACGATCGTTTCGACGGTTCCGTCAGCACCTCACGAGCTGGTTACGGCTCTGCCCTGTGAGCTGGAACGAGGCCGGATTACGGTTACCGAGCACCTGAACGTACCTGACTGGCCCGGCCTGTGGGCCGTTGGCGATTGCGCGGCTGTCCCCCAGAAAGACGGCATCATGTCACCGCCGACGGCTCAGCACGCGCTGCGCCAGGCAAAGACCTGCGCGGACAACATACTTGCCTCGATGCGCAACAGGCCGATGAAGGTGTTCGGATTCACGGGACTCGGCAAACTCGCCTCGCTCGGACAGCGCTCGGCTGTCGCCGAGGTCATGGGTATTCGGTTCAAAGGACTACTGGCCTGGTTCGTGTGGCGAACGATTTATCTGTCGAAATTTCCTGGGTTTGACCGGCAGGTTCGCATTGCCATGGACTGGACGCTGGACCTGCTGCTGCCGCGTGACATCACCCAGGTGCGCATCTTCCAGCCGGAGGCCGTACGGCAGGAGCATTTTCATGCGGGCGAAATCATCTTTGATGACGGTGATTTCGGGGACAAATTCTATTCCATCGTCAAAGGCAAGGCGGAGATCGTCAAAGACGGCAACGTGCTCACGACGATTGGGGAGGGCCAGATCTTCGGTGAAATCGCACTGATCGAGGACAGTGCTCGCACGGCGACGATTCGTGCGAAGACGGACGTGGACGTCATCAGCGTGGCCCGGTTGGCATTCAAGCAACTGGTCACGCACCTGCCGGGTGTTCGCGGTTCGGTGGAAGACATCATGCGCGAACGCGGTGTTGATCCATCTCGTTTCAAAGCGCTGGACACCGACTCTGATCAACTGCCGCCGCCGGCAAAAAAGACAGAAAACAATTCATGAGTGGTGTCAGCGGGTACTGCCTGCGCTTTCTGTCCCTATTGATCCAAACGCGCAAACCCCGTCCCACATATCCCGCGATTGTTGATGCCGAATCCCGATTGACCCGATTTTGAAGATTCTGATATCACCCCGATCCGCTCGGGAGGACTCTTGAGTGGGTGCATTTTGCAGCGAAGGGAGATCGCTGCGGATTTGCGGGCCAGCCGGGCACGGACACGCCGGGCAGGTCGTTTCAGGCCTTTGATTTGCGGGTCTGAAGCCACTAGGTTTCAGGGAGGAGAATTCGCTTGAGCGAGCATCGTTTGCGCGTGCTGTTCGTCGATGACGAAACCATGATCCGCGAAGTCATGCGGATCGAACTGCCGCGCATGGGCCACGACGTCACCGTCTGCGAGAACGGTGAAACAGCAATCGAGGCCATCGACGCCGGTTCATTTGACGCTGCCATTGTCGACCTGCGGATGCCGGGCATCGATGGCTGGCAGGTTGTCGATCACGTCAAGACCGTCTCTCCGGAGACGCAGATTGTCATCCATACGGCTCACGGAAATCTGGACGAGGCAGTGACGGCCATTCGTCGTGGGGCGAGCGACTTTCTACAGAAGCCATGCAAGATCGTAGATATTTCGACAGTTTTGAACCGTGTCGGTGAAAGACGTACACTCGAAAACAAAACAATCTCGCTGGAAAAACGTTTGCAGGCGGTGGAAGGCACGACCGAACTGGTCGGCGATTCACCAGAGATGCAGCGGGTCCGCACACTCATTGAGCGGATCGCGCCCACAGACTCAAACGTGCTGATCCTCGGCGAGACTGGCACGGGCAAGGAACTGGCCGCGCGACGGATTCATGAACTCAGTGGTCGCGGCAATATGCCGTTCGTCGCAGTCAATTGCGGTGCACTTCCCGATCAGCTTGTGGAAAGCGAGCTGTTTGGTCACCGCAAAGGTGCGTTCACGGGAGCCGAGGCACATCGCAAAGGCCTGATCGAAGTTGCTCATGGCGGAACACTGTTCCTCGACGAGCTGGGCGAGCTGGAACGCAACACACAGGTCAAGCTGCTGCGGTTTCTGGAATCCGGCGAACTGCGGCGGATTGGTGAAAACGACGCGTTTCACGTCGATGTGCGAGTCGTCTGTGCGACCAATCGCCCTCTGCAGGATATGGTTGACGAGAACACTTTTCGTGAGGATCTGTTCTTCCGAGTGAACACGTTCGAGATTCGACTTCCCGCGCTGCGTGAGCGGACCGACGATATTTCGTCTCTAAGCCGTCATCTGATCGATCGTCACTGTCGCCGACGAGGCTGCAAACCGGTCTCGCTGGCTAAGCCAGCACTTGAGAAGCTCGCCGGGCACGATTGGAAAGGCAACATCCGTGAACTGGCGAACTCGCTGGAGTACGCCGTGACGCTGTGTCAGGGCGAGCGGATTCTGGCCGACGATCTGCCCGAGAGCATCTCGGCCGCACCATGTCTGCAATTCACAGCGAACTCAGACAGCGTCTGGGACCCGCGTGAACCAAAGACGCTGCGTGAAGTGGAGATGGACGTCATCCACCGCGTCCTTGACAAACATCAGGGCGACAAGCCGAGAACAGCCAGTGAACTCGGGATCGCCTTGAAAACTCTGTACAACAAGCTGAACCAGTATGAAGTCCGCGCAGCAGGCTGACCGCATCAACCTCGCCTGTGTTCAGTTTTTTTCGCTCTGGCCGTCGTGACCGCTCGCTTGCTGTCACTTGGAAGCCTGGGAAGTTACGCTGGTTTCTCCCCCCTTTACCTTCCCGCCTTGACCATCCTCCCAAGTAACCCGCCACCATGTCGTACATTCTGTATCTCTCAATGCTTCTTGCCGGTCAGGATCCAATTACTCCGGCACCCGCAGACCCCGACGGCACGGCCGTCGAAGCTCCGGCCGACGCACCTGCTGCCGATGGCGAAGCCGCGCCGGCTGAGGGTGATGCCCCGACTGAGGGCGACACCGGTGACACGGCCGCGACGGAGCCGGGTGAGGACGACATGTCCGATGAAGAAGAGGACGAGGGAGGGAGCGACGATTCACTCGCAAAACTCAAGGAAATCGCTCAGTCGGGAGCATTGGGCCTGCTGCTGGAAGGTGGCTGGTTCATGCTGCCAATTCTGATCATGGGAATCCTGGCAGCTGGGGTGATCATTGAGCGGTATCGCAGTCTGAAGATGCTGACATCTGATCCGGGCAGTATTCGTGGGGATGTGCTGAGCTTTCTGCGCGAAGACCGCGTGGAGGAAGCCCTGGACCTCTGCGAAAACGAGCAGGGACCGGTACCGGCAATTCTGTCGGCGGGACTTCGCAAGTTCCTGGTACTGCGGCGTCTGGGTTACGACCCCGCCAAGATTGAAGAACAGGTCGTCAAAGCCATCGACGACTACGGAGTGCATGTCGTTGCGGCTCTGGAAAAACACTTGCCCGTACTGGCGACGATTTCCAGTGTTGCGCCAATGCTCGGATTCCTGGGAACGGTCGCCGGTATGATCACGTCGTTCCAGGACATCGTGGCTCAGATGGGCGAAACCAACATCGTTGAAGCCGCCGCCGACGGAATCAGCGTCGCGCTGCTGACGACGGCGTTCGGACTCATCATCGGCATTCCTGCATTTATGGCATTTAACTACTTCTCGAGCGTCATCAACCGCTTCGTGCTGGATGTTGAAGAATCTGCTCAGGAGCTGATGGAAGCCGTCACGCTGCAGATGGCGCTCGAGCGACGGGCACAGGGCTGAGAGACGAGCTACCTGGCCGATCGAGCCGCAACATCGTCGTTGAACCGTTCCAGCAACGGGTCCTTTGCGCGTTGCATGTGCTCGCGCATCAGTGAACGGAAGCGAGCGATCTCTGCGGTCCAGTCCGGATCGTCAATCAGATTGTGCAGAGCATCCGGATCGTTGGCATAGTCGTAGAATTCTTCCTTCGTTCGAAAAACGAAGTGCTTCACCCTCGCGGCAATGGCGTCGTCAGATTTTGCCGCTTCGGTCATCGCTTTGAATGTCCGTCCGCTCTGCGACTCATTGCGGAAGGCGAATTTCCCGTCCGACCATGCGTTGTAGATGTAGCCGAATCGTGGTTCCTGCACGCTGCGCATCGAGTAGTCCCGCTTGCTCGCGATCGTGTTGATGTGCGTAAACACGGATGTTCGACTGGGATCAGTTTCCCCCTTCAGCACGTCCACGAATGACCTTCCGTCGGTTCCCTCAAGCAATGGCAGCCCTGTGGCTGCGAGCAACGTCGGACACAGATCAATGCCCGAAATCATGTGGGACGTGTCATGTCGACCGGCTTCGATTTTGCCTGGCCATCGAACGATCCACGGAGTGCGTGTCGAGTTGCGCCAACAGTTGGTCTTGGCAAACGGCAGCGGCATTCCGTGATCCGAAAGGAACATGACCAGTGTGTTGTCCGCCTTGCCGGACTCTTTGAGAGCCTTAAGCACGGCACCCACAACTTCATCGGCACGATGAACGGACGTGAAATACTCCGCGACCTCTTTACGGACATCGGGGATATCCGGCAGGAACGCAGGCATCGCGACATCATCCGGCTTGTAGACGCGACGAACGTCCGGGAATCCGCCTCCGTACTGATCGTTCTTGCTCTTTCGATCTCGTTTACGGCTCTGCTGTTCCTGATCGCTTCCATAGAACGGTCGGTGAGGGTCCTGCGCATTGGCCATCAGGAAGAACGGTTGCCCCGCTTTCTCTGCACTCGCAAGGCACTCTTTGGTGTAGTGGTGATAGCGCTCGGGTTCGCGACCGTTTCTAAGGTCCTTCGCCGCAATGCACTGATTCCATGCTTTGGCTCGTGTCGGAACAACGTGTCCGGTCTTGGCCAGCAGCCCGGTGTAGTAGCCAGCATCACGCAACGCTTCGACCAGAGTCGGTACGTCGCGCCTGATCGGGTCAAACCCAAGAGCACCGCTGTTGTGCGGGTAGCGGCCCGTCATCCAGACCGCGCGCGTCGGCTGGCAGATAGCAACCGTGACGTGTGCGTTTTCAAAACGCACGCCCTCGCTGGCCAGACGGTCGATGTTGGGAGTGATGTCGTCGACCGGACATCCGAATACACCGATCGAGTCCCAGTTCATGTCGTCAACAGTGATCAGCAAAATGTTGGGGCGTTCGGCCGCCATTGAGTCGGCCAACATGGTTAAACAGGCCACAAGAAGGACAGCAGGGCAGAACCGCGACATGGTATTCCTCGTGAGAATCTGACATGACCAGGGTCCTGATAGTGGACTGGTCCGCGTCCGAATGGTCAAGCAGACCGAGTCGTTCGACCGTGGTTACGGCACTATGATCCTGTTGGTTCCGGAAAATCTGTTGATGGAGCGTCTCGATGCCTCAGCTATCTCACCCGTACCCAGCACTGAATGCCCTGATCGGGATCAACCGTCTTTGCGCGATTTTGAGTTTCACCGTTGGTACGATCGGACTTCTTGTCGCCCTGGTTTCCACGGATCTTCACACAGGCATGATCAGTGTCTTTGGCGGGTTGATTGCGACTGTGTGGTTTATTGCGTCGGCCGAATTGATTGTCCTCCTGCTTCGTGCCAAAGCCGATCTGACCGACATCCGCGAGTACGTCGCTGGCTTGTCATCGTCGGCTATCGCCACGTCCGGCCAGCAGACGCCTGCGTCGCAGGAGACCAATCGCACTGACGCAACAGACTAAGCCCGGAGTCTGTGATCGGAGTCATGGCTGTGCTGATTTCATTCGAGTGCGAGCAATGCGGACGACGCTACAAAGTCGACGAATCGAAAGTCGGTCAAGTCGCGACGTGTCGTGACTGCGACGGAGAAATCCGCGTTCCAGTGCCCGGCCCTGACTCCGAAACGACTCCTGCAGATACGGCAGTCTACCGGCATCAAGCGCGCGAGCGCGACTTTGAACCGGCCATCGCTGGTGACTCAATCGAAGTCATTGACCAGCACATCGAACGCCACATCGGTCCAGTGGCGGGCGTGCTTCACGAACTGGGGTCAGACCTGGTTCACATCGACGTGCATCAAGTGCCCCCGACGGACAATCGCCCGTTCTGGACACTGGTGACCAGTGGCATGAGCGATCGGCCAATGACTGTCCCGGAAGGCGCCGAGGCTTACGAGTTCGCCGAACTGATGATGTGCCTGCCTCCGGACTGGCCGATGTCGCAGGAGTCGTTCGGGGACGAGCAAAACTACTGGCCGATCCGTCTACTGAAAATCTTGGCGCGTTTGCCTCAGGAGTACGACACGTGGCTCGGTCCCGGTCACACCGTGCCCAACAGTGGAGAGGATGACGTACCGTACGCCGACGGCACAGGATTCACGTGCGCCCTGCTCTTGCCACCCATGCTGGTCGTCCCGTCCGACTTCAGTCGGGTGGAACTCGACGACCGCGTGATCAACTTCCATGCCGTGTGGCCAATGTTTCCGAGCGAAGTGGAATACAAGCTCACACACGGACTCGAATCGCTGCTGGATCGATTCGAGAAGCACCAGGTGACCGAGCTGGTCGAAATCGACCGCGCCAACACGTGCGCATCACCGGGCTGGATGTTCTGGAAGAAGTGAATCGCCTGGCGACTTCGTCGTATCAACGACGCCGAAACTGAATTGCCTAACGGGGCGCGGCGACGCGCTCGAATAACCACACCGAACCATGGCGACTGGTCCTTTGCTGGTCGGAGTAGGCGGCGCGCCATGCTTTGGCACATTCGATCGTCTTTGCGGCAATTCTGGCCGCATGTGTGGCACGGGCTGCTTCCGATTCGTTCTCGGCCGCATCTTCGAGTGCTTTTAACTGATCCCTCAGTTCACTGTATGCGGCGTAGGCGATGACCCGCTGCTGCGTCTCCTCTGCTGGCCGGCCGGCCTTTTGTCGATGAAGAAACCACGAGTCTCCCAGTAGCAGATCGACGCGACCATCGTCGTTGTAATCGGCGACACACAGGCGGATGTTCTGTGTCGGCCCGAGTGGACGCTCGTACTGACCGTCGGCATCCATCGTCGCCTGGCCAGGAAGCCCGGCTTCGACGAGCACAGCTGCAGTTTCCAGACGCGGTTCAACACCAGCTTCGGCGGTGTTGCGATGCCAGACAACACTTCCATCCGTGCGACCGACAATAAGGTCGTCACGACCGTCGTTATCCCAGTCCGCAACAACGGGAACCCGGGAGAAGATCTTCTCGGCGCCGTGCTCTACGAGTTCAACGGGTGTTGCGTACTCCGGCGTATCTCCACCAATGTTTTGGAACAGCCAGACGGCGCCATTCCTGGCTGTGATCAGGTCCGGATCTCTATCAACGTCCCAATCATGGGCGAAGAGTCTTGCGTTGTATTGAAAGACTCGGTGGTGCTCCCGTGTCGTTACGTACGACAGGCGAGACGCCGGTTGAAAGCGACCGTCGCCGAGGCCAGCAAAGACAAACAACTGACAATCTCGCGAACCAGTGATCAGGTCGCGGTTGCCGTCGCCGTTGAAGTCGATCAGTTGGGGGCCAAAGCCTGTGTGACAGAACTCGTCACAGGCGACGTTGACAGTTCCGGCCTGCAGGAATACTCCCTCACCCAACTTCGGAGCTTTCGCCGTGCCCAGATTGCGAAACAGCCGAACTCTGGCGCCCGTATAGGGATCGTCACGGTACTGGCCAACCAGAAGGTCTTTCTTGCTGTCTCCGTCCACGTCAGCGAGAAACGGAGCGGCGTGTGGAATGTCGTCCTGGATGATCAGGACAGGCTCGGCCAGTTCGCTCGCGGCAACCGATGTCCCAATCAGCGAAAGAAGAAGCCCTGTTGCGATCGTTCTCATTTCATGGCCGTCCTTCGGCGGATGAAAACCACATCCGATTAACTGTATGCACTTAGCCTATCCGAAGATGGCTGAGGTTGGTCGCCCGTCCGCGATTCGCCAGGGCCGTCCCGTGCGGTCATGAACGTCGCTTTGAGGATCCAGTCCGAATCGCCAGAAGATTGTCGCGGCGAGATCCGCCGGAGTGACGGGATCGGTAGTCGGGTAGGCGCCGATCCGAGCGCTTGAACCGAAGATCGCACCGCCGCGGACACCGCCGCCGGCTAACAACACTGTGTAGCAGTCTGGCCAGTGGTCGCGTCCGGCATTGCCGTTGATCTTCGGTGTCCGACCGAATTCGCCAAGTGCGACAACCAGCGTCGAATCGAGCAGGCCGCGATCGTCCAGATCGGTGATCAGCGCCGCCAGAGCCTGGTCGGCTTGAGGGAGCAGATAACGGCTGTGCTGCTGAAAGTTCTGGGCGTGCGAATCCCAGTTCTGTCCCTGTTGACGGAAGTCGTGCACGTTGACGAATCGGACTCCCGCTTCCACAAGGCGTCGAGCCAGCAGCAGATTCTGACCGCGCAGGTTGCGAGCCGGCCTGCCAGCCCCGGCCGCGCCACCATCACCATTCACGCGTTCCGGCGCGAGCATCCCGTACCGTTCGCGCATTTCGTCCGGCTCGTCATCAATCTGCAGCGCCTGCTGCAATGTTGTTGAACGGAGCAGCTCGTGAGCCCGGTCGCGAAACTCACCAAACGGAGCGCGACTGCCGACGAGGGTCGGGTTCAGATCCAGACCGCTCAGCAGCGCGCGTCTCTGCGAGATGCGGTCCAGCGTGAGTTCCACCGGCCTGTTTAGTGACTGCATCTGGTACTGCAATTTCGCCGCATCCGCGCTCACCAGCAGCGGATCGAATCGCTGGCCGAGAAACCCGCCACCCTGACACGGTGTCGTGACCACATTGTGGAAGTGCCAGGGAAGCACCGCATGATCAACATCCAGTTGTTCTCCCGTCCGGAGTTTTGTCACGACGGACCCGTGACAGGGAAAGAACTGGTCCATCGCCGCGAACTCTTCGCGATCGCCAGCCGGGCCCTGTCGACCCGTATGCGTTTCCGTCGATGCCGAATCGTGAAGTCGATTCGTGTGATGCATGCTGCGGACCAGCGCCACTTTGTGCATCACGCGAGACATGTGAGGCAGATGTTCGGAGATCATAAGTCCCGGCTGTGAACTGGCGATTCCCGAAAACTCACCGCGCACCGATGCGGGTGCGTCCGGCTTCAAGTCGTACGTGTCGAGATGCGATGGTCCTCCGTAATAGAAGACGACGACACAGGCGCGGATCGCAGGCGATGTCTGCCGAGTCGTCGCACTGACCGCAGCAGCGCAAGCCGATTTCACAACCGACATCGAACTCAACAGGCCGAGACCACTGCCGAGTTCCAGCATCTCCCGACGAGTCGGTGGTTGAGAATGCAGTTCAACGGGAATTGGAATCATCGGTTGTTCGTCCGGATTTTCGACTGGGGCGAGACCGGCCTGTTCGCAGCGTACTCATTTTTTCGTACTGAGTCCTTCTGACTCCGACACTTCGCGCGGAACGAAGATTGTATTGCGGTGCAGGCTGAACAGCGGCGGAGTGTTGAGCAGCATCACCTGACCTCGCGTCTGAGTGGTGGTGTGCCAGATCGTGCCGTCAGCTCCGTTGGGGACTTTCACTACGATGTGCGACTTCCCTTCGACTCGATCGGCCGGGCTCAGATCGCGGCGGCCCTTGCCGGGGATGATCAGACTGAGGCGTGGATTTGCATCGACGATCAGTTCGTGCGTTCCCCTGGGCACGTAGAAGTAATGCGGGCCGCTGCAGGAAATCCACGCCGGACGAATAACCGACGACTCGAACAGAAAAGGCGTCTCCGGCGGGACCCGAAGTTCAAAGTCGCCCGTGATTTCTACTCGGTATTCAAACGCTCGCGGCAGTTCGATTTCAACGTCGTGAAGCTTTTCATCAGCGTCCGATGCGCGGAATTGTTGTTCGAAGATTGCGTCGTCGCGCATGTAGACGGTCATCGTGATTGGCTTTGCTTTGGGTGCAATGCCAAATCTGGCCGTCTGCGGTCCAGACGCGCCAAGGTAACCCAGCAGGCCGCCACGGAATCGTGAAACTGCGAAGTGTTTGTCCTGCGGCTTTGCATGAATGTAACTCGCTCCCGCATCGTCGCCAGCGACTTTGACGCGATCAAAGTAGCGCGAGAACGCGACGGTTGGGTCGCCATCGGCTTTGAGTTCGGCACCCGTCTTGTCGAACAGGTCGCCGATCTCGGCATCTGTCAGGTCGTCGCCGGTCTTCCAGATCGGGTCGCGTTCCTTGTTGGCCATGTAGAACTCGAGCCGCTTATCCTTGATGGGCAGTCCGTTGCAGAGACGTCGTGCCAAGGCGTAGTAGTGAATGACGTCTCGATGCCGAACTCGCCATGCGTAGGTCATCAGCGGTTTCAATGACTCGTAGTAGATACCGTTGCGTTCTGCGTTTCGCCCGCGAATCAGATCAAACTCGCGGAACTTCGCGACGTAAATCAGATAAGCCTTCAGGTCCGTCAGTCGTGCGCGAACCGCTGGATCATCCGTCTGCTCCCAGGCCGCTTCGAGGTCAGTGAACAGAGGAATCAACGTCGAGGGACGCAGCGGCGGAGCGGCTTCCATCTTCTGATAGAACGCGCGCATCGGTTGTGCTGCTTCGCCGAACAACTGTTCGAAGAAATCCTCGACCAGCGGATCAACTTCCGCTTTCGGATCCCACAACAACTGCGAGGCGACGTATAAGCCCAACGCCTGTGCTCCCCAGTTCGCGTTGGTCTCGGCGTTGACGCCGTTGAGGTTTCGCTCGGCGTAAAACGGAATCCACTTGCGATGATACTCGACACGCGCCCCGCGAGCACGGCCGGGAAGTCCCCAGTCCCACGCTTCAACGCCGTAGTATTCCCGCAGCCCGATCGCGCTGACCTTCTTCGACCAGCGATCGACCAACTCGGGCAATGAATACTGCGTCCGATTGAACCCAAGTGCGACCTGCACATAGACATTCGGCTCAATGTCGATCGGCGGCGGAAGCCGGTGGCTGGAGTAGGCGTAAAGCCCCACCCACGCTCGCGGATCGTCGGCTCGCAGACGTTTGGCTGTTTCATTCGCCAGATGCATGACGCGGTCGGTGGTCGTGCCAAGCGCCTTGCAATTCTCGCAATGGCACGTGCCTTGCCCATCGGATGGATCGACCGAGACCATAAAAGCAGCCGGATTCGCTCGGCGATTGATCTCCAGCAGTTGCCGCCGGTCTTTCGCGACGAGTTCGATCAGATCGGGATTGCTGACGCAGAACTTGCGTGCGTTGGGAACGCTGGTCTGATCACGTTTGCCGTCCTCTTTCATCGCGGACAGCGCCGGATTGCTCGCGAAGGCTTCTTTGTTGCGGCCCATGATATTGCCGTAACTGTGACCGGTTCGGGTCAGACCACCCAACGTGAGCCGATTGGCGGCCGCCCAACGCTGATAGTCGAGCATCAGCGGCTTTAGATCTTCACCGCTCATTCCGTACGCATACCAGATGCGACGTTCCATCAACTGCGGCGACTCGGCCACGTTGAGATCGACGGCAAGGTCTTTCAATGTTGGCGTCACGTGCCACTTCGGCGACGGTGCGAAGAATCTGAATCCCCAGCGACGCAGCAGATCGGCCACATCAAACCGAGCGGATTCCTCGCTGTTGCCAAGCACATAGATCCGACGTTCGTCCGGCCGAGTCGCGATGACATAGTCGTCATATTTGTGCGTCCGGAGCCCGGCCGCCCGCGCGACATCCGGCCATTGATCCACCCGCGCGACAATCAGCGACGGCGTATCGTCGACTTCTTCTCCAACAACAAACTCCGCCCCGCCAGCCCGCTTAAGCGACTCTGCCAGCCACGTCCCCGCGTCCTTCAAAACAGCCGCACCTGCAGGAGTGCTTCCACGGGTATCCGTCACGATGCGGATCTTCGCCTTGCTTTCCTGCAGCACGTCAACTCCAGCCTCCAACGTGATCGCTGGAATGACAACGATGATCGCGAAAAAAGTCCGGCAGAAAGTTTCATGGCACAAAGCCCTTTATTCATAGCGAGATCACATCACACGCCGCTCGTAACGAGCGATTTCAAACAGGTACGGTCGAGCGCCGCATCGGTCTTACCGATAATCCACAACTGGTCGCGATCTCCGATGATCTGAAATGCTTCCGGATTGGTCGCACTTTTCAGTGCAGTCAAATCATTCCTGGGCAAGAGCGGCGAATCCTCTGTCACCAGATAGAGCCCCTCATCCGCCGCCTGGCCCGATCGGTTGAACTTCGCTTCCGTCATCCGTTCCAGCCAGTGTTGTAGAGTCTGGGCGCTGTCCGCGGCGGATCTCGATGCATCCGCAGGCTGGATGATCCGTCGGCCATACTGTCCCGGATCGGCTTGCGCGCAAACTTCTCGTGCCCGGGGAGCACTCAACGAAAGCAGCATCGTTAGAACTAGGCCTGGGACGAAATGCCAATGCATAGATTCTGCTCTGTATTGCTTTGTAGAGCCGCACAAACTCGCATTTACTGACCGGCCTCTTCGCTGTCGACCGTCACATCAGTCGGCCCATGGCGTGGCAGGTACCCCAGGCTGAAGGCGTTGTCGGCCATCGGGCCGCGTACGTAGAATTGCGCGATGTGACGGTCGAGCTGGAACGTCTGGTTGTGGACGCCCGTCGCCCGCCGAGATTACGCCAGCCGTCGAAAAGTGAATATGACCGAGCAAATCAAAGGTGACCTTTACGACTACCCAGTCTATTACGATCTGATTTTCGGTTCAGACTGGCGAGCGGAATACGACTTTCTCAGTGCCTGCTTCGAACGATTCGGGAAGCGTCCCGTGCGGCGTGTCTTTGAACCAGCATGCGGAACTGGCCGTCTGCTGATCAAGCTGGCTGAAGCCGGGTTTGATGTGTCGGGAAATGATCTTAATGCGCACGCCGTGAAGTTCTGCAACGACCGCTTCAAACGACGAGGTTACCCCGAGACTGCCGTCGTCGGTGACATGTCCGACTTCCGGCTGAAGCGCAAGGTCGACGCCGGCTTCAACATGATTAACACGTTCCGGCATTTGCTCACTGATAAGCAGGCGATCGGGCATCTGCAGTGCATGGCCGATTCGCTGGTTAAGGGCGGGCTGTATCTGCTTGGACTGCATCTGATTCCGTCGGCAGGGGAACGGCTGGAAGACGAAGCGTGGCACGCTCGGCGGGGGAATCTGGCGGTCAACACCTACATGTGGTCCAAGGAGATCGATCAGGCAACGCGACACGAGTATCTGGGATTGACCATCAACGTCTACACTCCGACGAAGCATTACGAAATCGAAGATGAGATGATCTACCGGACGTACTCGGCCAGCCAGATGGCGGCACTACTGAAAAAAGTGCCCGCGTTTGGGTGCGCCGGAGTTTATGATTTCTCATACGACCTGAATCAGCCGGTCGACGTCGGTCCGGAGACGGAGGACGTCGTGTACGTTCTCCGCAAGAAATAAATCGAGCTCAGCCGTTTAACTACAAGCCGTGGAAGTCTCATGAGCGACACAGTCCCGCAGAACGAAGAACAAAAAACAGAACCATCCACCAAACCGGTCACGTTTGCCGAGGCTGCCGAGGAACATCAGCCCAGTCTGCTCGTCGAGTTCTGCGAATTCCTGCTGGAAAGCAAAAAGTGGTGGCTGACGCCGATCATCCTCGTGCTGATGCTCGTCGGTCTGCTGATCGTTCTGAGCAGTTCGGTCGTGGCACCGTTCATCTATCCGATCTTCTGATTCTCTCGGTCTGTTGAACGTCAATATGGACGCAAGCGTCGTCTACATCACTGCGAAGGACCGAGACGAAGCGATGCACATCGCGAGCGCGCTGGTGAGCGAGCGACTGGTGGCCTGCACAAATCTGCTCGATGCGGTTACGTCATTGTACTGGTGGGACGACGCAGTCCAGACAGGCAACGAGGTTGTGTTGATCAGCAAGACGCGATCAGAGAACGTGTACCGCGCCATCAGGCGAGTCAAAGAGCTCCACAGCTATGAGTGTCCCGGCATTGTATCGTGGCCCATTACGCACGGGTCGCTGCTCGAACAAAGTCGCGTTGATTGAACAGGCTGGCGAAGCACGAACTGTCGAACCGGAGCCCGGTTACTGCGGAGCCGGCCAGTCGAGATCGAAGGCGGCAAACGTGAGCTGTTTATAGCCGCCGGATTCGTACAGTACGCCAATACGGGCATCGGGAAGCCGTGCCAGTGCAGAGTAGGCCGCGAGACCGGGTTCGATGAGACGGCTGATCGGCCAGGTTCGGCCTTCGTCGTAACTCATCCGGACTGTCAGCCGATGACGCGGACCGCCCCAGCAACCTGTTGGTGTGGCGGCCGGATTCGCGAACAGCAATCGGCTGCGTTCCTTGTCTCCGAGTCCCGAATAGCGGAGCAGGCTGGCCTGGCAGGTTGGCTCGATCAGAACAGCATCGAGAATCGGTTTGGTCCATGTGACGCCACCATCGGAGCTGCGGGCCACGATTCGTTTCCCCGACTTCTCCTGGGACTTACCCGTTCGCCACCAGTGATTGCGCGCGTTCACAATCAAACCACCGTTCTCGGTTTCCGCGACCTGGCATTCACACATTTCGCGGCCGACTGTTCCGCCGACCTGCCACGATTTTCCATGGTCGTCACTGTAGAAGACGTTCGCATACGGCGAGCTGCCCTTGTGTTCGGTCAGTCGGTGATACGCCGGGGTGACGATTCGTCCCTTGTATTGACCGTGCCGAAGCTGGACTCCAACACCGGGCCCGATTCCATAGAAACCCCATTCCGGCTTCTTCGCCTGCGAGGTGATGGCGACCGGCGGCGTCCAGGGCACTCCGTCGTCGTCGCTGTGCATCTCAAGAACTTCTTTGCCCTCGCGACCGAACACCAGCCAGATACGTCCAGTGTCCTCGTCAACGACGGGAGTCGGGTTGCCAATGGTCGATTCGCCTTCGTCGTAAATGATCTGCAGCGGTCCCCAGGTTTTTCCGCCATCGGTCGAACGTTTGAGGACCATGTCGTTGTTACCAAGGTCCGCCAGACTTGTTTTTCGTCCTTCCGCGAAAGCGAGCAGCGTCCCGGCCGGCGTGACAAGCAGCGACGGGATACGGTACGCGAAGTAATCATCGGCACCGGCGACATACACTTCGATGCGTTCCGGTGGAATGGAGGGCGGTGAGACTTTCACATCGGACAGCAGCCCCGCCGAGAACTCCACTCGCTGCCATTCAGAAACGCCAGTGCCCGTCGCGCGGGAACCGAACACCAGATGATGTCCGGAGTCGTCATTGTCGCAGAGCGTGCTCACCAGCAACCGTCCGTCTACCCGCAGATTGACGGTTCGCGACTCCCCATCAAAGAGCAGTTCCCAGTCGTGAAATGCACCCGCACTGTCCACGGTCACAGAGCCTTCAACAGCGCCGTGCGTCCCCGAGTGAAACTTTCCCATGAGATCGGAACCGCGTCGTCCCAGCTGCACGCCAAAGCGCAGCCGTCCCGTTTTGCCCTTGCGCCAGATGCAGACTTCGGTACCGATAGCTCGCGTTGGAACCTGAGTCTCCTCGACGATCCGTACGCGCCAGCGGTAAACGAATCCGTCACGTCTGGCTCGATCGCGCTCATCGTCAGACTGTTCGGCCCGATAGTAGAGACCTTCGGGCCCATCGTTGTCGTCGTCGTCAATTCGCCAGCATCCGACACCAGACTTCGCTGTGGCCGCTCTTTCCTTGTCGTGTGATTCGACCCATCCCTGCGCAGCGGGACTCCCTTTACCGGAATAGCTCCTCGCGACAGACGGACGGTCCGCTGCCGAGACCACCGAGATGTACGCTGCGACGGAAGCAACAGAAATCAGGCAGTGAATTCGCATTGGCCCACTCCGCGGCACTGTGATGAGGTGGATTCACTCGGACAGCACTTCAAACGACTGCATCAGCTGGCTGGAAGGCCATGAAGTCGACGGCTACGCTCGGTACAGCCCCTTTCACGCAGGCAGCAGCAACTTTTCGGAAAGCCAAACGATGCATGTTTCACGTCGCGGATTTCTTGCACAAAGCTCATTCGTTGCCACCGGTTTCGTTGGTCTTCAATCGCTGATTCATCCGGGAAAGTCGTCTGCATCAGATGATTCAGCCGGTTACGGCGAACTCCAGTCAGACGCCGACAAACGGATCGATCTGCCGAAGGGGTTTTGCTACCGCGTCATCTCGACTGCCGGGGAAGAGATGGCTGACGGGTTTCTTGTGCCAGGTCTGCCTGACGGTATGGGTGCTTTCGCTGACGAGGCATCCGGGTTGACCGTGCTAATTCGCAATCACGAGTTGACGCCGGGCGGCGGCGGTCCTTTCGGAAAGAAGAACGCGCTGATTGATCGAGTTCCCGAAGGGAAACTCTATGACGCCGGACGCGGGATGACTCCGGGGATCGCAGGGACGACGACGGTTGTCTACGACACTCAGAAGCAGCAGGTCGTCAGGCAATTTCTGAGTCTGGCCGGTACGTATCGCAATTGTGCGGGCGGTCCGACGCCTTGGGGCACGTGGATCACATGCGAGGAGACCAATGCGCGAACGGGATTTGATATGAAGACCGGTGCGTTCTCTGAGCAGGATCACGGCTTCTCGTTTGAAGTGCCTGTCACGGTCGAACCGCATCTGGCCGACCCCGTGCCATTGAAGGCAATGGGTCGCCTTAATCATGAAGCGATTGCTGTTAACCCGAAATCGGGCGTCATCTATGAGACGGAGGACCGGGGCGACGGCTGCATTTATCGATTCATCGCGGACCGTCACGACGAACTCCGACCAAATCTGTCGTCCGGGAAACTGCAGGCTCTGGCGGTCAAAGAGCAACCCCGTCGCGACACGCGCAATCACAACTCGAAGCTCGGATTGATTGAACCGGGTGATGCGTTCGACGTGGAATGGATTGATCTGGATGACGTCGAGTCTCCAGACGATGACCTGCGGCACCGTGCCTTCAAGGCGGGAGCGGCCATGTTCGCTCGGGGAGAAGGCATCTGGTTTGGAGACGGAGCGGCTTACTTTGCATGTACTTCAGGTGGTCAGAAGAAAATTGGTCAAATCTGGAAGTACACGCCGAGTCCGGTTGAAGGCTCGTCCGAGGAAGCCGAACAACCGGGTCACCTTGAGTTGTTTATTGAACCAAATGATTCAGCGCTGATCGAAAACGCGGACAACCTGACCGTCGCTCCGTCCGGCGAGCTGTTTGTGTGCGAAGATCGCGGCACGAAGACCGCGCGGCTGATTGGAGTCACACCATCGGGTCAGCCGTTCGTCTTCGCTGCCTGCCACCTGAAATCAGAGCTGGCCGGGGCGACGTTCTCGCCCGACGGCTCAACGCTGTTCTTCAATCTGCAGAAGCCGGGACTGACGATCGCAGTGACCGGTCCGTGGCACTCCTGAGTTGGACGCGCTGTGAAGCAAATCGGACTGCCGCTGCTGAGTCGTGAGTTGACAGAAGCGTCGGCGCGGCGGATGACGTACGTGTTGCGCGTACTGCTCGCATTGGCACTCAGCATCGTCGGTCTGTGCGTGCTCTTCGACGTCATTTCGAGCCACAACCCGTTCCGCGTTCTCGGACATGGGCGTGAGTTGCTGGAGGCGATCGTTCACACAGAGTTCGTTTACATCTACGGACTGCTGCCGATCCTGTCATGTAGTGCGTTCACTGAAGAAAAGGAACGCAACACGCTGTCACTGCTTCTGCTGACTCGTCTGGGGCCCTGGACGATCGTCTTCGAAAAAGTACTCGGGCGACTCGTTCCGACGCTGGCCATGATCGCACTGTCGCTCCCGCTGCTGACATTTGCCTATTCACTGGGCGGCTGCAGCCGTTCCGACCTGGCTGGCGCGGCCTGGTTGTTGCTGATGGGAAGCCTGCAGGTCATCACCATTTCGGTGATGACATCTGCTTATTGCAATAAGACCGTTTCCGCATTTCTGCTGGCGTGGTTCGTGGGAACCGCAACCGTCAGCATTCCTACCATCCTCGACGAATTCGGAGTGATCCGAATTCGCCTTGAGGAAATGATGTTTGCTTTCCCAATGTTTGACTCGATGTTGTGGCGACCACTGTCACTTTCCCGGGTGATGGTCGTTTCGATTCCGACACTGATCAGTTGTGCGATTTCAATGGGGCTCGCTCGCTACTTTCTGACTCGTTGTGAGACACAGACGAAGAAGAATCCGCTGTCCGGGTTACTAAGCGAACTGGATTCACTCGTTAAACAGACTCTCGAACAGTGGTCGAAGGGTTTCATCCGCCTCGATTCACAGCGACCGTTGCCTCTGGACCGACCGATTTACTGGCGCGAGACGAACTGCGCTCTGATCAATCGCCCCCGATACCGGGTGTATGTCAGTGTATTCGGGACGATTGTCGTGGTTGTTGCCACGTTTGCCGGTGCGGAATTAGAA
>CAYSJO010000363.1:0-3967 GCA_964431285.1 uncultured Planctomycetaceae bacterium
TGTCCTGAATCGACGGAAAGTGTTCTGCGACGGCCTGACGCATCTCACCGGGCTCCAGTTGGGATTTGGCGGCGTGTGGATCACAGCACCGCCTCATCTCGCGTTCATCCCGGATGGAAATCGGGACGACGAACCCGATGGTAGGCCGATCGTGCATCTCGACGGATGGTCGCTCAAGGCGGAGCACAACAGCGTCAACGGACTGACCTGGGGGCCGGATGGCTGGCTCTATGGACGGCACGGGATCAAGCAGCCCTCACTGGTCGGCCGCTCGAATGCTTCGGCTGAACAGCGGATCGAGCTGAGTTGCTCGATCTGGCGCTACCATCCTGTCCGGCACACGTTCGAAGTCGTTGCCGACGGGACCATCAATCCGTGGGGACTGGATTTCGATGACCACGGACACGGCTTCCTCACAACCAGCGTGGTGGAACACCTGTGGCATCTGGTTCCTGGAGCACGTTACGAACGCTGGAAGAATCGCGGTGCTCATCCCGACCCGTTCGTCTACGAAGCGATGACTGCGACCAGTGATCATCTTCACTGGGGCTCGGGCACATGGGACAAGGCCGGCCGCTTGGCTGAGGGGAATCACGACTTCGGCGGCGGGCATTCTCACTGCGACGCAATGATCTATCTCGGCGACCGCTGGCCGGAGCATTACCGAGGCTCTCTGTTCACCAGCAATATTCACGGACGGCGCATCAATCGGGATCGGCTTGTCCTGAAAGACGGTCCGGTTCGTGGCATTCATGCCGACGACTTCCTGCTCGCCGACGATCCGTGGTTCCGGGCGGTCTCGATGGAATACGGCCCTGACGGCGATGTTTATCTGACCGACTGGTCCGACAACGGCGAATGCCACGATCGCGACGGAGTGCACCGTACAAGCGGCCGTATCTACAAGATTACGTGGGGCGAGCCGATTCGCGTGTCCGTCGATCTGGCCTCGGCCGCGAACGAGGAGCTTGTCGACTACCAGTTTCATCAGAACGACTGGTTCGTCCGACACGCTCGTCGACTTCTGCAGGAGCGGGCTGCAGCCGGACAGGACATGTCGGGGGTCCATGCTCAACTCAGACAGCAGTTCGACCGCGATTCTGACGACACGCGAAGACTGCGGGCATTGTGGGCTCTTCATTCAACATCCGGAACAGACACGGCCTGGCTCATCAGCCTGCTCCAATCCGACAGCGAGCACATTCGAAGCTGGGCCGCGCGTCTGCTGACGGACACATCGTCTGTCGATGAGTCCGCCGTCAACGCGCTGGTCCAGGCAGCGCATAACGAGTCGTCCTGGCTCGTGCAGATGGAACTGGCAGCAGCGCTTAGACGACTGCCGGTCGCGCGCCGCCTGGATGTCGCCGGGACGCTCGCCGGTCAGACACCCGCGCGCGATCCCAACATTGACCGCATGATCTGGTACGCCATCGAGCCCGCCGTGGCTGCCAGTCCTCAACAGGGACTCGCATTCGCCGCCACGGCATCGCAACGGTTAAGACTCTGGGCGGCTCGGCGTCTGACAGAACTGTCTCCCGATGCGGTCGCGTTGTTGTTCGCGGCTGCCGAACAGTCCGGGTCGGCGACAGTTGCTGCCGATTTCCTGCACGGCTTCAACTCGGCCATCGTCAGTGTCGACCGCCGGAAACTGTCGGAGTCCGCTCGCGCCGCCGTCATGCGTCTCGTTCGCCACAGGAATGCAGACGTGCGAGTCCCGGCACTGACAATCGCGGCCGCCATCGGTGACGAGGCTGCCGTGGAACAGATTCGTCAGATCGTGCACGACGTCCGTCAGGACAATGCCTCGCGCCTTGCGGCTCTGACAGGACTTGCAAACCGCCGGCCCGACGGGCTGGCAGACGACCTGCGACAATTGATTGCCGACCGCGAGTTAACGCTGACCGCACTGCAATCAGCGAGAGCGATTCAGGACGACGACCTGCTGCAGGCAATTCTCACGCGTTATTCCTCGATGTCTGTGACGGAAAAGCGAGCCGCGATCGACGTGTTCGTCGCCCGCACTGAAAGCGCTGACCGGATGTTATCGGCCGTCGCAAGCAGGCAGATTCCGGCGTCGGACATTTCCGCTTCTCAGGCACGACAGATCGCAGCTTTGAAGGACAGGTCACTGCTGAAGCGGCTCGAATCCGAGTGGGGAACCGTTCGCCGATCGACGGCGAGCCGCCTGAAGCAGATCAAAGAGCTACAGCAATCGCTGACGCCAGGTCGACTCTCGCGTGCTGACCCGGCGAGCGGACGCGAACTGTTTCGCAGGACATGTTCCGGTTGTCACCGTCTCTTTGGAGACGGCCGCACGATCGGACCCGAACTCACGGGAGCCAATCGCCGAAACCTGCACTATCTGCTGTCCAATATCGTCGACCCGAGCGCCGCCGTCCCGTCCGACTTCCGCCTGGCAACAGTTGTGACAGTGAATGGGCGAGTCATCACCGGTGCTGTCGCTCAGCAGACAGATTCCGTTGTCGTCGTCCAGACGGCGAACGGCGAAGCGCGACTGCGTGCTGACGATGTCGAGTCCGTAACAGTCTCTGCGCAGTCCATGATGCCGGACGGTTTACTCGACAAACTCGACGCTGATCAGACTCGTGACCTCATCGCGTGGCTGATGCGCGACGACGCACCGGCAGACGACGGCTTCAGGTCAATCTTCAACGGCCACGATCTCAAAGGCTGGGACGGGAAACCGGGAGCATGGGAAGTCCGGGATGAAGCCATCTGGTGCACTGGAGAGTCAAAGGAAAAGAACTGGCTGATCTGGCGAGGCGACGAACCAGCCGACTTTGTGCTGCGGCTGGAGTTTCGCTGGAACAAAGGCAACTCGGGCGTGCAGGTCCGCAGCGACGACCTGGGCGACTGGATGGTGTCTGGCTATCAGGTCGAAGTCGCCGAGCAATCCAAGATGGGCCTCTGGCATCACTCGCTGCTGCCGAAGACGCATCCGAAGAAGGATGCCCGACATCTGATGGCCACGGCCGGACAGTCGGCCATTCTTGCGGAGGACGGCTCCAAAACAGCGGCGCAGAAACAGGCTGCGAAGACTGTTCAGTCACACTTCAATGAGCACGAGTGGAATTCGCTGGAGATCACAGCAAACGGCGACACGCTGACTCAGAAAATCAACGACGTGGTGTTCGCGACAGTCACCGATCGCGACAACGAGATGAGCCGCGCAAAAGGTGTCATCGCCCTGCAGGATCACGGCAAAGGCTGCAAAGTCGCATTCCGCAACGTTCGCCTGAAGATAGTGCCAACTGCAAAATGAGCTGCGTAGGCCGGATCGAGGAGCAAAGCGACCCCGCGGGAGGAAACAGATCGAATCCTCGAGGCGTGTCCGACTGCGGAATGGCGACTCCTCGTCGCACTCGGCCGGTATGGCGGAATGCGCGTGCCGTCAGAGCCGTTGTGTCTGCGATGGCAGGACATCGACTGGAAGAAGGGACGGATCAACTTCCGTCAACCGAAGAACGAGCACAGGGAAGGACAGCAGACTCGGACGATCCCTCTCTTTCCGGAGCTGCTTGAGCCGTTGATGGATCTCTCTGAGCAATCGGTCGGCGGCGAATTCGTGATCGTACAGCTCCGACCTCGATCACTACGCGACAGCGCCGGCAACTTCGCCAATGCCAGTCTGACCACACGATTCAAGAAGATCATCGAAAAGGCCGGCCTGAGTCCGTGGCCTCGCCCATGGACGAACCTGCGGGCATCACGGGACACAGAACTGCGAGAGGAGTACTCGTCCCACGTCGTTGATGCATGGATCGGCCACTGCGAAGCGATCGCCAAACGCCACTACCTGATGGTGACAGAGGACCACTTTGCACAGGCGACAGAAGCGGTGCGAAAACCGGTGCGGTACGGCCACGCTTCCGGTTGCGCCCACTCGCAAGACGAAAACGACAATGGCCAGTTTTCCGCGGAATGCGACGAAAAACGGCCACGTGCG
>CAYSJO010000364.1:0-8169 GCA_964431285.1 uncultured Planctomycetaceae bacterium
TGTCTGGCGGAAGAATCACCCGGACGACATTCGCACCTACCGGGTCGATGAACGCCGAGACCGAGCCAACCGCAAACAGCTTCAGCGAGCCCTCCGCCGAGCCGCGAACCAATGACTGCCCCAGATGGCGGTCGTGAACGCTTACGCCGCTTCGATACCGCGCATCTGGAGACTCGCAGTCCGCACATCGGACAGGATGTTGGCGCCGAACTGAGTTGCGCGATTCCGCACTACGGTTAACAGTGACGCGGATGTACAGGGAAGAGGGGGACTCACGCAACAGGACCCAGTCCTGGATCTCGCGAAGTTCCACGACCCACTCAGACGTTGTCCGTCGGCCTTCCTGCTCTTTGTAATTGCCGAGCCATACACCGGGCGAATCCTTCTTCGGCCAGATGATCATCAGGCCGTGCAGCGTTTCGTCGTCGTTGAAGTCAATCCGCTTACGACCTTTGGTCAGGCTCTTTTATTCACCGATGCGTTTCTGCTGCGGTGGTTCCGGCAATCGGAGTTCGACACCTTCGCCTCGCTTCAGCTTTTCGGCCACGCGCCTCACTTTGTCGCGGGGTGGCAACACACCCACGAGACGCACGTCAAAAACTGCGTTGCCTTCGATTCGGAACCGGCCGGAGATCGTCTCGCTGGGCACATCGGTCTTGCCTACTTCTGATTTGGGCGTACCGGTGTATTCCCAGATCGAGCCTTCGATGTTGTCACCCGGCAATCGTGGGAGATTCTGCGGGGCCGAGTTGGGCAACGGTGGTGTGATGCCGCCCTGGGCACAGCCAAGTACGACAACGGAAAGCAAAAATGCGGCTGTCGAGAACGTTGGTCTCATGTGTCGTTCCACAGAAGCAGTGTCATGGATTTCACGTTACTCAGATTCATCCCGTCGCTGATCGATAGTCCGCCACTCGCTTCCGATCAGAGACGGGAAGCGAGCGGACATCCACACGACTATTTTTGCAGCAGCAGATTGACGCCTTTCTTGTTTGACAGGGCGATGTCCGCCTTGCCGTCGCCGTTGAAGTCAACGACCTGGAACTGTGTCCCGATTCCCGTGTTGCGTGCCGCCGCGATCTCGTGACGGATGAACCGCGGTCCTTCGCTGCGGCGGTGCACTTCGTACCAGAACATCTGCACCAGGTCCCGACCTCCGGGATCGCCGCCGTTGTGAGCGAAGAAACGCTTACCAGTCACGATGTCCCGCTGTCCGTCGCCGTTGATGTCGACATACTCCATCGCGTGCGTCTGTGAGTACGACTGGTCAATCAGGTGGAATCGAAACTGTGTGTTTGATTTGTCACCGAGATTCTCCCACCACCACACACCGTGTGCATGGGCCGAGCTGGCGATCAGGTCCTGATCTCCATCAAGGTCTAGGTCGTCGACGTGAATGTCGCCCATACGTTCCACGCCAACGCCATCGCGACCGAGCGCGTAAGGATGGAATTTCCACTCGGCAGCATCAAGGTCGGCAGGTTGCTCCCACCAGCCGTGTGCAATTAGCAGGTCCGTCCGCTTGTCTTGATTCAGGTCTCCGTGGCCAAGTCCGTGGTAGTACTTGAACGTCCCATTCTTTCCCGGGTCACCGGGTTCGCTGATGAAATTGAAACTCCACTTGTCTCCGACTGCGTTCTTTGTGGGAAGCGGTGAAAAGCCCATGCGACGTTCGGGTTGAGAACCGAATAGAAACTCCGGCTTTCCGTCACCGGTAATGTCAGCGAAGTCGGGCGACTCATTACAGATGCTGTGCCAGATTTCGTGTCCCTTCCAATGGCCGCCCTCGGAACCGGGGTTCCGGTACCAGTGAAATGGTTCTCCGGGGAAACCCACGATGACGACGTCCTGCCGTCCGTCCTGGTCAACGTCCCAAACGTAGTTGCAGAAACTGTGGCTGTAGCCAATCCCCGCGACATATTGACCAGGTTTCCGGATTTCGTGTCGCTTCCACTCGCCGGTCAATGGCTGTTTGGGAGCTTCGTACCAGATGTCTCCGGCGACGACGTCGTTCCTCCCGTCGTCATTCAGGTCTCCGACAGCAACGCCCTCTGAGCGGAACGCCACGTCGAGGCTGATTCGCTGCCAGCTACGATCTGTCGTCTCGTCAAAAAACGGAACGGGAAAGCTTTCCGACTTCAGACCGATCCGGTAGAGGCTCTTGTCAATCGTGACGTACAGCGTGTGGCTGTCATCGCCCGTTCCGAAGGTCACGTTGCTGGGCAATCCGACCGGGTCATCATCGGCATTCTGGTTCTCGGGGCCGGTGGGGATGAATGCCAGCTCTTTACCCGCTGCATTGATCACTCGCACGCCGGGCTTCTTAATGCTTCGCAGGGTGAGGTAAACGTTGCCTGCCCGGTCGATCGTCATTCCGTCGCAACCGGCCTGGTCACCGTAATCCTGGAGCGTCTTCCGCGGCCCGTTAACAAGACCGTCGGGACCCAGCGGGAATGAGTAAATCTTCATGGCGCCAGGAGTACCCTCTTCGACGCCGATCCGATCCGTCCCGTTATTGTGATCCGCAACAAACAGCGTCTTCTGATCCGGGCTGAGTGCCACACCATTCGGCTTCTCGACCTCGTGAGTGACCTCAACCACGGTGCCATCGGTATCAACCCGGTACACCGCGCGATGTTCCAGTTCGCGCGGCTCCGCCCCCAGATAACGCGGATCTGAAAAATAGATTCGACCCTGAGCGTCGAACACGAGATCGTTCGGAGCGTTGAACCGTTTCCCCTGATAACTGTCCGCAATCACCGTCCGCTTGCCGGTCTTAATGTCGTAGCGTGCGATCGCCCGGCCACCGAGGTCGGCCCCTTCGCAGGCGACCAGATGACCGTCGGCATCGAACTTCAGACCGTTCGACTTGCGGCTGTCGTTCGAGAAGACGGTGGTTTTTCCAGTCTTCGGGTCGAAGCGAAGGATCTGACCCTTGTCTTCGCCGAATGGGATATCGGAGAAGTAGATCGATCCGTCGGGGGCTGCGGTCGGTCCTTCTGTCAGGCCACCATTGATGCCCGACGATCGTGTGAACAGCTTTTCAAGCTTCACGTCGTCCGGCACGATGGGGTTGGCAGCCAGAACAATCGACGGGACAACGACAGACAGCATCAGGCAGGTCAGTTGCAAGCGAAACATGGGATTCTCCAACGGGTATCTGGAACACGTTGGATCGTGACATGCTGGCTGCAGATGGTCCAGCGAGCCGCAGGAGTTGCACCACACCAGCGAGCTTAGACCAGCGTCGCAATTAGGCCGGCCGCGCCGGCGAATGCGGTGGTCGTGATCACCGGACCGCGACGTTTGCCTGGCGCCGCCAGGAAAATCCGCATGAACGCAGACAACATCCCAAGACACATCGCGGCAAGGCCCATACCGCCTGCCATTCCTGTCACGCGACCAGCCACAGCCGAGCGTTGCCATGCTTCAACGATTGGCTCTCGCACGCGGGCGGAGTCTTCGTACTGGATGTAGACGCGGAACATCGGTTCTTCGAACGCGCCGAACTGCTCCATCCATGACTCCGTGAAGTTCTGTTTGATTGCGTGAACCTTGAAAACGGCTTCGGGAATCGGTCGGTCACTGAAGTCGGGATACGTTTCGCTCAAACGCTCTTTCAGATTGACGGTCGCAAGCTGGACGGCTTCGCGAAGAGCCAGTTCTTTACTGTCACTCGGCTGGCTGCTGGCGACAAAAAGTGTCTCGCCCACTTCCCCCTCGTGGAGTACGACTTTTTCAGTCTGTGTCCAGGCGGGAACAGACGCGGCCTCGGGCGATTCTGCCTCTACAGTACCTCCCTCATGCCCCTCGCTGGATTCTAGCTGTGGTATTGGCTTGGAATGGCCCGTGTGCTGGGCGACAGTCGTAGCGACTTCGACGGGTCCCGACCGGTAGCCAACAAGCAGGCCGACCAGGAGCAACGCTCCGACACCGATAGCCGCCGCAAGCGCAGTCCCCTGCGAACGCCGACTGTGGCTGACCTGCCCGGCGTGCGTATGGCTTTGACGCCCGGTGAGTGTTCCCAGTATTTGAGTCAGACCGATGAGCACGGCAATGGCGATGCCGCCGAGCAGGAGGATCATCATGAAACTCATATTCATCCCAACGTGTTGAGTATCCATCTTGCTACCTGCCGTTCTATTCGCGTGCCTGAATCGAGTCGATTCAGGTCAGATTGACTTGCTGAGGACTTCAGGCCGTTGCTGCGGCCTCGTTGGACATTTCACCCGGACGATGCTCGCGACTGACCCATACGGCTGCCAGTTGCGCCGAAACAGACATGGCTCCGGCCCACGCCACGGCCCAGTCGTACGGAAACTTTCCGATCAGCGACAGCATCCATGCGGCCGCCATTGTCCAGAACACCGACCCCACTCGCAGGCGTGCCGGTCGGTACGAGTCCACGTGGAACCACCAGCGACGGACGAGCAGCAGGATTCCAAAGAACGTTACGTATCCAACGAGTCGACTGGCATCTGCCTGAGTCGTCACGACCGGAATCAGATTGTGATCGGCCACGAATTGTGACAACTGCCCGTAATCATGGACGGGTAAATCGACCATCAGCGAGTCATCGACCATGAAGGCACCGGCACCGACCATCATGCCCAGCACACCCGTGGTCAGCCGCCGGGTAACACCATTGCCGCCTCGACCTTCAAAGAACTTCGACGGCAGGATGACGGCCCAGCTTCCGAGTGTTGCCACCAGACCGAAGAGCGCGGCCTTCGCCGGAGAATTCAAAAACGGCGCGTCGATGCCCCACAGTGCGGCCGCCATCAAACCGGCACACAGGGCAGCAACGGCCATCGAACCAGTCGACTCGGCACCTTGTTCAAGCAATGACAGGTTGCGTTCTGCCTCTGGCGTGTAGTTCCGAACGTAGAAAGAATTCAGACGTTTGCTGCGTTTGTATCCGCGTTTCCCGTCGTCACGCAGCTCGCCGTAACGGTTGTCCACATCGATGAAGAAAGCTCGATAGATCGCACGGACGACAAAGAATGCCCCTGCGCCAAAAGTCCCCAGTACGATCAGGAAGACAATCGGTATGCCGCCCGCAAAGAGCAGGGGTGGTAGAAGGAACATCACGGCGAAAACACCGCCGACTATCAGCAACCAGTTACTGGGTTGCTCCAGAAATGCGGCCACTGGCGTCGCGGCCCTGACGACTTGTTCCCGTTCGCGCGACGACAACCGCCGCGCCTGGCGAGGCCGTTTCGGGCGATCAACGAACTCAACATCGTCGTACTGCTGTTCGCTGGTAAACGTCCCGGGCTGCTCGTGCTTGAATGTCGCGGGATATGGCGCTGCGGCAGCTGATGCCACGGGTGCGCCGCTCTGGAATGCCTTGTACTCGTCCTTCACATTGGCCAATGCCGCACTGAATTCCTTTGCCAGAGTTACGACGCTGGGGGTCCGCTTCAGCGGGTCCTTTTCTAGGCCACGCGCCAGAACGGGTTTCAGTCGGTCCGGCAACAAACTCAAATCCGGAGGTTGCGAGAGTTGCTTCATTAACACCTCTCCGGTCGACTCGCCGTCGAACGGGACGTTGCCTGTCAGCAGTTCAAACAGCATGACAGCAACACCGTAGATGTCGACTTCGTGTCCGTAGCGCCCGTGCGCGATCTCTGGAGCCATGTAGTACACGGTCCCGACGCTCTGCGTCTGAGCACTGCGGCGACTCTCCGAGATGAACTTCGCGAGGCCGACATCACCGACCTTGACGTTGCCCTCCTCAAGGAAAATATTGGCCGGTTTGATGTCACGATGCACGATGCCCTTGTCGTGCAGATAGCCGACTCCGCCGGCGATACCGTTGAGAATCTCTTCAACCTGTTCTGGCGGAAGACCTTTTGAGTTATCGGCGATCAGACCATCAAGCGCCTGTCCGGAGACGTACTCCATCACAACCCAGTGCTCACCTGCCTCGTTGGTTTTGACATCGAAGATCGACAGCAGGTTGGGGTGTTTCAGATTCAGACACTGCGCGATTCCGCGCAGCTCGACATCCATATTGTCCTGCAGCAGCTTCAGCGCGACTTCTTTGCCGGCATCGCTGAGGGCGTAATACACCTCACCGAATCCGCCACGCTGAATGGCTCGCTTGACGGTGTAACCATCAAGTGGTTTCGATTCTGGTTCATATCTGAAGTTCATCGGACGACCGCCTTGTTTTGGCGAGTGCTCTAGATCAATTGTGGTTTTCATGAGTCGCTGACCTGCCTGGCCGCTCTGTCTTCATTCATCAGTTCAGTGCCTCGAGACGGAACCGATACTGACCTGTCGTGATGACCTGGCCCGACTCGACCGCAGCCAGACCGCGGGCCAGTTTTCCATCAACAAACAGAGCCTCGCGTGACCGTGCCGCCAGCCCGTTTTCTGTCCGAGCCAGCACGACGCTTGTAGACCATGACGGGCAGCAAATGTGATTTTCCGGGCCGTTACCCAGCAGACACGTGTCAGCCATCAGAACAACTCCGTCGACCGAAGTCCGCGGGCGATGGTTGCTTTGAAACGTCAGTCTGGCCGAAGCGCTCAATGGAGTCGGCACGGAAAACCCGATTCGCACGGAATCACCCAGCGTCACTTCGCAGTCGTCCGGCAACACTGTCTGTCGATCGACTGACCGGCCGTAAACTGCGACGCGCGAATGTGGCGTGATCACATAATCCTCTTCCACACGTTCCAGTGAAGCGTGCCGCCGTGACATGTTCGCCATCAGTGCCAGATCGGCTTCGTCTTCGTCACTGGATTTCGCAAGCAATCCCATTCCGCCGGTGACCCGCCCCACGGAAACCGTTTCTCCAGTCAGGATCAACCACGCACCGACGCCATCAATCCAGGCCATATAACGCCGGCCTGGCTGAGATTCGTTCTGCGGGTTGAACAACGGACCGAACATTGGGCTGCCTGCCGTCTGGTTGTTGTGCTTGTAGCCGGATTTATCCGGCTGGATCGCTGGTGCGCGTCGGTCTGCCGCGTGTCTGCCGTCTGGGCTGACAGCTGAACGGCATAAATGCGGTTACTACGAACGGCGGCTGTGACTGAGAAACGGACCGACAGTCGGCATCCTGCCAGACTGTCGATCCCGGATCGGCATCCAGTCACAGGTCGAGATTACTCGGCTCAGTTGTTAGCCGGTGCGTCTTCAACAGGTTTGGTGGTTTCCGCAACATCGCCACCGTCGTTCGAGTTACCGAAGTACGCACTGACCGCGTCTTCGATATTGTTCGACGATTTGCTTTCGATCGGAATCAGGCCAGTTGACTCACCTTCAAGCGAGGATGCTTCCTCACGAACCTTGACCTTGTGCTCAACCCGACCGATCAGGTCCTTCACTCGCTTCAGTTTCGATTCGTCGTAGTCGCTTTCGGCGATCGTCTCGGAGGCTTTCACTGCACTCAGGCGGGCCTCAAGCTGCTCGATGTGCAGCTCCAATTCCTGGCGAGCCTTCAGCAGCTCCTCGATCTTTTCTTCGTTCTTCGTCAGAGCGTTCTTCTTCGCCGCGAGCACCTGCTGTTCGCTCTTGAGTGTCTGCTCGACCACCTTGAATTGCTCGAATCGTGTTTCAAGGTCATTCCGCAGTTCCGTGTCGGTGTAGCTCACATTGTCGATCGTGAAGGTCGTCTTCTGTGACCTGAGCTGTTCCGTGCGAGCCATGATCGCGGCACGGTCATCGGCGACCTGAGTTGCCCGCTCTTCAAGCTTGGCAGTCAATTCCCGAACACCAACGCGGGCACTCGCCACGACCGTCTTCATTCGGCTGATTTCCGGCTTCAGCTCGCTGTCGAGCATGTTCTTTGCCGTCTTCAATTGAAACTCGGGGGAGAGACTTCCCTCGGCGGCCTCCCGAACCTCGTTAACGGCGGTCGACGAATAGTCGAACGCGTTTCTTCCGAAGATCAGTCCACCCAGGACCACGGCTCCAAGAACGCCAAATCCCACTTTCTTTGCAATACTCATGATTCACCTCTTCTCGATTAAGGACTGGTTGCCATCTAAATTCATGCGCCAACAAACCCTGGCCAATTCGTCTCACTCAACGCCTCCTGCAGGAGACAGATCAGGCAACTGAGGGAGTATTCGCCACAGCGGGCAAATCTTAGCCCGATTCATCGAAATCTCAGCCGTTTCCTGAAATCGCCGTCCACGGCACCCCTAGGTTTT
>CAYSJO010000365.1:0-3254 GCA_964431285.1 uncultured Planctomycetaceae bacterium
GCTGACGGGCAGTTCGTCACCTAGCGTCGACCACAGATACGCGAACTGAAGCGCTTCTCGTCCAGCCGGTTCCAGGTGTTCGTGGAACGCAGCATCGAAGGCCAGTCGATTCAAGCGGCTAACTTCGATTTCCGACAGTGAGCCCCGTTCACGTCCCAGCAGTCGACGGCCTTCTGCGTTAAGTCGCACGTCTTTCCAGACCTCGTCCCGATAGAAGTCGGGCTCACGCAGAAGGTCGTTGATCTCGTCAAGGATCCGGAATGCAAACCGAAATCGCTCACGGTCGCCCGGTCCTTCTGAAAGGCCCTTGAGTCGCTCTTTACTGTCCGCCGACAGACGGCTGAAGACATACCCCGCAGGTGCGTCGGTCGCAGTAGCACTGTCCCGCAATTCCTGCACGAACCCGCGAGCATCGCGCACGTCGAAGAATCGAATCGTGACCGGTACGGTCGTCTGATATCCGAATGGTGCAATGGCCAGTAGAAACACAGCGATCAGGATCAGCACGATCCACAGCACGCGGGTCGCGAACGCCTCGCGGAACGAATCACGAATGACGGCAAGGTAGGGTCTCATTCAGCGTCCGTTTCATGATCATCCACGAGTTTCAGAAAGACCTCTTCCAGCGTCCGCCGCGGGTGTGAAACTGACTCGATACTCACACCGGCACTGCGCAAGACGTCGATGGTCTGGTCAATCTGTTCCTGACCCGCAGATGAAACTGTCACACTGGTCGTGCCATCCGGCTGGCCCGATGCCGCGTTAACAGTCACTTCAAAAGGCAACTCCGCGATCAGTGGGGTGACAGTCTCATCCTCACTCCTGAGTCGAAACACAACTCCACTGGAACTGGCCTGCGTCAGTTCTTTCACTGGTCCAACGTGGCGGACGTTTCCGGTCGTCAGAATCGCCACGCGATCGCATACGAGTTCCAGTTCCTGCAACAGATGACTGTTCAGGAAAACGGTCTTTCCCTGATCCTTGAGCCGGAACAGGATGTCGCGAATTTCAGCGCGACCAACGGGATCGACCCCATCGGTGGGCTCGTCGAGAATCAGTAACTCGGGATCATGCAGCATGGCCTGCGCAAGACCGAGCCGCTGCAGCATGCCCTTCGAGTACGCCGTGACCGATGTGGTTCCCCACTTCTCGAGTCCAACGGTCTCCAGCAGGGCGTCCTTTTTCTTCCGAATTACCGACTTCGGCACATGGCTGAGCTGCCCGTAGTACTCCAGCGCCAGGTTGCCTGTCAGATGACGAGGAATACGATGGCTTTCGGGCAGGTATCCAATCCGCATGCGGCTGCGTCGGTCTCCTGTGGAAAGTCCCAGGACATTCGCCGAACCACCGGACCGCCTGACGATCCCCAGCAGAATCTTGATCAGTGTTGTCTTGCCGGCACCATTGGGACCAAGCAGGCCGAAGATCTCTCCATGGCTCACATCGAGCGAAACACCCTTGAGCGCTTCCACATTGCGCCGTCGGAACAAACCGGCGCGATACGTCTTCCGCAGTTCCTTAACGGAAACGATAGAGCCGTCAGCCATGCAAGGTCTCACTACAGCAGATTACGCTGATTCACGGTCGGGTTGGACCTGTAATGCCGCGGGCGAAAGTACGATACGCTGGACTTGATGTCTATCAGGAAGGCAACTGTGATCCTCAATCCCGGTTGACACGCAGAGCCGTTTAACTGACCCTGGACCCATGGTCGATGATACGGGCTGACCACCTGCCGCTTCGGAGCTTTGACGCATGCTGAATCTCTTGCTGAACCGCCGCATGGCCCTCAAGTCCAGTGTCGCTGCGGCTGGTTTGACGCTACCCGAAATGCTGCAACTGCAGTCACAGGCTCGCTCGGAATCACCGGCCTCGAGCGGCGCGAAGTCGTGTATTGTCATCTATTGCTGGGGCGGAATCAGCCATCACGATTCGTGGGATCCAAAACCGGATGCGCCCGTCGAAATCCGCGGAGAATTCCACCCGATAAGCACCGCAACACCGGGGATTCACGTTTCCGAGCACATCCCGCTACTGGCCCGGCAAACGGAAAAACTCGCGATCATCCGGTCGATTTTTCACACGGACTCGGCTCACGGCCGCGGTATGTACTGGAACATGACCGGCCACAAGCCCCCGGAAAAACGCCCCGGCAATATCCCGCCAGTTCTGCAGGACTGGCCGTCACTCGCGGCGATGGTGTCCAGCTTTCGAGAATCTCCGCAGGGTGTGCCGCGAGCTGTCCGAGTTCCGTATCCGATGGTCGACAATGGCACGCTGCAGGCGGGTGAGTATGGCGGCTGGCTGGGTCCCCGGTTCGATCCGATCGTCATGCGGACGCCCGCGGGTCAGGAGTACGGTGGCGTCTCGAGGGCGCTCGGATCACAGGTGCTGAACCTGAAAGCCGATGTCGATGACCAGCGGCTGGGTCAACGGCGATCACTGATGGAGTCGCTGGAACGGCCTCTGGGCCAACTGTCTGACTTCGCCGGCTATCTGCACTTTCGCGAACTGGCCAGCGATATGCTGCTCAGTTCCGCCGTGAAGCAGGCCTACGACCTGGATCGCGAGAACCCGGCAATCCGCGAACGCTACGGAGATCACATCGGCGGACAAAGCATGCTGCTGGCGCGTCGACTGACTGAGGCGGGTGTCCCGATCGTGCAGGTGTGTGCGGCAGCCGGTGATTTGAACGGCGGCAGCGGTGATATGTGGGACACCCACAGCAAGAACTTCGACCGACTGAAGAATCGACTGTTGCCGGTTTATGACCGAGGAGCGGCGGCCCTGCTGACCGACCTCGAAGACCGCGGAACACTGGACGACACACTGGTCGTGTTCCTGACCGACTTCGGCCGTACGCCCCGCATCAACGGCGGCGCCGGCCGGGATCATTACCCGCACGCGTACTCAGTCGTACTGGCAGGTGGCGGGATCAGGGGCGGTCAGGTCTACGGCAGCACGGACAGCAATGGAGCCCACCCGCTGACTCGCCCATGCGGACCTGGCGACCTGCACGCAACGATTTTCCAGGCACTGGGCATCTCACCCCGCGCCGAGTTGCACGACTTCCTCGGCCGCCCGTTCGCCGTCAGCGATGGCAACGTTCTACCCCTGCTATTGTGAGTCACGCCAAGTGCCTGATTCTGCGCGCAGGGAGCGAGGTTTGGATCAATGGGAAGGTGTTCAATGAAAGCCTTGACATGTGCGTCGAATGTTCGCCGCCCGCGGTGACAATTGCGAAAACGTTCGAC
>CAYSJO010000366.1:0-9824 GCA_964431285.1 uncultured Planctomycetaceae bacterium
TTCCTGCCACAGCCCCCAATGCCCTGGCCGACTCGAATCATTCTTGGCGTTGTGAGAGTCGCTGGTTTCGGTGTGCTGCTGGTGATGCTCAGTCAGCTCGAAGTGCACATGACGATTGATCGGGAACTGCGTCCCAAAGTCGCCGTGCTGACTGACGTGTCCGGAAGCATGGGGCTCAAGGACGTGGAGGAAGGTTCGCGCCATCAGGCGGCTCGTGAGTTCCTTAAGACGATTGAATCCGCCGCAGATGGAATGGCTGATCTGGCCCGCTATCAACTCAGCTATCAGCTCGAACCGGACACAGACGAAGAATCGCAGCCGGAAGGGATGACTCATCTGTTCGAGTCTTTGGGTGATGTTCTCGAACGCGAAAACGATCTACAGGCCGTGCTTCTACTGACCGATGGCAACGACACGTCAGGAGACGAAGGCTCATTGATTGCGCCACTGATGGCATCGCGTCGGTTGCCGGTGTTTCCTGTTGTCTTCGGCAGTAGCGAAGCTTCGCGAGTACCGACGATTACACTGACCGAAGGTGGTCCATACGTGCGACTGCACGACGAGTTGCGGCTGAGCGCATCGCTGCAGGGACGCGGACTCGAAGAACAGATTGTGACAGTCCACCTGTACGAAGACGGGACTGATGAGCCACTGGTCACCAAAGAAAACGTACGCCTGGGTGACGAACCGACGGATGTCCGGTTCGTCATCCGGCCCGACAAGGCCGGAAATCGCGTTTACCGCATCGTGATGGAAGGTGTACGGGACGCTGCTTCAGGCCAGTCGCTGGTGGCAGAGCATCATGTCCAGGTCATCGATGCACGGATTCGTGTGCTGTACCTGGACATTCCTCGCGACGAACGCAAGTTCCTGGGGCACTGGCTCAGTCAGGATCCCATCGTTGATCTGGCCACACTTACCATGATGCCGAAAGGCGGTTGGTATGCCACAGGGCAGTTGCAGCATCGCAACACGGGCGATGGCCTGCCTGATAGTGAAATCGACACGTACCACTATGACGTCATCATCTTTGGTGACATTCCCCGTGTCTACTTCCGTAGTGAGGGCGACGTTACTGAGTCCAAGATGCAGCGGATCATCGAGTTCGTACGCCGTCGAGGTGGAGGACTGCTGACTCTGGGTGGCCAGAACGTTTACGCGGCCGGCGGCTATCAGGATTCGCCCCTGGCCAGCATCCTGCCATTTCAGATTGAGCCCACAGACAAACCGCAGATTGCGGGCCGTTTTCGTGTCGTCCCAACATCCGTCGGTTACGGACACGCTCTGTTTCAGTTCGACCCGAACGGTGACACAAACCGGGATATCTGCTTTGACCTGCCACAGCTGGACGGATGCAATCGCGTGGGTGATGTCAAACCGGGAGCCAGTCTGCTGGCCATTCGCGAGATTGAAATCGAAGACAGCGACGACAACTCATTTGAGACAGTTCCGCTGATCGCTGCTCAGAATGTTGGTAAGGGGCGAGTGCTGTCGCTCGCCGTGGACACAACCTGGCGATGGGAGATGCTGAGACCGGAAGAGTCCGAGGACTATTACCGCCGATTCTGGGGCAACGCGATTCGAGCGATCGCCCCGGATCCGCGAATCGCTCCACGAAAACCTCAGGTGCTCCGGTATCAGTCACGAGTTGCCGTCGGGCAGACCATCACGCTTGGAACGCGTCTGGTTGATCAGTTGTTCCAGCCGATTCGACAGGGTGAAGTGGTGGTCAAAGTCACGAACCCATCCGGCCAGGTGACGACCATTTATCCTACGGACGGACGGCAGGCCCCGGGCCTCTACGAATACGACGTTAACATTGACGAACCGGGTTCGTGGCAGATCACGACGGGTTTCGGTGAGGATGAAGCGGTCGAGAACTTTGAGGCCGGGGCCAGTCAGGATGAACTCGCTGACCCCCGTGCCCGCCCTGAGATCATGGCCGCCCTGGCGGACACGACTGGTGGTCGTCTCATTGACCACACAACTGAGCCGGACGACATCTGGCGATCGCTCAATCTCAGATCACACTCCGTCCAGCAGTCGGTCACGGTGCCTCTTTGGAATCTGCCAACGACGATGGCCGTGCTGATCCTGCTGGTTGGAATCGACTGCTTCCTGCGTAAGAAACGTGGCATGGTTTGAATTACTACTGTTCATATAAGTTTGCGTACTGAACTATGACGACACTGCAGGTTTCACATCACAGAATTCAACGGTCCGTCCGAGGTTTCGGGCGATACCGCAAATCCTGGAATCAGGTCCATGGTGTCGCCTGGTTTGTGGTTCTTGCTCCGGGCGCCCTGCTCGTATGGCTGTTGGCTGACTGGACACTGCTGGCGCTGGGCGCGTGGCTGTTAGAGCTGGCTCCGTCAGTCGCCGCATGGCCTGTGATCAACCATGTGTTTCCACTCTCGCACTGGCCGCTCGTTCTCACGTTTGCAGTTGTCCTGGGAATCTCGGTTTGGGCGCTCATCCAACACGCGTTGCGTCCGCAACTTGAACGCGTGCGTATCGATCGTGAAGCGCTGGTAATTGAGTCGCTTCATGGTGAATTGGACAACCGACTGATAGGAAGTCTGCAGCTTGGTGACGAAGCACTCTCAGCATCCGGTGACAGCCTGGCTCTCGGACATTCCGTCGGATTGGTCGAAGCACTCATTCACCGAACGGCTGAACTGATTCGTACGCTCAGCCTTAAAGGGCTGATCGATCTTCGGCCGACTCTGCGCAGTGTGGCGATGGCCGTCGTGGTCCACGCGATCTGGGGTGGACTGGAGACATTTGCACGGGATCGACTGCAGGGCCAGGTGGATCGAGTGGCCGATGCGTGGGCTGCCGTACTGGATGATCTGTTTCCAGTAGAAATGGTCGTAACGCCGGGCGATGTTGCCGTCGTACGAGGCCGACCATTCGAACTGAATGTGCATGTGATTGGAGCCCGACGCAATTATGTCACACTGATTCGGCGGACGATTCCCGAACCCGGTCCAGGCAGTGTTGAGTCCACCGAGTCCGCGTCCAGTTTGGTCGACACAAATCTTCCGGTTGGGGCCGAAACATCAGAAGAGCTGACGCTGAGCGACGACAGAGCTTCGTTTCTCATTGAGGAAGCAGACAAGGACTTCATTTATCAATTCGAATATGGGGGCCGGCGGACAGCGGAATACACAGTGCGAGTCGGCGACCTGCCGGAGATCAACGCCATCAATTTCGAGCTGGTGTATCCGGCCTACACGGGGATGCCGGCTCGAACGCTGGTGGGGCGCGTTCCACGATTGCAGGCTCTCTCCGGAACCAGTGTGCTTGTCAGTTTCGCTGCAACAACCCGGCTGCATCCTGAAATGTGCTACGTCCAGTGGGCGGATGGTGAACCGCAGCGTATATCGGTCAATGGTCGGTTCGGACACTTTCAGTTCAGTGTCGATCGCCCTGACCGCGCAATAGTGCATCTGACTGGAATCTATGGCCGCAGGTTCGAAATGGAGCAGCCGCTGTCATTTGAAGTCGAACCCCAGCGTGATGCGGCACCTATCATTCGCATTATTGGTATCCAGGAAGAAGAGCTGATTCTGCTGGCTGGTCAGGCACATGCTCTGCCGATCGTCTGGCTGGCGGAGGACGACTTTGCCGTCACGGAAGTCAATCTGGAGTACACGATCGACACGATCGATCCGCTACTGCAAAGACCAGAACGTAAGGGCACGGCCACGCGGGCGTTCGATCCGCCTCAGGATCGGGTCCGAGGCCGTTTCCAGGGGATGTATGCCGATCTGCAGCCGCCGCTGTCTCCAGGCGATCGCATAACATTCAAACTCACTGCCCGGGACAACGATGTCGAAACAGGTCCGAACCTCGGGCAATCGAGAGAAGTGCGCATTGTTATTGTCAGTTCTGACCTGAGCGGGTTTGTGGAGGGTGCCGTCGGCTTTGGACTGGGTGAGGAAGCGGCGGGTCTGCTGGCAGAGATTGAAAGAGTCCCGCGAGCCCTGGATCTGCTGGTTTCACCTAAGAGAACAATCCGCACGGAACCCGAACGTGAAGCATTCAAACAGGACGTCAAATCGCGAATTGCGCAGGAAGCGCAGCCACCGGGTAATGAAGACGCGGTTTCGAACTACTTTGATCTGTTGTCAGGCCGACGTTAGTCACTGGGAAGAAGGCCATGGATAAGCGCCCCATTAATACCACGCGGTTGGTGAGCCGGACCGGAACTGCGCAAGCTTTTTCCGGCCTGCTTCTCCTGCTTGCTGCGAGTGAAACCTTTGCTGCAGGACCGTTGACTGAACGTGCTCGCAGGATGAATCGTCGTGAATTGACGGCGGAAGAAGCGTTGCAGCGAACCGAGGGAGAAGAAGTTGATCGGCGAAACAGGGTCACCATTCGGCGGATCCGACCTGCGATGCCCGGTGTCGACTGGAACACGGACCCGACTGCCATTCCCTACATGCTGTACCAGATCAATAAACGCACTGGATTGAAGGTCCACGTCAACAACGACGGTCTGGATGTGGCATCGCCCGAGTTGTTTGAGAATCCGGTCATCTATCTGACATCTCATTACCGCTGGGCATTCAACGAACGGGAATCGAAGAATGTTGCACTCTATCTCAAACGCGGTGGCACGTTGTTGCTGGACGACTGTTACAACAAAGGGAGCCCGTTTTCGGACAGTGTGCGGCCTGAGGTGTCGAAGCTGATTCCCGAAGCCGAACCGAAGATGCTTTTGCAGAGAGACCCGATTGTTCAGGACGCCTTTCGGATGACGTATCAGACTTCCTGGCCAGGATCGAACCTCGATGGTCGGCCGTGGCAGTACTACATGCTCGATGGACGACCCGCTGTCTTCTTCAGTCCGAACGACGATGGCTGTGGCTGGGAGATTTCGACACCACCGAGCGCATCAAATCCGATCGGCGAAGGGATCGGCCACGGCGGTGATAACCGACAGCGAGAGAAGATGTACCAGTGGGTCACCAACTGGTTTCTGTATGTCTACACACACTGAAGTCCCAACCTGCTGGCTCGTTTAACAACCATTGAAGTCTTTGCGGCCTGCGCGGCCATCTGTGATTAGTCATGAAACAGAAGGTCGCGAAGGACGCAAAGAAGATGGACGGCTCGTCGGAGGAAACTCGTATGGTCCATCCGCATTCAGTGATCGTGGGACTTTCGTTGTCCCGGTTTGTTTGCGTCGGAGCAGTCGCGATCTCGATGGCCGTCAACAGCCAGCTGGCCCTGCCGGCTGAGGTTGAGATACGGCTCGTCGTGCACGATGAGCCGGAGACAACTGTCGACAAACGCGACTACCTGAGGTTCATCCACGAGTCGGTGAATACGGGTGAGAGGACAGAGATTCGTGTTGTCGGGTTGGCTCAGACGACATGGGTCCGAAACGCCCGTCTGGATGACAAGGTGATTTTCGAAAGGTTTTATCAGGGTCGGTATGTCAATCGGCTTCCGTTTGCGAAGGTTGACCTGGCGTCTGGAGAACACGTTTTCTGGCCAGGCGATCACAAATTCACCGTTGCCGAAGATGGAACTGTCACTAGCGAAGACCCCGAGTTCATCATTGAAGGAAATGTCGTTCGGCTGAAGACGTATGAGGTAACACTCAAGGCGTACCACCTGAGTTCAGACGGGCGCGGGGTCGATCGTCTCGCAGGTCTGCCGAATCTGACTGTTCGAGAAGCGGCTCATGCGAGCGAGGCTGATCCGAAGGCCGGAACTGCTGCGCACCGGGAACTGATTGTTCCCAAGAGACCCGGCGATCACAACACCATCCCCTATCCCTTTTCACCGCTCAAACTGTGGCTGCCAGCCCACACCGAAGACCAGGGCTACCTGGTCCATCCGATCGGACTGACATTCCATGTCACGGCCGACGGAGTCCAGCCGGGCGCGGGAGGGGGATTGTCCATCGACGCGCTGCAGATTCGCGAGCATGAGATCGGAATCCCGCTTTATCGATTCACCGCGACCGGTGCGGCCGGCACTGGTCTGCTAGTTGGCAAATCGATGCACAGATGGAACAAGGTCACCGCCGGTTCAACTCAGTCCATGGCTTTGTATCCGCAGAGTGAACCGTACGTGTTTCGTATCGCCGAAGTCGGGCCGGTTTTGCACATCAACGGAAAGCTGAACGACTGGCCCGCCAAGAGCATGGCTGTCGATTTTGGCGATGAGAAGCTGCGCACACAGCGAGGCATTCTCGCCGAGATGGCAGATCAGCATCTGACATCGGGGAAGACCCGCAACGTACGTATTCGAGGTGTCGATGCGGCGCCGGCGCGGATTGCTCAGGAAAAGCTCGCAGTTATCGAATCGGAACTCAAAGTTGCCGAAAGCGAGCTTGTCAGTGCACAGAAGCGGCTGAGTGCAGTCGATGCGGAGTTTCGCAAAGCTACGGCTGCCTACAACAAGGTGTTCAATCCAAAGAAGGCAGCAGACGCTGCTGTTGACCGAGCTCAAGCTGTTTACGACACGGCAGTGAAAGCTAAGCAGACAGCCGAGACGGCGGTGAAGACGGCAACTGACGCGTTCACCAAAGCCGAGGCGACTCGCGTCGCGGACGAGAAGGCATTGAAAGATGCCGAAGCGGCTGCAAAGAAAGCTGCCGACGCCAGCAAGGCCAAGCCTGACGACGCAGCTTTGAAAAAGGCCGCGGCAGATGCGGCTCAAAAAGTCACAGTCGCGAAAGCGAAACTGACTGCGTCTACGAAGGCTGCCAGCTCAGCGAAGACGCAACAGGCCACGGCCATGCGCAATCTCACGACGGCGATGGCCAACGTCCAAAAGGCAGCCGGTCCACTTAAGACGGCAAAGGACAAGGCTGCCGCAATCGATCTGGTACCGATCAAAGCTGCCAGCGAGGTCATGCAGGCAGAGCGCATTAAGATCGAACCTCAGTTAGTGGATGTTGAGCAGGCCACCGAGACTGTTACGGAGGTCCAGGGACGTGCCGACACGATGTTGGCTCGCATTGAATCGAGCAGCGACTTGAATCCTATCATTGACTCGCCCCGCTACGGCCGGATTCAGGCGCTGGGTTTTGACAAATGGATAAACCTGGCATTACAGGCTGTCGAGCCTGCTGCCCTGCCAGCAGGTCCGACTGGTGATGCAGCTGCAGCAGAACCGGAACTCGCACTCGATGATCGTCAGTATTCGTTTGTCGTGCCTGATCTGTCCCCGGGCGTGTACAAGCTGCGGCTGGGCATCCGGCCCGAGGGCTCGGAGGCAGAGCCGCTCTTCTGTGATCAATGGGTCACGGTGACGGGGCGTGAGTCAATCGGGCTGGGGTTGTTTACTCAGCGCGGTCGAGACGTGTTCTACCGCGGCGAATCCTTCTGGGTTGCAGTTGCGGCTGGAGCTCGCGGCGAGTCCGTTCCCGCGGCGACCGAGCTTCGGGTCACAGTTCGGCCAGTCGATTCCGATTTGCAGCTTGTCATGCTGCAAAAGAAGATTCAGAACACGGTCAAGCAAGGGCACACTTTTATTGTCAATGTCGGTGCTGAGACCAGTCTGGCACTGGGACCCGGTCGGTACCGGGTCGAAGCGCAGTTTGGTGATTCTGATGCACGTCCCCTGGAAATTGAGATCGTTGATTTCGAACCGAAGACGCATTTTGCCAACGTCCTGATCGGGAAGTACAACAAGCTGGGGGCATACTATATGGGCATGCTCAACAGTGGTGTCGGCGCGGACACGCTTGCGAAAGCGATCACGGATGCGGGCTACAACGGTTTCAAGGGCATGAGCTACGGCCTCAATCGCGTCAAACGGTCAGCTTCCCGACTGGAAGGACTCGTGCGACAACGTCCGGATCTCGGGCCATGGGAAAGTTACTACCAGCCGTGTAATCGCGACCGCTTCCTGAATGAAGCTGTGAGACACAACATCCGCTTCTGGGAGAACCTGTTTACTCACCACGATCAAATGTTGCCGCGCGGCGAGAAGTTTATACAACTCAGCCAGCGCTATACGGGACTGGAAGTTGCCTCAATGCGGCACAGTCCGGCATTTCAGGGTGTGTGTCTGTATGACGAATTCTCGGCGGCACTGGACCACGATACGCTGCAACAGATCATGGAGTACTTTCGCCAACATGAAGAGATCAACTACCGCCGGCGCTACGAGGGTATGACAACCGAACGTGCGATGCGTGCGTTTGAGCGCTTTCTGGGACGTCCACCGGGTGCTCGTGATCCGAAAGACATTGCTCTGTACCGCACGCGTCGTGAGCATGAGGACTGGGAATGGGAGAACTTCTCAGACAGCATGGCCGAAGCGGCGAAGGCAGTGATGCCGCGGTCGCGGAATTTCACACTGCAGCGCTGGGGCGGTAACAACGGCGACAATATTGGTAACTCGAAAGATACAACACGCATATTCAAAGACCTCGATATCGGCGCGCCGTTGATGTACAAGGACGGCGGCCTCGGTGACTACCCCACGTTTGCGGCGATGTGTGCCGACGTGATGCGCGTCCGAGACGACATCGAAGTGTGGACGCAACTGCACTCGCACACCTACACGGGACTTTATGGTCCGCATGTCTCGCGGCATGCGTTCTTTGCCCTTTCACAGAAAGTGGAAGGACTGAGCTTCTTCGAGGTACATACGACTCCGCATGAGCCGCTTTACATCGATAACGCGGATACGATTCGGAATATCACGACTCGGATGACCGTACCTTACGGAGATCTGCTGCTGGCCTGCGATCGCGGATACAAACGCGTCGCCATTCATTACAGCCGCCAGGCGGAACTCGTCGGGCAGCCCAAGCAGCACAAGACTCCGTTCCAGGTGGAAGGCCTGTGGGTGGCCTGTATGCGAGCCGGTTTTCCCGCGGACATTCTTCAGGATGAACAGATCCTCGCAGGGAAAGGATTGGAATATGATGTTGTCTTTAGTCCGAATGTCCTGATTGAAGGTGAAGTTCCGCCTAACCTGCTGAAAGCTCTGCAGCGAATTGTGGACGCAGGAAAGATCCTCGCCGTTGAGCGGTCTAGCAAAATGCCAATCGAAGGTATTCATCGACTGAATGATGACTTTGGGGAGTACGACGACCGGCAGGGGAGCTACTGGCCGAAATATGTGGACTTCCTGTTCGATAACACGTTCGATCTGACTGAGAACATGACACCCGTGGTGGCGGACTTTCTGCGGCAGCACATTCCACCGGCAGCCGAGCACGAATTGCTTGTTGGTCCAGACTGGCTGAAGTGTCGTGACGGTCGCTATCTGGTAGTGACGAATTTCGCTCATCCGGGTTTTGATGGCATTCATAAGACACTGTATCAGGCGCCGGATATTGCCACGCTGCGTTTTCCGAAGGCGGGCGAAGTCTGTTACGACATTCTGGAAATGCAGCAGCTCGATGTTGCGGAAGCGGCGCACTCCGACACGGACGATGCACCATGGCAGTCCGTCAGTGCGGACATGCGGAGCTATCCCGGCAAGATCCTCGCATTTCTGCCATCGGCGATCGACGGTGTGCAGCTCGAAGTCCCTGCGGATGTGGTCGCGGGGAAGAATCTCAATTACCTCGCGACTGTTCGCAATGCTGCGGGCGAGATCATTGATGCCGGGTTCCCGCTGCAGGTCACGCTGACGACCCCGGATGGTTCGGTCGTGTATGAAGTTTACCGTGCGGCAGCCCCGCAGTTCCGTGGGGCTTACCTGGTGCCGGTCAGTCACGGCACGGGAACGTGGAAGCTGCGTGTGCGCGAGCTCGTTTCCGGTACGTGGGCAGAAGCTGACATCCAGGTTTCCCCGGGCACGCTGCCGCAGGCAGTGCTCGACGAACGGGACGTTCACGT
>CAYSJO010000367.1:0-2521 GCA_964431285.1 uncultured Planctomycetaceae bacterium
TCGCCAGCCGTACATCCAACGGACCTTGTCGTGTCCATTGAACACCGTCTTTCGAGGTCAGCAGATGGGCCAGATCGCCGGCTCCATCGGCGAACATGTACAGCGTGCCTTCGCGTCGCACGACCATCATGTCCTCGCCCCAGTGCTCCGAGTAAATCGGGTTCTGCGGATGCCGCTTCCAGCTGATCCCGTCGTCTGAGGTCGCATAGCCAAGTTGCTTCTTCCCTTCGCGCGTTCCGTCGTAGCCAGTGAACCACATCTGCCACGACGGCACGTCGTCGGACGCATCCGTGTTGAACAGAATCCAGCCGCGTTCTCGAATCTTCACATCCCAATGACCTTCACCTCGAGCCGTGAAGACAGGATTCCCCGGAGCCGCCTCGAATCGGACCAGTTCCTTCGGAAAATCGTCAGCTGTCGCGCTGGCAAGCAGTGCGCACAAAACGAGCGTGATTCGGACACAGCTACGAAGCAGGAATCTCATGTCTGTTCTTTCTAGCGGGAACCCGGATAAACGTGCCTCAACTTTCTTCGACGCGAAAAAACCGTCGTCCCTTCAGCTCAAATCGCGGCAGGCTGTTTTCGTCGACAAGTTGCACTTCCGGATTGAAATTCAATCGATCTCGAATTCGGGCGGCCGCATTGTTCGACAGCGATTTCCGCTGTGGATCACTGAGGCCGGCGACTGGTTCGATCTGAATCAACATGTGCTGCATCGATCGAACGGTCCGGACTTCAATGCGGAATTCCGCGATGTCATCGAACTCTCGCAGGACTGCCTCGACGCTGGACGGGAACAAGTTGTTGCCACGGATCGTCAGCATGTCGTCCGCCCGACCAAGGATGCCGCCACGCAGACGCAGTAGTGATCGACCGCACGGACACGGCGCCGGATCGGACTCGACAAGGTCACCGGTTCGATAGCGAATCAGCGGCGATCCCAGCCGTCCGAGATTCGTGAGAACCAGTTCTCCGTGCCGACTGCCCGAGTCGTCGGGAACAGCGGCTTCTTTGGTCGCCGGATCGATGATCTCTGCAATGCATTCGGTCTCGAGCAGATGCATGCCGGCCGGGTTCTCGACGCATTCGGTAGCGAGCGCTCCGATCTCGGTCATGCCCCAATGATCGAACATCCGCGCGCCCCACGCCTGTTCAATGCGATTCCGGATCGCAGGGATGCTCCCTCCTGGCTCGCCTGCGACAACAAGCATTCGCACGGACCCGCCCTGCAGGTCGAATCCCTCTTCAGCAGCGATTTCTGCCAGACGCAGCAGGTAAGTGGGCGTTCCACAGATGACGGTCGCCTCGTTGTCTTGGATGAGACGCAATCGTTGTTGACTCGTCATGCCGCCGCCCGCCAGGCACAGGTTGCCAAGTCGGTTCGCGCCCTCGAACGCCGCCCAGAATCCAACAAACGGACCAAACGAGAACGGGAACGCCAGCCGGTCGCTTTCAGTGAGCCCGACCATGCGGAAGATCTGTGCCCAGCAGTCCATGAACCATTGCCAGCTTTGCGGAGAATCCAGCCAGCGCATCGGATGACCGGTCGTCGTGCCCGATGTCTGATGCAACCGCGAGTAGCCGGAAGGATCGTAAGTCAGGTTGGTCCCATATGGTGGATGCGACTGCTGATCCGCGACGAGGTCTGACTTCGCAGTCAGCGGGAGCTGAGCGAGATCGGTTAGCGAATGGACTTGGTCTGCCTCGATCTCAGCCGCCGAGAGTCGGCCTTCCCAGAACGGATTACGTGCTGCGACCTCCGTCAACACCTGCCGCAACCGCACTAGCTGCCGTTGTTCAACCCATTCGCGGGTCTGGTCTTCAGGATGTCGTGTGCGTTCACTCACAGTTCACGGGTCCGTGACGTAGCCGAACAATGCGGCGTTCCTTGCGCTCCTGGACAATGCCCAATCCCGCAGCGACGAACGGCGAAAGCGCGATACTCCCAAATCCGACTCGCCACCACTGAGTGTGCGCCGCCATCGTTGAAGTGACCCACTGTCGGATTTCCTCATCGCCCTGTAATGAAGTCGGAGCATGTGTAAGAGCGTCCGCCACACTGTGTAGTTCGCAATGTGCGAGGCAGATCACCACGAATACGAAGAAGGAGTATATCGCCATCGCAAGTTTTCGCCGTTGTGGCAGGCCGACGGCCCTTGCAGCCGGAATCACCAGTCCGAGAAACAATCCACCCGTCTGCCAGAAAAGGGACGCGATCTCGGAATGAAAAACCTGTCCGAAGCTCCCGACCGCGAGCGTCAATAGAGTACACAGAGCAGTGAAGACGGCTGTGTATTTCTCGTTACGATTCAGAATCCGACGCCCTGTATAATTGGACCACAGCAGCAGGTTGAACACCGCCGGCGCGTTCCAGATCGCCCACACGACGAGAGCATACGTGATGGTCATTGGGAGAATGAAGTTGCTCGCGGCGGGCACAGCATCAAGGGCCCACACGAACGCCAGGTTTCCGATGACGAACCCAGCCAGGGCGGCGATCTTCACCGTGTCCGAGAATGAC
>CAYSJO010000368.1:0-1771 GCA_964431285.1 uncultured Planctomycetaceae bacterium
CACATGCGGCCTGCCGTGTAGTTACTCATACCGATGTACAGCAGCCGGTCCGACTTCGGGGCGTCGGAGTCATGAGTGATCAAAGTCGTGCGTTCGGCGACAGTGTTGAGAATGTCTGTCTGGTTGTCAGGATCGATTGGGCTGACTGCAACGCCATCGACACCCAGCACCAGCAGCTCTTCCAGCATGCGCTTCTGGTCGGCCAGACCTTCGGGAGGTTTGCGGACTTCGACGTTTACGCCCAGGTCATTACCGGCCGTCTGGGCACCGGCTTCCGCAACGTCCCAGAAGGACGCAATGCCATTTGTGACGACCGCGACCGAGATGTCGGAATCGGTTGCAGCAGCGTTGGGTGCAACAGTGGTTGTGCCAGTCGAGGCTGGTGGTGTGTTCGTTCCCGGAGCAGCTGGGTCCGAGCGGGCACAGCCATAGGTGGCGACCAGCATCAGGATTGCCGGAAAGACGGGCGAGTATCGTTTCATTGGGACGCTTCTCCAACAGATCCGGCAGCGTGCCGGAAGGGCATGGCAAGACAGTCCAGCCACGATAATTCGGCCCGAAAACGAAGTCAACGAGCCGGAGCTGCAGACTGATTTTCTCTAACGTCAGGACAGCAGACGTTTCTCTGCGGTGTAGAGCACGGCAGAACTTCCCCCGAGCTGCTACCGTTCGCGAACGCATAAAACTTCATGCATCTATTCTGAAGGAGCTTCCGCCATGAAACTGCATGCTCTCACCATTGTCACATTCCTGTTGGCTCTTTCCGTCACCGACGTGAAGGCTTATGACAAAAAAGAGGCGGCACCCATCCTTTGCCGCGGGCATTACCAGACTGAAGCGGAAGCGGTCGAACAACTCGCCCGCATGGCTGCGACATATTCGAATCTGGCCGACTGGAAGACTCGCGCCGGGAAGATTCGGAAACAGATTCTCGTTGGCGCGAAGCTCGACCCGCTGCCGAAACGAACACCGCTCAAACCCGTCATCCACAAGAAGCGAGTTCACAACGGATACACCGTTGAATCGGCCGCCTTTGAAGCCCGACCCGGCTTCTATGTCTACGGAAGCCTGTATCGACCGGCCAAAGGGGACGGTCCGTTTCCTGGTGTGCTTTGTCCCCATGGTCACGCGCGAGGACCGGAAGGCGGGCGATATCGAGCCGATCAGCAGCACCGCTGTGCCACGCTGGCTCGTATTGGAGCGGTTGTGTTTTCGTACGACATGATCGGCTTCGGGGACTCACTGTTTCTGGGTTGGGATCATGGACACAAGCAGGCGCTCACACTGCAGACATGGAGCAGCATCCGAGCTCTGGACTTCATTCAGTCGCTGGACGACGTCGATAACAAGCGGATTGGAGTCACCGGTTGCTCCGGGGGAGGCACGCAGACCTTTCTACTGACCGCTGTCGATGACCGTGTGGCCGTGTCGGTTCCGGTTGTCATGCCATCCGCTCACTTCTTCGGCGGCTGTCACTGTGAGAGTGGAATGCCGATCCACAAGACGGCCAGTCTGGAAACCAACAACGCGGAGATTTCTGCACTGGCGGCTCCACGTCCGCTGCTGCTGGTCTCAGTCGGAGGAGACTGGACAAAGAACACACCCAAGGTCGAATACCCGTACATCCGCAACATCTACGGTCTGTTTGGAGACGCGGGCGGTGTCGAGAACGCCCACTTCGCCGACGAGGGGCACGGGTATCAGCTCTCAAAGCGTCAGGCGATGAACCCGTTCATGGCACGGCCCAAGAAGCTGGACAAGAAAGGTGTGC
>CAYSJO010000369.1:0-8390 GCA_964431285.1 uncultured Planctomycetaceae bacterium
GCTGCGGTCTGGCGTGCCACTGCTTCGATCTCTGGAGTTGCTGGAGCGCCAGTCACGCAATCAGTCTTTGAAACTGGTGCTGCAGGAGATTCGGGATGACGTCGCTGAAGGCACACGACTGGCGGAAGCCATGCGCCAACAGTCGCACGTATTCAACGAGCTGGCAGTCAGCATGGTGCGGGCCGGCGAAGAGGGAAGTTTCCTCGAAGACGTACTGAGACGGATTGCCGACTTCACCGATCACCAGGAAGACATGAAGGGTCGAGTGATCGGAGCCACGGCTTACCCCGCGTTTCTGGTCATCATTGGCTCGCTTGTCCTGTCGGTCATGATGGTCTGGTTTGTGCCGAAGTTTGAGCCGGTGTTTCAACGGCTCGAATCGCGAGGCACTCTGCCATGGGCGACAACCGTTGTCGTGAGCACTAGCGACACGCTGGGTCAGTACGGTTTGTGGATCGTCGCCGGCGTGATTGTGGGCGGAATAACATTCGCTCAATACGCACGCAGCGAGGAAGGCCGGTTGGTTGTCGACCGGGCAAGGCTGGTCATCCCTGGGGCCGGGAGCATTTATCGCAGTCTGGCGATTGCCCGTTTCTGTCGCATTCTTGGCACTTTGCTGCACAACGGTGTTCCGATTCTCAATTCACTCCGTATTGCCAAAGACGCGACTGGTAACCGCGTACTGGGCGATGCGATTGCATCGGCAGGTGACAACATCTCGTCAGGAAAATCTCTGTCTGAGCCGCTGCGTGATAGTCAACAGTTTCCCGAGGAGACGGTCGAGATGATCGCCGTCGCCGAGGAAGCCAATAACCTCGAAGAAGTATTAGTCAATATTGCTGACAGCATGGAGCGACGCACATATCGATACCTGGAATTGTTCGTTCGACTGTTGGAACCGGCCATGCTACTGGTGATGGCCGTTCTCATTCTGTTCGTCATGCTGGGCCTCCTGTTGCCGGTCCTGCAGAGCTCGTCCGTCCTTTAGTAGAGGTTCACGAAAGACACGAATGTCACGGAAAAGTAACCACGCAACAGACTTCCGTTACACCTGAGTTTTCGTGCGTTTCGTGGACCGCAGACTTCAACCCACCAATGGCCCCGCCGATTTACTCCGCCAAGGAGACTATTCCCATGAGAATCGAACGCAGGAAGCATGTACGCCGCGGTTTTACGCTGCTGGAGGTGCTGCTCGTACTGGCCATCCTCGGAGTTCTCGCGGCATTCGCTGTGCCTCAATTACTTGGCACTCAGCAGAAAGCCAACGTCGACGCAACCCGTGTTCTCATTCGTGACTTCGAAAATCACCTTCAGCGATATGCTGTTGATCACGACGGCGTGTATCCATCGGGTGACAGTGAGACTGTGGTTGAGATGTTGATGGTACCAGGTACAGACAAGACCGGTCGTGAACTTCCGGCTTACCTCTCCAAAGTTCCTGATGATGCGTGGGGCAACCCTCTGTCCTATGAATATCCACCAAGTGGCAATCGTCAGGGATTGATTGACAAACCAGCAATCTGGTCCGTTGGTTACGACCAGCAGGATGGCACGCAAGACGACATCATCAATTGGAATCAGGATCTGTGATCTGATGCGTCGCAACCGTGACTCACCGCGATCCCACTCGTTCCCACGCTCCGCGTGGGAACGCAGCAGAGGACGCTCCGCGCCCCGAGCCAAAAGGTACAGCGCTTACACACTTCTGGAAATGCTGCTGGCAGTCACCGTACTCACGGTCCTGGCATCCGTCGCATCCTCACCGCTGATTAACACATGGCGAGATAATCGTCTGGGCGAGGCCGCCGAAGGTGTCCGGTCGCTGTTGGCTGGCTCGCGGATTCAATCTCTCGATCGTGACGAGACCTGGCAGTTTCAATACGAACCAGGCGGGACGTTGTTCGTGCGAGTACCCACAACATTCAACGACGACGGGGCGCAGGTCGAAGTGGCGAAGTCGGGCCGGATATCGGGTACGCTGCCTGACGGGATAACGTTTTCACAGGAGTTGACTATGCAACCGGGCGGCGGGTTGACGACTGGTTCTGTGATCTCCCCCGAATTGTTTTCAGGACTGCCAAATGCTGCCGAGTTGATTCAAGCCACCTGGTCTGAACCTGTCTATTTCTACTCTGACGGAACGGCCGATACCGTTGAGTTCGAACTGACGGACCAACATGGTGGCGTCCGTCGGATTTCAGTTCGCGATCTGACAGGGGCCGTTACCGTATCCAGACAAAGCACACTGTGATTTGTGACATGCACAGGAAACTTCCAATAACTGGATCCCGCCCAGTTAGTCGACATCGTCGACGCGGGATTTCGTTGTTCGAAATCGTGCTCTCGCTGTCCATATTCCTTGGCGCGTTTCTTGCGCTGAGTCAGCTTTCGTCTACGGGAATGAAGGCGGCTGTACAAGCTCGAATGCAGACCCAGGCCGTGTCGCGCTGCGAATCGAAGCTGGCGGAACTGACGGCGGCCGTCGAGCCACTCGAAGACGTGACGGATCAGCCCTTCCTGGATGACCCAAACTGGACATGGACATTGCTGACGACTCCGGGGCCACATGCCGACCTGCTGCAATTGAGCGTGTCCGTTCGGTACGACAGCGGGGCGGAAATGGCAGATACGAGCTTCGCCCTCACACAGTTGATACGCGATCCGATCGTGTTTGAACCGCCTCCGATTGATGACTCGGAGGACGCACTGTGAAGCGATTGACGGCGCCTCTGATTTCGAATCCCAATACGGTGGCCCCACATGACCGTCGGGGTTTCACGCTGCTCGAGCTCATTCTCGCGTTGGGGCTGACGGGGATATTGCTCAGTGCACTGTACGCCGCGATGGACCTGCATTGGCGGTTTTCCACTCAAGGACAGATCGAAGTGGAACGGGCCCAGGTCGCGCGTGCCTTGTTGACTCGAATGAGTGCTGACATCCGATCCGTCAGCTTCAGTGTCGAAGACGTTTACTCAGACACATCCAGTTCTTCGTCCGACGACGGAACAGGAACGGACGACGACTTCGATTCGGGCACGGATTACTTCACCGATGACACAACATCGACGGAGCCAGCGTTTCAATTTGCAGAACCGGGCCTCGCCTTCACTGGTGCCAGCAGTGGTGTTTACGGCGACGCGACGACTCTGGTCCTGCACACGGTCCGTCCATACCGGGAGCGAATTCGAACTGACGCCGATGTCACTCCATTTTCGACGAGTGACTTGAAGTCAGTGGCCTATGTCATGGCCGATGGCGACGGCCTGCTGTCACAGGTGGCACAGGGACAGCTCGCAGTAACCGAGAGTCCACCACAGGGCCTGGTGCGTCTGGACGGTGATAGACTGTCACTGAGTCTGGACGAGTCTCTGGCCGATCCACTTGAAGGCGCTTCTCAAGCTCGTCTGCTGGCCGAAGAAGTGGAGTCAGTCTCCTTTGAGTTTCACGATGGCTACGAATGGCTGAGTGAATGGGACAGTACCTACGAAGGCCGTCTGCCGAATGCCATTGGAATCACTCTGACTTTTCGGGCACCTGAGTTCGCCGAAAACTCGATACTGGCTCGAGCCCCGGCTGAATCGACGGGGACGTTTCGCATTGTTGTTCCACTGATTACATCAGGGCCGTTTGAAGGGTTGTCGTTCTAACATGCACGCAACACATCAAACTCGCTGCTGGGATAAGTCGGACCAGGACCGTCGAGGCACGGTGTTAATCATGGTGCTCGTTGTTGTGTCCGTCCTGACGCTCGGCGCGTACACGTTTACGGAGACTATGCTTTCCGAGTCTGAAGCGACGGCCATGTTCGGGCGTCAGGCCGAATCGCGAGGTTTTGCCACTTCGGGCATCGAACATGTGTGCGCGATTCGGGGTTATCCCGAAGCCGAGGCCGATTACAACGTCTACCACAACCCGATCCGCTACCAGGCTTCGATGTTGCGCCCATCTGAAAACGCGCGAGGACGCGGATACTTTTCCATTGTGGCGCCGGTAGAATCCGATCCGACGGCCACCAACGTGCGATTCGGACTGATCGACGAATCCGGACGGTTGAATATCAATCAGATTCCGTCACTGGCGGAAGAACTGGAACTCAGCGAGATCGAGACGCGCGACATGCTGATGTTCATTCCGAACATGACGCCCGACGCCGCGGACGCAATCCTCGACTGGATCGACGACGATGCCATTCCTCGAGAGTTCGGTGCGGAGAGTGAGTACTACGAATCTCTACAGCCGTCGTATTACGCGACGGACGGCCCCATGGAATCGATTGACGAATTGCTGAAGGTTGCCGGTGTGTTTCCTGAGCTGCTCTACGGCGAAGACGCCAATCGCAACGGTTTGCTGGACGCCAACGAGAACGACGCTGACGTCAGCCTGCCGCTCGATAACGGGGATGGAATACTCGATGTCGGTTGGTCGGCTTACCTCACGGTCAACAGTAAAGAACTCAACAAGCGGAGTGATGGCGAGGAAAGAATCAACGTCAATGACGGTGAGTTGACCAAACTGTACGACACGCTGGCCGAAGAGTTCGACGAGGACGTTGCGAGATTCGTTGTTGCTTATCGGATGTACGGCAAGCCGGCGGATGCCGAGGGCGAGTCCGGTTCGGAAGACGGACCAACCGGGACGTCAACACCCGATACAGACACTGGGAAGACGACATCGCCAGCCGGCTCTGGTTCAGATGGCGGCAGCCGTTCCAGCGGGTCCAGCAATTCCGATCAACCATCTGCTGGAAGTATTCTCGATGCCGCAGCAGCCATCGGGAACGCTTTGGGAGGTGCTCCCGAAGGGGCGGTCACGCGTGGCGGACTGGATTTGTCCGGTGGTGGAAAAATCGAGGTTAAATCGCTGTATGAACTGATCGGAGTCGTTGTAGAGATTCCAGCGCAGGAAGGCGATGCAGACGCCGGCACGGAGTCCACTCCGGGTGAGCTTCTGGAAAGCCCGTGGCCAAACGATGCCGGTGCAATGCAGTCCTACCTGCCTTTGCTGTTTGATCTGTTGACCGCATTCGAAGACGACACCATTCAAGGTCGGATCAATGTCAATCAGGCGCGGTACGAGGTCCTGCTTGGAATTCCCGGAATGACCGAGCAGATTGCTTCCGCCATCGCGGCTTCGTCGATGATAGGATCCGATGGTGGTGTGTCGGACGATCAGCTCAGCATTCGATCCACCACGGGCTGGCTTGTGACACAGGGCATCGTCGATCTGCCCACAATGGTGAACCTCGATCGATTTCTGACGGCTAAAGGAAGCGTGTATCGAGCTCAGGTCGTTGGGTTCTTTGAGCAGGGCGGTGGATACACACGACTGGAAGCGGTTCTCGATGCCACGGAGTCGCCCGTGAAAATCCTGCGAGTCAGCGATTTGACTGAACTGGGTCGTGGATATCGTCAGGATATGCTGACGGGCGTGGCCGCTGAGAACTGAATTAAGAAAACGCGGCACTATTCTCTACCTCTACTGAGACAACATCATGCCAGAACTCCTCGCAATCGACCGTGAGATGCATCGCATCTGCGGTGTGCTGGCCGACGTCGGCAGCGATTCAGTTCGGATTACCAACACGTTCTCCTTTGATCTGCCTGAAAATCTGCAGGACAGCCCGAGCGAATTGGGAACATGGTTACGTGAAGAACTACGAAAGGCTGGAATCTCGGCTCGGCAGGCCGTTGTGTCTCTGCCTCGTGAGGACGTAGTCGTTCGTTACCTCGACCTGCCGCCTGCGATTGATGACGAATTACCCACACTGGTGCGGTTTCAGGCCGCGGCGAAGTCCACTGTGTCCCTTGATCAGCTCGCCCTCGATTATGTGCCGCTACCGGCGCGAGAGGGCGCTACCGGGCGGGAAGTGCTCGTTGCCACGGTCGATCAGGATCGCATTCGGCGACTGAGGACACTTGGTGAGTCAGCAGGTGTCGATGTTGTGTCCGTGGGCGTGTCGTCTATCTCAACGGCCGCACTGGTCGCTGCTCTTGCAGGCGGAATCACGCACGAGCCGGAAGATGTCAGCATCATCATTGCCCGACACAGCGACCGTGTTGAAATCTCCCTCGCCGGACAGCGGCATTTGTATTCGACCCAGGCGACACAGGTCACGCCCGGTCAGTCGGAGCAATCGCATAACGCGATCCTCGCAGAGATCAGTCGATCGATGGTGGCTCTGCAGAAGCGGTTGCCCGTAACGCGAGTCGCGCGGTGCTGGCTGATCGGATCGGACGACGAAGACGACGGGTTATCCGATGCCGTGCAACGACGTTTCAACTGCGATGTGCGGAAACTTGATCCGTTCCGTACCGAGTCGATCACGATGCGGTGCAGACCACCGGCAGATGCGCACGGAGCGTACAGTGGTCCGGTGGGATTGCTGCTGGCCCAGGCGTCCGAACGTGCTGAAGTCGTCGACTTCCTGAACCCGAGACGTCCGCAGGAGAAGGTCGACTATTCGAAGCAGAAACGACTGGCCGTGCTGGTCGCTGGTGTGTTCGTCATGGCTTCCGTCTTTGGATACCGGGCCTGGCTGGTAGGCGATCTCGAACTCAAAACGATTGAGGCTACGAAGTCATGGAATGAGCAGAAGGAACGCAACGAGGAAATCGCACCGAAAGTCGCGGTTGCGGCGGTAGTCGCTGAGTGGGATGCGACGCGTGTTGACTGGCTGGGCGAAGCCAACGAGCTGGCTGCGGCGATGGAAGGTACCGAGCGAGTTTATCTCGAACGTCTGAAATTCGGCGAAGGCCTCCGCGATGAACGTGGGGCAATCACGGGTAATGGTCAGGCTCGTGAGCGATTCGATGTCGAGGACATGAATGTTGAGATTGGAAAAAGGTCGGACATTGAAGTGAAGGCGACAACAATCGCCAAGAACGGACGTGATCCCGAGTACCCGGAAGGTTTTGAACTGGACGTTCGGCTCAAAGTTGCGAAAGATGACGCGGAATCGAAGTAGTCCGGCGGCCAACAGTACACACAGGATGAACAATGATGGCTCGACTCGTAGCTGCAAGTTGTTTGTGTCTGGTGCTGAGTGCTCAGGCGATGGCTCAGCCTTCACCGGAACGGTTCTTTGGATACCTTGACCGAAATCAGGACGGTCGGATCGACGGCGACGAAATTCGGCGCATGCCAGGGCCCCTTCGTGATGGAATGCACAATGCCGGGATCGATCTGAGTCGAGGGTTGTCACGGGATGAATTCACGCGTCGGATGCCGCAGATGATGGAAGAGATGCGTCGACGTCGTGAAGAGGGTGGCGGATTCGGTCGGCCTGCGGGAGGCGGCGGAGACGGACGCGGACCGAGTGACTATCGCCGTCCGGACGACCGAAGACGTGAGTCGGATTCGCGAGGGCAGCAGCCTCCGAAGCCTGTTCGCTGGAAACCGAAACCCCGCGAACGGGTCACGTTCGACCTGGACGAAACCTGGCGTGCACCCGACTTCAACGGAGACGGCCAGATCGGGCTCTACGAGTGGGATCGAGCAAAGCTGTCCGAGTTTCTGAGACTCGATACAAATCACGATGGGTTGCTGACGCCCCGCGAGATCTCGTTCGCAACTGATGCCAAACCGGCACCGACGTCGTCGGCTGTCGCTACGCCAGTGCGCGGGCCAACGGGTGTCACACCGCGCCCAACGCAAGCCAAAACGTCGCCGAGTCCTGTGACCAAAGTGGATCCCCTGGCAGGAGGGAAGATCTCACCCGTCGAATTTGACAAAGAAAGTACGGAGGGTCGTTGGGCGTCGTTCGCGTTTCGAGGTCTCGATAAGAACCGTGACGGCTTGCTGAGTGCGGACGAGTGGAAGGCCAGCAAAGGCACTCGGAGTAACTTCGAGAAGCACAGAGCACAGGTCAGTTTTCCCGCAGATTTCGAAACATTCGCCCCGTGGCTGGTCGCCGTGCAGCGCGCCGAGAAGAAACGCTGAAAACTCCCGTTAGTTTCCTGTTGCCAGGAAATCACGTTGCCTGGGTCCGACAGATGAGCTTTCCGAATGTTCGTCATCTACTGGTGACGGTATTGCTGATTGCGGGTGTGCGTCTTCCGGCGAGTGCTGCCTCGTGGGAAGTGAAGGTGACCTGTCCGATCGACGGTACGAAGGTTCGCGCTCGTCTCCCCACCAGGCTCTATGGCATGAGTGTCACTTTGGACCTGTGGGCGATGGGAATCGGTGTGGACCCTCCCGTCTCCGGAATCGTGCAGTGTCCCGAGTGTGGATTCGCGGCACATGCCAGTCAGTACGAAGACAACAACGACATCCGTCCCGATGAAGTTCGTCAGGCATTGCGCGAGTTGGAAACTCCGCGAATGTTCTATCGATACGATGCGGCAATTCTCGTTGAACAACTTGTGAAGCGCGATTTGCTGCGAATCGCGCGA
>CAYSJO010000370.1:0-14097 GCA_964431285.1 uncultured Planctomycetaceae bacterium
AGCTGCGAATAAAACACAGCCAGGTCGCGTGCCTTCACACCACGTCCACGATAGCGCTGCTGCGACTTCGCGGAGTCGGCCAGTTCGATCCGAATCGGAAACAGATCGCGCGTGGACAGCGTCGAGACAACTTCATTCTGGCTCGTCGCTGTCAGCAGGCCAGAGACCTCCTGACCGCTCATCGCTTTGGCCACATACTGGAATTCAGGCATCGGGATGACGGTTCGAGGTGGAAGGATGGAAAAACTGTCGGGAAAAGGCAGAGTGATTTGACCTGTGTTCGGTCGTCAAACAATGTCTCCCTTGGTCACTCGCAGGACATCGTCCACGCTGGTGACGCCGTTCATCGCATGTATCCATCCGCAGTTACGAAGCGTCAGCATGTTGTGTTCGATGCCGTACTTGCGGATGCGTGTCGCACTCAGGCGGTTGACGCACATTTCTCGAACCTCGTCATCCGTGACTAGCAACTCGTACACTCCGATGCGGCCGGAATATCCAGTATCGCGACATTCACGACATCCCACCGCTCGCCACTGTTGTTCGACATCCCGGTTTGGGAAATCTTTTGGCAGGTCGTTCGGGTCTGGTCGGTAAGACTCGCGACAATGCTGGCACAACCGACGGACGAGCCGTTGAGCCATCACGCCTTCGATTGTACTCGACACCAAGTAGGGTTCGACGCCCATGTCAACGAGCCGCGTGAATGCGCTGGCCGCGTCATTGGTGTGCAGGGTGCTGAACACGAGGTGGCCGGTCAGTGATGACTGAATCGCTGCCTCGGCGGTTTCGTAGTCGCGGATTTCACCAATCAGGATGACGTCGGGGTCGTGTCGCAGAATTGACCGTAGTCCGTGAGCGAACGTCAGACCAATCCGGCTATGAACCTGAATCTGGCCGATGCCGTCGAGCTGATACTCGACCGGGTCTTCAACGGTGATAATCTTGGTCGTGGGATTTCGAATTTCACTCAGCGCGCTGTACAGCGTGGTCGACTTACCGCTACCGGTTGGGCCAGTGACCAGTACGATTCCATGCGGGAGTCTGATCATGCGACCAAACGGATCGTAAATCTCGTCGGGCATTCCCATGCTGTGCAGATCGAACAGCATGCGCCCCTTGTCGAGGATACGCAATACGACGCCTTCTCCGTACAGCATCGGAATGATCGAGACGCGGACGTCGATGTCGCGACCGGCGACTCGCAGTTCGATACGGCCATCCTGAGGCAACCGCTTCTCGGCGATGTTCAGCCGCGACATGATCTTCAGGCGCGTGACGATCGCCGCGTAAAACTGATTCACTTCTGGCGGCATCGGCTGCACGCGAAGCAGACCGTCGACGCGATAGCGGATCGACAGACCGCGTTCACCGGGTTCGATGTGAACATCACTCGCCTGCTGCTCCAGAGCTTCCAGCAGCAATTCGTTGACGAGCCGAATGACTGAGGCCTGCTGAGCCATATCGGCCAGCTCGCCATCCGCCCGTGACGCTTCGGCAAGGTAGTCCTCGTCCTCATCCATCTTCTGCTGGACGAGCTCGTTGATCGTATCGCCACCGACACCGAGGTTTTGCTTGATGAGCTGCACAACATCGTCACGTCGTGCCAGCACCGGGTCGAGTCGCAGTCCACTGACCGCACCAAGTTCGTCCAGGGCTTCAAGATCAAACGGGTCGCTGGTGGCCACTTCGACACGGCCGTTGTCACGTCGCAGTGGCAGCAGCGAGTGCCGATAGATGGTCGACGTCGGAAACTGGCTGAGCAAATCGTGATCGACGCTGAAGTTCTTCAGTTCAACGAACTTCATCCCGAGTTCGTCTGCGAGCGCGCGCAGCGTTTCTTCTTCGGTCAGGATGCCCATGTCGATGACGGCCTGATCGAAACGCTTGCCATTGCACTGCTGCCGAACCTGATCACCTTGGATCGAAGTCAGCAGCCCGCGCCGAATGAGAATGTCTCCAATTTCCATTGATGAGCCTGTCCTGCTCCTGCCAGCGTATCGGAGCCGATACGCAGATTGTTTACTGTTTCCTGTAACACCCACCCGAAGTCTGCACTCGGGAAGAGGGGTTCTTTCCGGGAGCGAACCAGCTATTTTAAGGTGGCACTGGCGGCATCGCACGTGGGGCATGCGTCCCGCCGGTCAGACCGATGGAATTCTGCCGCCAGTGCCGCTCGATTGTCGGACGAATCGCCGGAATCCCTCAGCTATACGTTTTCCGAGCACCACTAACTAACGAATACCTGTTACTCACCCGCCACATTTCCTGACGCAGTCACATCCCTCTGCAAATCTGGCCGTAGTTACTGGGCGTTTATCGCCCTGGGCGCCCAAAACCGGATCCGCTACCTCGGCTGGATCCACCTCCGGGCGGACCTCCGCCCCGACCCGTGCCACCTCCAGAACCTCCGCCCTGTCGTGCGCGCTCTTGCATCCGTTGCATGAAGAACTGACGCATTCGATCGGCGTCCGATGATTCCGACTGACGGGACTGTTGTTGCGGTTGTTGAGTTGGCCGAGACGAACGCTCGGATGTCGAACTGCTGCCAACCTTAACCTTCGGCATCATCGACCCGAGAGTCTTCTGGATGATGCTGGAGCTCGCATGTTCCAGCGACACGATCCGAGTCGTCTTACGGGCTTCCAGGGCAGCTCGATCAAGTTCACGGACCATATCTTCAATCTGCAGGTACATCGGTTCGCTACACGAAACGATCAGTCGACTTGTGCCGTAATCGACACCGAGAGTGAGCGAGATCCGGGCAGCGGGTGCGGCACCCTGGTTTCCACCACCGCCCATGATGGCCGCAATCGGGTTCTGCCCGCGTTGCTGCTGTCGTTGCGGAGGATCCATTTCTTCCTTGTAGACGTCACGGATGATCTCGGCCACATCCCCAACATCCGCGTGCAGGACCCGAATGTATCGCGGCGCTTTTGCACGCAGCTGCTCGGGCAATTCGGACGCATCCAGAATCTGCAGCGTGTCTTCGACCTCGTTCACGAGGTTCGCAGGACCGGTCACGAACAGCGAATTCGATCGCGTGTCGGGAATGATCCGTAATGTCTGCGGTCCGGTCATCAGCGTATTCAGACCAGTGAGGTCCATCACGCCCCGACCCATCGACGACAGTCCACCGCTGAGTTCACTGAGGAAACCACCACTGCTTGTGCTGGCTGTCGAAACCGAACTGGTCGGAAACAGACGCTCAAGAAGCTGAGCCGTCGACGTCGCATCCGCCGACTGCAGATAGAACACCGTCCATTGCGTTCGAGGCGGCATGGCCTGCGACAATGAACTGATCGTCTCTTCCAGGCGATCAAGCGCTTCCGTGTCGTCCGAGACGATGATCAGGTTTCCGCCGCTGATCGTCACAGCGATCGGAGCACCCGCACCTGCTACAGCAGATGGTGGTGACTCTGCTGTCGGTGATTCGTCAGCCGCTCCAGACTCCTGACGGTCGAGCGTATCAAACAGCTGGCCGAATTCCGCATTCAAGTCGACGGGCGGCTCTTCGTTCAGCTCTTCAAGTTCAACGTTCGCAGCTCGGTTAGCGGCCAGTTCTGCAACCACTTCGCGAGCGGCCACATCGGCAAGTTCTGCCTGCGCGTCGGCAAACGGGTTTGACGTGCGATAGGTGTTGCGGCTCGGATGCAACGATGCCTCACCGTCCCCGGCACCGGAAGCTCCCGAGCCAACGGGATCGAGTGGTACCGGTCGGATCGGCTGAGCTGTCTCAGGCACAGCTGCCGGAACACGTTGTCCTCGAATTGTGCTGCGGCTCGACGGAATCACGGTGCGAATACGATTGCGACCATTCACGTTCCAGATTCGCTCCAGTGCTTCAACAAACTCGTCTGGATCGCGCCCACCCAGCGGGATCGTGCGCACATTTCCGGAGCCGCCATAACCGCCGCCGCCTTCGAGCTCGGCAATCAGCAGCTTGATCTGATTGACCTGTTCCGAAGAGCCCCGCACGATCAGGCCGTTTCCTGTCGGATGCGGTTGTACGATGGGGGCATCTTCCTCCAGCAAGAACAACGACTGAATCGATGCCGTGACGGTGTACGAGTCCATTCGACCCAGCGGAATCACGGCAACCATGTTGCCGCCGCCGACTCCATCCAGTCGCCGAATGGTCGATTCAATGTCGGTGTGTTGCTGAGGTGTCGCGAGAATGTGGATGCGGCGTGTGCGGCCGTCCTCATTCACCACTGTTCCGGGGAACAACACATTCAGCGTTTTCGTCACCTCGATCGGATCAGCCGAGTCGAGCTGGTAGACGTGAAAATACGGTTCACGGCTTGACCGGGAAAAACCGGCCAGCGGCTCGACATCGATGGAAGTGACCGCCTCTTCCACGATTTTCATGTCCGCGGGACTGGCTGTAATCAGCAGCGAATTGGTGCGCTCGTCAACGGCAACATTTACCTTGGCGGCGGGATCAGCTGCCGCGGCAGGTCGAGCGGGTTGCGGAGACTGCTGTCGAGAGTCTCGCGAATACCTCGATTGTTGAGACCGTGACTGGCCACCTGTCACGGCGGCACTGACGTTCTGAAAATTGCGAGGCTGCAAACCGAAGACATCGCGAATCACGATCTCGGCATCGAGTGCCGCGATGTACTCCAGCGAGAATTGCTTGAACACCTTGTCGCCGACTTCGATCGTAATACCACTAAGCAGTTGGTGAATCCGCAGGATGTTGTTACCGATGTCCGTCACAACGACCTTGCCGGTCTTCGACAGTGGGACCACTTTCCCCCACGGCCCCAGCAGTTGTTCGACTTCGGCAGCCACGTCGTCAGGAGTCAGCCCATTCAGCGGGAGAAGCACCGTCAACAACTCGTTGCGGCCGCGTTTGGGGACTTCTTCAATCGAGACGGTGGGCACGAGATTCGGCGGGATGGGACGGTCGACATTCACCACGACCAGGAACTGATCACGCCGGACCAGCAGAAATCCCCTCTGCTGGAGGTACCCGTTGATGATGTCGAGCGCCTCGGTCGGCGAATACTTGCCATTGTCGTAATAGTTGAACGAACCCGGCGGAGTTTCTGTCAGGTCCAGCGTGAGGTCCGAGACTTCAGCAAACAGCTCCAGCACATCGGTCCATGGTGCAAAGCGAAAATTGAACGACAGCTCTTTCACCGGGGCACCGTTTTGGGGGACAGCACCAAACGACGTTGTCGCCGGCTCGTCGCCGTCTGCGGCAATCGTCGCAGCTGGAACGGCAGTCGGAGCAGGTCGAACCGGCGGGGCCGGGATTACCGGCGGGGCCGGGATTACCGGCGGCGATGCGGTCGGTGCTGGTCTCGGGCCGCGGCCGTCACCCTGTGCAAATTCGAATGCTTTCCCGAGGCGTTTTTCGAACTGCTGTTTTTGCGGGGCGGTGAGCACCGACGAGAGTTGCGATTCAAGGTCCTGTTGCAGCTTCTCACGCATCACATCGCGTTCTTCCCCGGAAAGTTCACCGCCCGGGGCGAACAGCTTCTGGCGTGCCTCGCTGTAAGCTTTGGACGCGGCTTCCACACTGGCCTGTTGCTCGTCTGTCAGTCCCAACGCCGCGACCATTTCCGGGCTACCCAGCGCCCGCATGCCCACTTGCTGCAATGCCAGCTCCTGGACTCGAGTGACCTGGTCTGGCTTTAGAACAGAATTGGCCTTCTTGTCCGTTAGCGACCGCATGTCTCTGAAGATTGCCTGGCGTTCCTCGTCGCTGCCAGCAGAGCCCAGTCGAGCGAACAACGCACGAACTTCCTCGTTTTCACGTAAGCTGTTCCGAATGGCGTCCAGAGACTCGATTTGTGCAGCATCAAGCTGGAGTTCTTCGCGTACGTCGTCCCGCCTTAGCAGATCCAGTGTTCCACCGAATCCGCCTCGCCCACCACCGCCGCCTCGACCTGGACCGCCCAGTCGTCGCCCCTGAGCCTCGGCTGGTAGCTGCAACGAGCCAATTGCCAGACTAAACGCGAGCAGGATTCGCAGAGTTTGTGGCATCGAATTCATCCGAATCAATTCTGATCAGTTATTATTTAACAGCACAACTGCGCGACGGTCGTCCCATTTTGACGCCCACCATGCTAGTTCGCGGGAAAACGCCCCACAACACGTTGCTGTCTGCTCGCTACTGCATGTGGTCATTTCGTAAACATGTGGTGCCAAACCGGAACGACCTGACGCACCAGGACAGCAACGTCGGGGCAATCTGTGTGGGTACCTGACATCCTGTCTTCAAGTTTCCTCGACCGAAACCGAACAGAGTCCTGGTTGTTTACACTGGATGAGAGAGATGCCTATGCTGGCAGGGCCGCTTAAATTCGGACGGATGGGACAAGGCCGAAACCGCAGTTAACCCAGTCGGGCGGAATTCAGACCGCGGAAATCACCAGACTTCCAAAATGACGTGCGCGACCCGCGGTAAACCGTCGCAACGAGACTTACCTGACGAACGACTTGAGGCCCCGGAATGAAACGAAATGAACGCCGCCTGCTGGCCGTCCTGGTAGTGAATATTGGTGTTTTTGTCGTCATCCCTGCCATCTGGGGATTTCTAAGCGGCCCTGTTACCTCCCAGAAAAGCAAGCTTAACAAGGCCGAAGAAAATCTTAGAAAAGAGACTGACAGCTTCGATCGGTCGATCGCCCGAATGCTTCGCATGGCCGATTTCAAGAAGCAGAGCCTGTCGTCAAATTCGTCACAGGGAGCTTTGGCGTACCAGCAATGGCTGACCGATCTGACCGAAATCGTGGCCGGCTTCTCAGAATCGGAAGTTGGTCCGGAACGCATCTCCCTGTCACGGGACAAGACTTACGTCGCCGTGCGCATGCGAGTCACGGGCGAAGGAACCATCGAGCAGTTGCGGCGATTCCTCTATCGGTTCCACCGGGCGAATGTGCTGCATCGCATGGTCAGCCTGACAGTCGAGGCGAAGAACAACGCAACGAATCCCCGCGTCAGCGTGCGCGTCCTGACAGAGGCTCTCTCGCTGAGAGACGCCCCGATCAAAGGGGCCACCCTGTTTGCTCGAACGACAGTTGCCGAGCTGAACGAAGACAGCCCCGGTCTGATTACGGTCGCATCGACCAACGGCTTCCCGGAGAAAGCTCCCTTCGAAGTCCGTATTGGGGGCACTTACCACAACGTCGTGGATGTCACGGCAGATGGCTGGCAGATGGCCGTTTCCGAAGACCAGACACTGACGATCGCGACGGATGATCAGATTGAGTATTCGCCGATTCACCCGGAGTATCAGGATGCATCCGAGGAACAGTTCGACGCTCTGATCACGTTGAACCCGTTCGAAAAACCAGCGCCGTACCGTCCTCGACTCGACCTGATCGGCGAGAAGACCGTCCTACATGGCGCGACCCTCGAACTGACGCCAAAGGTCCTGGGAACGGGATTCGACCTCAGCAGCGGCGATCCAGTTTTCTCGGTCGTCTCTGAACTGCCCGCCGGTATGACGCTCGAGGATGGCATCTTGAAATGGACTCCTGGCCAGGAACTCGAACCGGGCGAATTCCCAGTGAAAATCAGTGCGCAGGCGGAGACGCTACGTGAACCGCTGGAGGGCGAATTCACGATCACGCTACGGAAAATCAACAACCCGCCGCAGCTCGAAATACCGGACAGCCTAGTCGCGACGCTGGGGCAGGCCATGTCGTTCACAGTTAGCGCAACTGACGAGGAGACAGCCAACGAAGCTCTTCGATTCGCGCTGGCGGAGGGTGCACCAGCGGGCGCGGAGATCAACGCGGAAACTGGAGAATTCACCTGGACGCCCTCGGCCGATCTCAACCCAGGTGAGATAAGAATTCCGATTCAGGTCAGCGACGACGGTATGCCGGCCCAGACGGTAAAGGCTCAGGCGACGATTGATGTGAAGGACGATCGGGCGCTGTTCACGTATCTGACCAGTTCGGTTGCAGCCGACGGTGTGCGACAGGCGTGGCTCTATGACCGCTCAACGGACAAGCGACTGATCCTCCGCGAAGGCGGGCAACTCGATTACGCCGGATACGATGCGCTCGTGCTGGCCATCGGCGATAACTTCGTACTTCTGCAGCAGGAAGCCGACACCATCCGTCTGAAGATCGGAAAAAATCTGCGAGAAGCGGAGGTCATTGACACGATCGAACCAGCGGCCGCCGAGAAGCCACCCGCAGCGGCCACAACCGAAGCGAGCCCCGCACCCGATTCTGAAAACAAAGAGGTCGGCGACGGAGTCGAGCCACCGGAGAACGGCGACTCGAAACTGAAACCGACCGAGCCCTCCGACACAGCTTCAGAGAGCGAGACATCGGCGGAATCGAACGAGACTTCTGGCGACACCGAGCCCCAGACATGAGTCACCCGCAGCCGTTAAGAGCGTGGATGCAGGACTGCGGCATGCAGACCGCCGATCTTGTCGAGGCCACCGGACTTGACAGTCGTGTTGTTGAGTCGATCGTGAAAGGCAACTACACACCGAGTCCGAAGCAGCGTGACCGGATTGCGCATGCACTGGGAATCGAACGTGATGCCGTGCAGTGGGGCCATTCCGTGGCGGTCGACAGCATGTACGGTCACGGCCCGCAATTCGGCCGCAGCACATAGTCGTTGAATCCTGGCCTGAGTTGACGTTGCCAATTCGAGTCGAGAACCTGCCGGGCAGGTGAATCGAACCAGGTGACAACTCAGGACAGGAACCCGGAATGAAGAAGAATCCAGTAAAGGCGGCTCTGGCCGCAGGCCGTCCACAGGTCGGTACGTGGCTCTCGCTGGGAAACGTGTTTGCAGCCCGTCTGATGGCTCGCGTCGGTTTTCCGTGGCTGACTGTCGACCTGGAACACTCACCGATCGGCTGGGACTCTGCGGGACTGCTGTTCGGAGCGATCGCGGATGCGGGATGTGTCCCACTGGCTCGCGTGCCGCGGGGAGATCACGACTACATCAAACGCGTTCTGGACGCCGGTGCGCACGGAATCGTGGTACCGATGGTGAATACCGTCGAGGAAGCCAAAATCGCGATTGCGGCCGCGAAGTATCCGCCCACCGGAGACCGTTCGGTGGGTGGAGCCCTGCATGCGATGAATTTCGATGCCGCGGCCGGCGATTACTACAAGCATGCAAACGATGAAATTCTCGTGGTCCTGCAGACCGAATCGCCTCAGGGTGTCGAAAACGCAAAGGAAATCTACAGCCTGCCAGGTGTCGATGCGATCTTCGTCGGACCGAACGATCTGACGTTTCAGATGCGTGGGCCTGATGGCATCGACCCGACTCCTGACGAGCTGGAAGCCATGCTGCAGCGCGTTCTGGCAGCCGGCCAGAAAACGGGAACGCCGGTTGGTCTGCATGTGCAAACACCCCAGCAGGTTGAGCAGCGTATCGAGCAGGGCTGGCGATTCATCGCAATCGGCAGCGAGCTGAAGATGATGGTTTCCGGTGCACAGAGCTTTGTGTCCGCGCTGAATCTGAAGTCGGACGGCGGAGACCTGGCTCGGTATTAGAGCCACACATTCAGTCGCAACACGCAGGAGCAACTGTTTCGTGATCGTCGGCCTGGGCACGGACATTGTGGAGATCTCACGGATCGCTCAGATGATCGAGCGACACGGTGAGCATTTCCTCAGCCGCATCTACACGGGCGAGGAGATCGCTTACTGCCAGCGTCGCAAGCATAGCTACGAAGCGTTCGCCGGACGCTGGGCCGCGAAAGAATCTGTGATGAAGGTCCTGGGCACTGGGTTCGTGCAAGGCATCGGCTGGAAGGACATCGAAGTCCTGTCACAGCAAAGCGGCAAACCGACGGTCCATCTGCAGGGGGGCACGGCGGAATTCGCCGAGCAACTTGGCATCAGCAATGTGCTGATCACGATTTCACACTGTCGGACCTACGCCACCGCGACCGCGATCGGTGTCAGCGACGAACTGGACATGGTTTGAGACGCCGCTCGGTTACTTCGACGCAGTCCTTTCCGTACGACTCCACTCAATGCTTCGATAGCGCTCCTCAAGCTGCCGCACACGGCATTCGTGCTCGTCGGAATGTCGATCCAATTGCGAGACCGTCCCAAGGCTCTGCGCGATTGCCCGCCCCAATGCCTCGGCAAAATCGAGTGGCAGTTGAAGTCCCTCCGGTCGATCGGCCAGGTCGCAGATACCGGGAATCTCGCTGGCGTGTGGTGACGCCTGCACAATCAGACTCCCGTGTTGCAGGACCGCTCCGCGGCGGCGGCGTTGTGCACTTCCGACGATTTTGTGTCCGCGGAAAAGGATGTCGTGTCGGTCACCGCGAATGAAACACAGAAACGGTTCGTCCGACTGCGACTCGTCAGTCCCCCGAACGGCAGCTTCGACTCCTATGCCGGCCAGCTGTTCGATGATCGCGGCATGAACGATTTCATACAGCCTGGCGGGATCGGCGCTATGCGGGTGTGTCGGTGCGAGTGCCACGGAATACGTTATCTCGCGGTCATGCAGGATCGCGCCTCCACCAGAAAGACGCCGCACGGCGGGCAGGCCTTGGAAACGCTTTGACGACTGGAAGTCAGCCGCATTCTGGAAATAGCCCAGCGATACGGTCGCGGTCGCCCAGGAATAGACCCGCACCGTGCACTGGTCAGATTCGAGAGCCTGCTCCAGCAGTGACTCGTCGAACGCCATGTTCCATGAGCCCGAGTGAGCGTTCGGTTGGACCAGAAGATGAATCATGAATTCAGGACGGACGGCGGAGCGAGTGCGGTGATGACTTCATCCGCCGCCCGGTTGCCGTGATCGAATGCTTCTTCAAACAAGGCGATGCCACTGAGCGCCGAATGGGCAAAGTGTATGTCGTGGAATGGCTGTCGACACTCGGCAAGCGCTCCGCTGCTGATCAGACCCGGCACGGGACGGACCATTGCGTGACCCCAGCGCATGATGTCAAGGCGGTCGCACAGTGAGCGGATATCCGGGTGGGCTCGCTCAAGGTCACTGAGAACAACTTCGGACCATTCCTCCCAGGAAAGACTGAGCAGTCGCTGCCGGGCAACTTTTGGATCGTCGTCACATAGCGGGTAGTAATATGTGAAGACCGTCGGGCCGTGATCGATCAGCCGCTGATGCGTCGCACACACGTAGCCCAGCGACGGACTGTCGAACAGAGTGTTGTCCCAGCTCAGCGGAAAGCTCTCGTCTGATTGAGCGGGCCGATCACTCAGATGCAGATTGGCGACCAGCCAGCTCCCGAACGTCAGCTCCGACACGGATTGCGGTCCAGCCGTGCGATAATCCCGGATCAGGTAGGGAGCCAGAAATGTTGGTGCCGCGAAAATCACTTTGCGGGCATGCCAGCCGGCGACCTCATCACCGGAAGTCGTCTCGTGAAACGCGATCACGTCCGTGTGTGACTCTTCGGAAGTCGACGGAGCTGTGACCTCTGTAACGGCCATGCCGGTTCGAATCTGGTCATCGGAGATCTCCCGCAGGTGCCTTACCAGACGCGCGTTGCCTTCGGGCCAGGTGATGAATGGCTCAGACTCCTGATCCGGGTTTCGCACTCGGGATGCAAAGTAAAACAGTCCGGCCCACGCACTGGTCTGGTCGATCGTCAGGCCGTAGTCGTCGCGACAGCACAGGTCCACATACCAGCGCAGTCGACTCGATTTCCAGCCGTGGCTGTCAATCCAGTCACTCATCGACTGCCGATCAACGGCAAGGACTTCGGCGTCGTCTGAACAGGCACTGATGGGAAGCGTGAATGCGCGTCGCCCGTCCGCATCCCTCCATACCACCCAGCGCATGATTTCTTCACGGAATGCGGCAAATTCGTTGACGTCCTGTTCTATGGCGCCGTGCAGTGGCAGCAGACCAGGGTGCCATGCTCCGTCAATGAAAAGGCGCTCGTGCGGATCCCGACACAGGAACTGCTCGGCAACAACCGGCGAGCCGTCTTCTTCACGACCGTCCAGCACACCGACCTCGTCGAGCAATTCAATCAGCTCGCGGTTGTGCGGATGCGGGACGGGGACATAGTGGGCTCCCCAGGGGTAAGCGACCAGATCGGACTGCCCACCGATCGATGTCCCGCCAACGCCTGATTCCAGTTCCAGCAGAACGAACGAGAGATTGGTGTGTGCCAGTTTACGTGCGGCGGACAGGCCGGCGATTCCACCTCCGACGATCACGACGTCAATGTCGGACCAATTGTCGGCGGTCGGTTGCGGGCGAAAGTTGTCGCGAATGCGGTGTCCGATTTCTGCAGATGCGCCGATTATCTCACCAGCCGGAGGCAGGCGGGAGCCAAATGAGCCACAGCCCGAAGTCAGAGCCAGCGGCAGGCCAAGGAATGAAGCCAGCAGTTCGCGTCGATTCATCGTTCACAATGAGTTCGTATTGACCGCACATTGCGGGAGGCACACTGAAATCTCTCAACGGACAGGCTACGGCTGCAACGGTCACCTGTCAAAACGCGGCTTCGTCTGGTTCGATTCGAGCCCGCACAGATACATGATGGTTGAGGGCTGGGAAGCTGTCACGATTCCGATTCGCCGTGACGACGTCACGTGTCGACGAATTCGTCATTCTGCAACTCGAACGACCTATGTCACAGCTTGACCGCGAAGAGTACATCGAACAGGCGTACTTCTGGAAAATGTTCCTGGAACGCATAGCCGACGGTGTACCGGCTCAGGAGATCATTGTGCAGGTCGGCGAGGAGATCCTCAGCACGACGAAGCTGCCGATGGCCCTCGACTTCCTCGTGGGCGAGATACGTCACAAGGGCCTGTTGAGCGATGGCATGACGCTGATGCCGCACTACTTCACGCAGTTTCAGGCGTTCGTCATGCGCCGTGCCGAAGACGAGACTGCGAAATTCGACCTGCTGATTGCCCTACAGATTCTGCAGCACGAAGCCGAGTATCGGGCGACCGATGACGCCAATCCCCGTGGTCTGTTCCTGTTTCTGTTCGAATGCCTGGCGAGAAACCGACTCGGGTACCATGACGGCATCCAGGCAATCGCGGACGATTCGATGTTTGACTCGAGCTGGCGTGAATGGATGCTGTGGGTGAGGCAGCAACTGGGAGCCGCTGAATTCTGCGAGTTTCTCTACCTCCGGTCTGAGTTCGCGGTTGAAGAGAAACGTCGGGCGACCGGAGACCCAGACTGGAAGACGGACGTACCGATACTTTTCGGCGGCCGTGAAGGTCGCAGCGCGAAGGCGAATCGCGGCAAAGACCCGCTGTACATGTTTGCGGCGCTGCAACGTCAACTCGGTTATCCGGAGGTTCCCAAGCCAGATCCCGAGGAAGACGAAAAGGTAATCCACCCGATGATCGAAGACCGGCTTCAGCTGCTGGAAAAACGACTGACACTGGTTGAGCAGGAATTGAAGGAAGGCGGCATCGACCTGACCGAATTCTACAAGCAGGCCGACGTTCAAGACGGCTGACGGTGTGTCTCGTTTACCTGAATCCACATGAGAGAAGCTGCAATGCGAGGAATAGGACTAATAATTGGGTGGTTCGTGTTTGTGTTCGGGGCGCTGCACACCGTCTCCGGCTTCGTCTATCTGATCTGGATTCAGTTAAATCCCGGGTTTGTCTCGGTGCAGCCGATGATGATCAGCAGTGTCATCCTCGGAATTCCTCCGATGGCCGCGGGATGGTACCTGGTCGCAACCACAAAGCGACAGGTTTCCGGCCAGACAACAATCTCGTCGTCAGTGGCAGGGTCCCCATCAGACCGTCACGCCTGTTCAAACCATGGACAGCTCACGCGAGCGGACCGCAATTGTTCGTCGCTCCACTGACTGAACAGATCGGTCCGGATGGCTGCTTCGACGCTTCGATCCAATTGACCGAGGACGAATGCGTGCACTTTGACCAGGTGAAACCCGCGAGTGGTCTGAATTGGGCCGACGATATCACCATCGGCTGCGGAGAATACTGCGGATTCGACGGCCGGAGAGAGAGACGACCGACCGATCTGACCTAGTGGACCGTCATGTCACAATTTTCTGTAGGCTGTGGTCCCGTACCTGATCAAGGATGATCACATGGCGGTCAAGTACATCATCACGCTCACGGAAGAGGAGCTGTAACAGGTCGAAGCGGTTGCTCGTGGAAAGAA
>CAYSJO010000371.1:0-1535 GCA_964431285.1 uncultured Planctomycetaceae bacterium
GGGGCGGGTCCCGTAATCCTTACTGCGGTCGCTCGTCTTTCGTCCGTTTCCGGCGCTTGCCGTGGGGGTATGGTTTTTATAACTTCTCGTGTGTTCCCCCCCCCCCCACCACGACTGAGACCACACATGCTGCGAATCCTGGGACATGCACGAAGCGGCTGTGATCGAGTCAGCCGACGCGACGCTCTGACAGTCGGCGGCCTGTCACTGTTTGGTGGTTTGACGCTGCCGAATCTGCTGCGTGCCTCTGAACACGCAGCGAGTCCGGGCAGTGTTCCGCGACTGCCTGATGGCCCGGCAAAGTCCGTAATCCAGGTCAATTAATTCGGAGGACCTCCGCACCAGGACATGATCGATATGAAGCCGCACGCGCCGGAAAACGTGCGCGGCGAGTTGTCTCCCATCGATACGGTCGTGCCCGGTCTGCAGATTTGCGAGCTGCTGCCGCAGACGTCTTTGATCATGGATCGGGCGTCGCTGATCCGCACGTACTCGCACAAGTACAACAGCCACAATCCGTACAACGTGTTGACCGGCTTCGACGGCGGCAATGACCGCGAGAACTACTTCGCGAAACGGACGGACCACCCGGGAATGGGTGCCGTGCTGCAGTACCTCAACATTGGCCCGACCGACATTCCGCGGAACGTCGTGATGCCGGCATTTCCGGGCTATACACAGTCGCTGCGGCGGGCGGGGCCATACGGCGGTTACCTGGGAGCAAAGTACGACCCGCTGTTCACGGTGTGCGATCCGGAGGTCGCGCGCGAGTCTAAAGGTGACTACGACTCGGTCATGGCGATGGGCCACCCGGTCCTGCCATCACTTGGTGAGTTGCCTGATATCACGGGTGACCGGCTCGACCGACGCAAGTCGTTGCTCCAACAGATCGATGAGGACGTCACCAGGCTCGAACGTTCACGCCGCACGGAGAGCATGTCGGCGTTCCAGCAGCAGGTGTTCCAACTGCTGACCGGTTCAAAGACGCGTCTGGCCTTTGATCTGAATCAGGAGCCGAAAGACGTGCGCGATCGCTATGGCCGACACCTGTGGGGATCGAGTCTGTTGATCGCCCGCCGTCTGGTGGAAGCGGGTTCGACGTTTATCACGATCCACTGGGAATCGAAGGGCAAAAATCACTGGGACCTGCACGGCAACAATTTCGGCATGCTGAGAGTGCAACTCCCACAACTCGACCAGATGCTGCCAGCGCTGATTCTTGATCTCGAAGACCGTGGGCTGCTTGATTCAACGCTGGTTGTCGTCATGGGCGAAATGGGCCGGACTCCACGCGTCAACGCCAAGGCCGGTCGAGATCATTGGCCGCAGTGCGGATTCTCGTTGCTGTTCGGCGGCGGAACCAAACGCGGCTTCGTTCTTGGGAAGACTGACGCACAGGCAGCCTATCCGGTGGATCGACCGGTTTCGGCTGGAGACATGGTGGGTACGATTTATCACCAGTTGGGTGTGAACGCGGCTCTGACTGTCCCGGACCTGAGTGGTCGTCCGATTCCGATCAGTCACGGTGGCGAACC
>CAYSJO010000372.1:0-17695 GCA_964431285.1 uncultured Planctomycetaceae bacterium
CGCATTCTGGAACTCGGGTGCGGCTGGGGTTCGCTTTCGCTGTGGATGGCCGAGCACTATCCGGGCAGCGAGATAACAGCAGTCTCGAATTCAGCGTCGCAAAGGGAATTCATTGAAGGCAAGGCACGCGAACTTGGGCTCGAAAACCTGCAGGTCGTGACTGTCGACATGAACGAATTCTCGACAGACACTACGTTCGACCGGGTCGTCTCGATCGAGATGTTCGAGCACATGCGCAACTACCAGGAGCTGCTGTCGCGTATCGCGGGCTGGCTGACTCCCCGCGGAAAGCTGCTGGCGCATCTCTTCTGTCATCGACGGACGCCGTATTCTTTCGAGACCGAGGGCGCTGCCAACTGGATGGGCCGGTACTTTTTCTCGGGCGGGACGATGCCCAGCGACGACCTGTTCTCTCACTTTCAGGATCATCTCAATCTAAAACAATCATGGCGCTGGAACGGGCATCACTACGGACGCACAAGCAACGCCTGGCTGGCGAAACTGGATGCCGAGAGAAGTAAGCTTCTACCCCTGTTTGAAGAAACGTACGGCGTGGCTGCCGCGAATCGCTGGATCAACCGCTGGCGTATGTTCTTCATGGCATGTGCCGAGCTGTTCGACTTCCACAATGGAGACGAGTGGTGGGTATCGCACTATCTGTTTGAGAAGCCTGTGTAGCTGGAAATGGCCATTGCTGCGGGGGCGACAACAACGCTGAAAGTGCTCTAACGGAATCGTAGGCCAGAGAGATGCTTGAATCGCAGTTATCGGACCTCATGCGATCGAAGCGATGGTTCGCTGGTAAGTCGAACGCATCGAGCAGGATGGACCTCGTCGACACCGTACTTGTGACGACCGGGGAACACGCTCTTGAACTGGTGATCGTTGCGGTTGCTTCCGGTCCCGACGAAGCGACGTCGTATGTCCTTCCACTATCGATCGAGTCGTCGTCGGGCGACGCGAGCGAATGCAGTGCGCTGCCCGAGTTCTGGAGCGAGTTGATTCGGAGACTGATGTCCGAGTCCGAAGGTATCCCCAGCCGTTCGGGCCACCGCCTGATTCTCAAGCCGGGCCGTGGTGTTGAACGCCTGCGTTCGTTCGGATCCAGATCAATAGTCGACGTTCATTCTGGGGAGCAAAGCAACACATCGGTCTCGCTGGGTACGGAGGTCTTCCTGAAACTGTTTCGCAAGGTCGAACCCGGCACGAATCCAGATGCAGAGATTGCAGCTTGTCTAAGTCGACAGGCAACATTCACCGCAACACCGCAACTGATTGCGACCATTGAACTGGTTGGTGACGGATCGAGTCGCTGTCTCGCTCTGCTGACTGAGAGAATCGATGCTCAAGGCGACGCATGGACGACGACGCTGCACGAACTTGCCAGGTATTGGAATCGCGTCGCTGATTGTGATCAACGCGAATCACCGGAATTACTGGGCACGTTTCCTTCCGATGTTAAGCAACTCGGCCGAAGAACCGCAGAGCTTCACGCAGCACTGGCGTCGAACACGTCTGATCCAGCGTTCGCTCCGGAGCCGTTCACGCAGACGCAACTGAATCAGCTGATGTCGACCGTCTCGGACGAACTGTCGGTGACGTGTCGACTACTGAAAAATGCACGGCTGGTATCGATTGATGCACGCGCACTGGCCACACGAACTGCGGCGGCCGGCCGGCGTGAGCTTGAACGGCTCAGTGACTTGAAGCTGACAGGGGATGAAGTTCAGCAGATCCGCTGTCACGGCGACTATCATCTGGGTCAGGTGTTGTGGACGGGAACAGGCTGGATGATTATCGATTTCGAGGGCGAGCCGGACCGTCCGCTGAAAGAACGCCGCGAGAAACGTTGCGCTCTGAAAGACGTCGCCAGCATGCTGCGGTCCTTCCACTATGCGTCCTGCGCTGCGAGTGTCGGACTGATTGCTCCGCCCGACGCGTCAATCGCCGACGCCGATCGCTGGCAGTCGCTGTGGTATCGAAACTGCGTCGCCGCATTTCTGCGTGGCTATCGCACGGACCGTCAGCCGCGCCGATTTCTACCGCGTGACGACAACCTGTGGACGCAGTTGCTAGACCTGTTCCAGCTGGAAAAGGTGCTGTATGAGCTGCGCTACGAACTGCAGAATCGACCGGACTGGGTGGCGATCCCACTTAGTGGATTGCGGGAAGTCCTGCATCTGGACCCCCGGCCCTCAACGTTGACTGTATTTCCTCATTGACCCGTGAGTCCGAAGACTACTTGAGCTCCAGCTTCCATTCGTTTTCGCCCGGCTTGACATCAAAAGTTTTTCCGCTGCTTTCGGCTGATCGCCAACTCTTCGGTATTTCAGGCCACGCGTCGACGATGACCTTTTCTTCAGTATCCCCTCCTGCACTCAGATAGGCATCCTTAAGTGCATCGGGGTTGTCCGTGGAAGCTGGTGTTGTTTCTTGCGATTCATCTCCTCCGGGAGGTGTCACTCCAACGTCATAGGTTCCGGCCAGAATCTTCACACCTCCCCTCATCATAAGCTTGAAGGATCCACCATCCGTAACTGTTCCCATGGCGATGTGTCCAGTCTCCTTGTGCAACATCATGATGGTTGAGCCGGCCGGGATTGGATTGCCATTGAAGGTTGCCATGCCGGACACCGTTCCCGTCTCACCCGGTGGCAACCCCGACGAGCCACCACAACCGGGCAACGCAAGACCAAATGTCACGAGAATGAGCAGACACCGATATAAACTGAAAGAAGAATCATTCGACGCAGTCATAGTATGAGACCCTGGAATTGGACGCAGCCAAGAAAGCCGCCACCCCTGCAGTCCCGGACCGTTAGGCGTGGCGGCATGAAAGTTCCCGATCCATCACGACATTCAGAATTGACCTAAGGTCTCATTGTCGTCGCGCGTCGAAAGGATCCTCAACGACTTCATGTCGATGCTCTCGCCGATAAAGCGGACCGAGCCGTCCGCCAGCAGCACGTGTGCGCCGCCGGTATGCTGGGAGTAGAGCCCATGGTTGGCACCATCATTATTGCCGCGTCCGGGCACCTGTGGCGCGATACCCAGCGTATTGGGCGGGTAGCGGATGGTGGTAATATTAAAGGAACGGGAAGTCGGAACCAGTGTGTTGCCCGCCTGTCCCATCAGAAACCCGTGGACAACGTTGATATGCACGTTATTACCGTTGCGGTCCAGACCATAGGTCGAGGCCTCATGCACAGCAATCGTGTTTGACGAGCCGTCGGTCATGTCTTTGAAGGCGACGGATTGACGGGGTATCAGGACGCCACCCCTTGAGTGACGACTCGTGTTGGCGACGCTACCGCAGCAGCCACAACAGCGCCAAGTCGGGTGAGAGGAGTTGTTAGTAAAACCGTTGCCGTTCGCCGCTCCGGAATTGCCGAGATAGTGCGGGGCGTTGATGACGTTGCCCGAACCGGCGTCGCGCATGGCAGGCATCGGACTTGAAGGACACACCATCACGGAAATCGACTTACCACTGGCGACCCGCCCATTCGCAAATCCAGTGGGATCTCCGGACCAGACCCAGCCGACGTGATTACCTTCGTGGCTAAGCTGGTTGTACATCGGAGCCTGGTCCAGGTATGGCAACACACCCACCCACCAGGAAAAGCCCCAGGCGCCGCCGTTTCCGCCGCCACGAGTTCCAAGCGGGAACCCACCGTTAACGTCATGATAGTTGTGCAGAGCCAGGCCAACCTGCTTCAGGTTGTTCTTGCACTGCGACCGTCTGGCTGCCTCCCGCGCCTGCTGGACAGCCGGCAGCAGCAGCGCGATCAGGATGGCAATGATCGCAATGACCACAAGTAACTCGATCAGCGTGAATCCGCGTCGTTTCCCCTGTCTGCAATGCATGAGCGTTCTCCAAGCAACTGATAAGGACAACCCGTGAACGAAACCTATTACAACGGCATAAGCTATCGACGTATTAGACGTGGTCGCATTTGTCAATGCAAATCAGCACACGCCATATCTGGCGTTAGTCCTACGGAGCTCCCTGAGTTAAATCCAAGAAGTCGGATCGCCCTTCGACACACAGGATCTCCCGGTCGGCGGTAAGATCGTGAAAAACCTGGCTGCGGCCGGACGGCCAACGGATGGTAAGTTCATCGACCCGTTCAGCACCACCCAATCCGAACACCAACTGCCGCTGATTACTGGATAGATAGCCGTCTCCAGCAGTCAATTGCATGACTCGGACGCGACGAATAGTTGACATAAGAACAGTAGTCCCAATGGCATCCCTGTTGCTCTGGGTGCCCCGTAGCCGCACGACAAGGTAATGACCGGCCCCGGTCGTTTCGTTAGTGACCAAGGAGACCGGGGCGTGAAGATGTCCGACACAAAAGTCCTCCAGACCGTCTCGGTTCCAGTCGAGCCGCGTCAGTGCTCGGCCCAGGTAACTGCCCTCGAAGTATCTACCGAGCGATGGGCCGACAATTTCCGCATACCGCCCGCTGCCAAGATTCTGAAAATACTGTGGCGGCATTTCATCAGGCTCGCCGGTGGCTTCCGTACGGTCCACGTGACCGTTGGCCACGACCAGGTCGGGGTAGCCGTCCAGTTCTCCATCAAGAAACTGTGCCCCAAACCCCAAGAGATTGAACCCCGGATCGTACAGCCCGGTGCGACGCGATTCGTCGACGAACACCTGGCCCGGCTGATGAACGTACATTGAGTTGGCATCTGCGTAGAAGTTTGTCGTGAAGATGTCGATGAGACCATCTCCATTGGCGTCATCGGCTGCGATGCCCATCGTGGCCTGTGCCCGGCCTTTCCCACCGACGCCCAGACCCATCAGGAGTCCGCTCTCAGCAAACGACAGGTCGCCTCCCAGGTGAGTTGTTTGATTGACAAAAAAGAAGTTGGTCGCGGTGTCGTTTCCGACAAACAGACTGAGGCGCCCCGAGCCATCGAAATCCGCCGCAATAATCCCGAGGCCTTTACCATCCGGGAGAGTGATGCCCGCGCCGTCTGTCACGTCCGAAAAATGACCGTCACCCAGGTTGAGGTACAGCCGATCCTGTTCAGCGGGAAACAGCGTCGGCGCACACGTTTGAGGATGCCCATTCTTGCGACAGAGCCTGTCCAGAACACTCTGCATGGTTAGATAGTTGACAGCATAAATGTCGGGGAATGCGTCCCCATTCAGATCGGCCATTACGCAACTGAGGGTCCATGCGTCGCCCGCACAGCCGGCCTCGTTGGTCACGTCCTGAAAGGTACCGTCCCCGTTATTCGTATACAGACGGTTGGTGCCCAGATTGGCAACGTAAAGGTCGGGGAAGCCGTCATCGTTGTAGTCGCCAACAGTCACTCCCTGGCCGAAAAGATGATCGCCAAGTCCCGCCAGCGCGCTCACGTTTTCAAATCGATCCCCCCCGAGATTTCGAAACAGTGCATCGCAGTGCTCAAAGCTGTCTGTTTGCGGTGGCAGATCTCCGCCCTGACTGAAGTACAGGTCGGGCCAGGCGTCACCGTTGAAATCCAGCGAAGCCACTCCACCGCCAGTCGTCTCGAAGATGTGATTCAATCCCCTGGGCGTCTCCGATCCGTTGAAATAAGTGAAGTTCAGCCCGACCTGCCGGGCGACGTCCGTAAACGTCACATCCACATCGCTGACGGTCATGGGGGATCGTGACGATCGCTTAATCGTGTGGACATCGGGCAGGGGATACTGCGTCAGGTCGATTCCTCGCATGGGGTTCGCTGCGACAACGATGAATGATGCCTGGTAATCAATCTGCTGGCTCACCCGTTTGACGCCCGGCCTGGCCCACTTCGGCTCGTCTCTGAGTATGCGCAGGGCGAGATCATAAATGCCTGCCGCCTCGTGAAAGCGCCCGAGTTGTTCGAGTAACGTGGCCGCCCTTTTCAATCCATCTGCCCGAGGCGAGTCGATCAGCCCCACGAACTCCAGCTCCAATTTGGCCAGACGATCAGCTCGGACCGAAAACCGGTCGGCAAGGTTGCGATTGCCGCCCTCATTCAGCAGCAGCGAAAGTTGATAGTTAGCGCGGACGTGATTGAACGAGCGAGCGACCGATTCCAGAAAGCACCGTACGGCGACACGAGTCTGCCCCGCGTGACTCGCCCAGACACCACGTGCAAACCAGATTTCCGGGTGCACATCAGCGACCGGCGGCAAATCCCTGTGCCACGCAACGAACTCTTCCATGCGGTTGCCGTCCAGCAGAATCTGGCCCAAGCGTGCCTGCGCCTCGAGCAGGCCCGGGTCGGCGGTGAGAATCTTTCGCAGCAAGTGCTCGGATTCTTCGAGATTGTTCCGCAGTTGCGCGTACCGTGCGCGACTGAGCAAGGGCAGCGGATCGTCAGGTACTGCTGCCAGACATTCGGCAACGAAGTGTTTGTTGCTGATATAGAGTATCTCCGACACGCTGAGAATCTGCAGTTCGTCCCCATGAAATCGCCCCTGGCGAACCTGCTCACGAATGCACGGCAGCGATTCCCAAGTGCGTCCCTGGACCTGTAGCAGGAATCCGAGGTTCTTGTTCGCCCCGAAATGCCCAGGATGCTGCCCCACGGCCTTTCGGAGGACGCGCTCGGCCGCTCGCACGCGCCGCAGCATCATCAACCGTTCTCCTTTGCCCGCGAGCGCCAGTACCGACTCGGGGCTACCATCTTCCGGAATGCGATCGAAATAACTGATCGCTCGTTCGGACTGCTGCAACCGGGCGCTCGCCTCCCCTGCGATGAGCAGGGCCTGCCGATTGTCGGGCGTTTCGCGCAACACATCATTCGCCAGGTGTACGGCCGCAGGGAAGTCATCAAAGTAGTAGGCGCGTGCGGCTGCACGGAGCCGCCGAGTGGTGTCGCTCACAATCCAGAGAGGATGAAGACTAATCGCGACAGCAAGCAAAATCAGGAACGGCGGCCCGTGACGACGGAGAACGGACGTCATGTTGTCTTTCGCTCCACAATGACCCCCCAGACCAGGAATCCAACACCTGTCACAGCCAGCACCAGACTCGTCGGTAACAGAAACTCACAGACAAACACCTGATTGGGAAATGGAGCCGAATACGCGTGAGCGAACGCTTGTTCGGCCGCCAGTATCAGGATCCCCCCGGTAATCATCCGCATGCGATACACCAGAAACGAGGGGAGAACGACCCAACAAACTTTGCTCGAGACCCCACAGTCTGTCATGGCAACCGGACAGACGCGGCATCGCCCCGGCTCCAAGCTAAATTCACTGTAGCCCACGCGGCAACAATTGACTAACCACTATTCGAAAAGAGCATGCTGACAACCAGCACATAGGCGATCGCGATGACCAGCTGGACTGCGGCGAACGGTGTGGCGATCTTTACAAAGTCCATGAAGCCCAGTTGCAGCTTCTGGCGGTGAATAATCGTGGCCGCCACGACCGTGGATGCCGAACCGATGGGCGTGATGTTGCCTCCCAGGTTGGCGCCAAAGATCACGCACCACCAGAAGGCGCTCGAAAACCCTTCGGTGTCTTTGAGGTCGTCCAGAATGTTGGCGAGCACGGCCGCCAGTGGGATATTGTCCGTGACAGAACTGGCGAGAGCCGACACCAGCAGCAGGACTCCGGAATCCACGTGCTGCGGGAGATCAAGCAGGCTCGAGATGCCACCACCAATGGCACCAAGCACCTGTGCATCTTCCATCACGTGGATCACCACGAACAACGCCGCGAAGAAACCCAGCAGGTCCCAGTCCACGGTCTGGTAGAACTTGTCGACCTCGGCCTTGTAGGCCAGCAGGACGATTCCCGCGAAGAACAGAGCGATGAAGCCCATCTCCAGTTTGTCGAGTCCCCACGGCAGGGCGCTCTGTCCGGCCATCCCGCCGATAAACGCGACCAGCACCGCGACCGAAAACCAGAAAAATCTGTGACTGGGCACGTTCTCGTTTTCGTCAAATCCCGCGACCATACGGCGAGATTCTGCTCGCTCTTCTTCCGTCTTCAGGCCGTGGATCCCGAACCGAACACGGGCCATCAGCAGGGTCGCAATCGTGGCCATCACGACGTATGGGGCCGCGTAACAAAAGAATGAAACAAAACTGATGCCCGCTGTCTTGCCCACGATGATATTGGGCACACTGCTGATCAGTGTCAGCAGGCCGCCGATGTTGGTGAGTAGCCCTTCCACCAGAAGAAATCCAAGCAGCAATTCCGTCCTGTTGAGTTTTTTCAGTGAGACCGTTGTCAGGCTGCCGACAATGATCATCGCCGTGACGTTATTGAGCACCGCCGAAAAGAGGACGGTCAGGCATCCGTAAGCGATCAGTAGCTTCCACGGGTCGCCGCCGGATTTTTTCGTGAGTTTGATCGCCATCCAGGTAAAGACACCCGAGCGGCTGGTCACCTCGACGAACAGGCTCGCGCCCAGAATGATCGTGATCACGCCCCAGTCAATTGCCGGGATGTAGATTGGTAATTCCACCAGCTTGCCGAAGGTCTCCCCATCTTCGTGAACTCGGGAAAACGGCACGAAATGCAGCAGCTCCAGGACGGTACCAAGAATCAGACACAGTCCGGCAAAGGCTCCGACGATGATCGACTTCTTAGCATGAATCTTCTCTTCCAGAGCCAGCGATGCGACCATCGCCACGAGGATGAGTCCGAATAGAGCGGTGATCCACAGATCGACGTCTTGTTCACCATGTTCCGCCGACTGAGCAAGGATCAAAAGGGCATTCATTGGACCGTTCCATGTTCCGTTGAAAACTCATAAAGCTGGTTGCGACGCGAAGAATCAGGCTACATCAGCAGCATCGTTGTGTTGATCAGTTCGACGCTCAGCGAATACGCCATCCCGTGCATGGCAAGCTGATCGTCGTCCTTCGTATTTGCGACGAGCAGATTAATCTCACTCTGCTCAATCAGTTTCATGTACTGCCGCAGAAAATGTCCTCGTGTTACGCGTGACTCGCACGTCAGTTCAGGACGGGCTGCCTGCAGAGCTTCAGTGCACGTGGCGATGTAGTCGCTGGACTCTTTCAGCAGTGTGGTTTCCAGCAGATGACGAGCTTCGTCGCTGTCGATTTCCGGAATGCGCTCAATTGCCTCCATATAGCGTTCAAAGACGGCGTCGTCCTCGACATGGCACAGCCACAACGTGCCGTCATCCGGGCACATGAGTGAACCGTAATTAACCAGTCGGGCGTCACCGGAGATATGGTCGGCGACCACCATTATCCGATCGCACAAATCGCTGATATCTCCCGGACTGGCCGAAGTTCCGGGGAGAACCAGAACCGGAATGCTCGCGACCTGCGTCAGCACATCCAGAAACACGCCCAGACTGTGCTGAGGAACCAGTGACTCCTCACGCAGATGCCGGTAAGTGATGATCAGGTCGGTCTGCTCGGCATCCAGTTGCTCAACGAGTTGGCCCACGTTCGAGTACTGATCACCGGTAATTTGCCGCCAGCGATCGGCCGACTGCAGCGTCGGCATGAATTCTGTCACCGCGTCTTTTCGACGAGCTGTTTCGTCGGCAGACTGATCGGTCACAAAGGCGATCGATTCAAGCGGGATTTCAGCGTATTGAAACGCCTCACGCTCGGCCCGCCGGAACATGGATTCAAATTCGTCGATGTGGTCCATCACTTTGCCTTCTAACAGCGGTCGTCATCCGACGCTACACAACAGGACAAGGACAGTTACAGCAGCAGCGACTATCTGAAACGCAATCACGAGCCGAGGCGGGGCCACGGTTTTGCGATACCGAAACACGAGTGCCAGAATTGCGAAGACAGCCACGGCGACTGCTTCCAGTATAACCAGTCCGCCAAAGAACGACTCGCCCTAGGGCGCGACCGAAATGAAACTCGTCACGACCAGCCCGAACAACAGTACGCCGCACAGGTAGCAACAGATTGTCGAAATGGATCGCATCGGGAGCGGCCATCCTAGGGAATGCGGCACGATATTCCGCCAGCAGCGGGGACGTATGTCTGTTGCACATAGTCCATGACCATGCGGTCCGCGTTAAACCGCCATCCCAGCGTGCGCACGCCACGCTTCATGCGGGCAATCCAGTCCAGAGGAAGATCGTCCTGGTCGCGGTCGAAGTACAGCGGGATAACTTCGTTCTGAAGCGTACTCAGCAGATTGGCTCCGTCCCGTTCGTTCTGAACACCCTGGTCAACATGCGTATGCCCGCTACCAATCCCAAAGCCATTGCGACCGTCAAACGCCTCGGCCCACCAACCGTCGAGGATCGAGCAGTTGAGTCCGCCGTTGAGCACGACTTTCTGTCCCGAGGTTCCAGATGCTTCAAGCGGACGACGCGGGTTGTTCAGCCACACGTCGACACCTTGGACAAGATGCCGTCCCAGGTTGATGTCGTAATCTTCGAGCACGACGAGTCGGCCTTTGAAGGGTTCCTCCTGACTCAGTCTGTGAATTCGCTGCAGGATCGCCTTGCCGTGTTCGTCCGCCGGGTGCGCTTTGCCGGCAAAGATGAACTGGATGGGACGCTCTGTGTCACTGATCAGTTCGGCGAAGGTATCGAGTTCCTTCATGATCAGATCGGCGCGCTTGTACGGCGCGAAGCGACGCGCAAAACCAATCAGCAGTGCGCGGGGATCGAGAGATTGATCCAGTGCGTTCAACACAGTCTGCGGAGCTTCACCGCGCAGGGCCTGTTTTTTCTGGCGGCTTCGAGCATAAACAATCAACCGGTTCTTGAGCGACTGGTGCGTCTCCCACAACTCCGAGGGGTCAACACTCTCGAATTCAGCCCAGACTTCAGGCTCACCAGTTCGCAGGAACCAGTTTTCCGGAAGCACGCGGTCGTAAATTGAACGCATTTGCGCTGCCAGCCATGTCGGCACGTGCACACCGTTCGTGATGTGCCCGATCGGCAGTTCTTCTTCGCTCTGCCAGGGCCACAGGCCGGCCCACATTCGACGCGACACAACCCCGTGCAACTGTGACACGGCGTTGGCATGACGGCTGAGCTTGAACGCCAGCACTGTCATACAGAACGACTCGCCCTGGTCCTGCGGGTTGACGCGTCCCAGCCCCATCAGGCCATCGCCGTCCAGTCCCAGTTGCTCGGCCAGCGGACCGACGTGCTCATCGATCAGACCACCATCGAAGCGGTCGTGACCAGCCGCAACCGGAGTGTGCGTTGTAAAGACGCTCATCGCAGCCGTGTCACGCAGCGCATCATCGAACGTCATTCCGTCGTCGTGCATCCGTTGCCGGATAATCTCCAGTGCGGCAAATGCCGAATGGCCTTCGTTCATGTGAATGACGCTGGCATCAATCCCCAACGCCGACAGCGCGCGCACGCCACCGATCCCCAGCACGATTTCCTGACGGATCCGAGTCCGCTGATCTCCGCCGTACAGTCGCGACGTCAGGTTTCGAATGTCGTCAGCGTTCTTCTCGACATTCGTGTCAAGCAGATACAGCGGTATGCGTCCCACCTGCAGATGCCACACGCGGGCATAGATCGCCCCCCATCGCGTGTCGACCTGCACTTCGATCTGATCACCATCCGATCCCGTAGCAGGTCGGATTGGCAGGCTGTCGATGCTGACTTCGGAATACACTTCCTGTTGTCTGCCGTCTTCGTCAATGAGCTGTGAGAAATACCCCTCGCGGTAATACAGCCCGACGCCAACCAGCGGAATCCCCAGATCGGAAGCACTCTTCAGATGGTCGCCCGCCAGCACTCCCAAGCCACCAGAGTAGATCGGCAACGATTCGTGGGTCCCGAATTCGGCAGAGAAGTACGCCGTCGGTCGAAAACCGAGATTGCCCCCGTGAGTTGAACCCCAGGTGTCATGGGACTCCATGTACTGACGCCAGCGGCGGTAAGTGGCGTGAATACGGGAATGCAGCACCATTTCGGTACCGCGTGCGTCCAGCCGATCGGGATCCCATTCCTGCAGCAGCACGACGGGGTTGTGCGAGAGTTCCGACCAGCGGGTCGGATCGATCTGACGAAATAACTCTGCAACGTCCGGCTGCCAGCTCCACCAGAGATTACTACTGAGTTCGGAGAGTTTTTCGTGCAGAGTTTTCTGCTCAGCCATATTCACGTCCTTGCCAGGCGGACCGCGGCAGAGCGATCGTCTGCAAACGGTCAAAGTCAGTGTGTCGAAGAGGCCGGCGCCAGTGGAGTCATCCGGACATACCCCAGCACTGACTGGCACGAAGTATAGTCGCGACCCTCGACCGGTCGAGTCTTTCCGACAGACAGAGAACAAAGCGGGTCTGGTTTAAGTTCCTGCGATCCTTCGTACGATGTCCGTTTCTTCGCCAGGGCAGTGTTTTTCTCCATGGAACGGAAACACATGACAACCGACGTCGACCGCCTCCGCAGGGCGTACGCAACTGCGCGGGATTTGCTGGTCGCCCAATGCCGATCCGAAAACGGCGGTCCCGCTCACTGGACGGGTGAGCTGTCGACGTCTCCGCTTTCAACGGCTACGGCCGTTATGGCGCTGCAACAGGTCCGAAAGGCTGGTCGTTCCGCTGCTGATTTTGGATTGGACGCTGATTTCGACCGACTGATTGGCGACGGACTCGACTGGCTGGCCACCCATCAGAACGACGACGGTGGCTGGGGAGACACGGTCAAGAGTATCAGCAATCTCTCGACGACGATGCTCAGTCACGCTGTCTTTCATGCGACGGGTACGACCGGTGACTGCCCCCAGGTTGTCGACCGTGCCCAGCAGTACGTTGATGCGGCCGGCGGAGTGCCCGCGGTCGTCGCCCGGTATGGGAAAGACAAGACGTTTTCGATTCCGATCCTCACACACTGCGCGCTGGCCGGGCTGGTGGACTGGAAAGATGTTTCGCCGCTGCCGTTCGAACTGTCGATTCTGCCAGCGCGATTCTACAAGGCCGTGCGTCTGCCCGTAGTCAGCTACGCCCTGCCTGCGCTGATTGCAATCGGCCAGGTGCGGCATCACTTCTGCCCGACATGGAACCCGCTGACGCGAACCCTTCGCAACGCTGCCATCAAACGAAGCCTGCGGGTCCTTGATCGTATTCCGCCCCCCAATGGTGGGTTTCTGGAAGCTGCTCCACTGACGTCTTTCGTCACGATGAGTCTTGCGGGCAAGGGACTGGTGGATCACGTCGTGGTAAAACGGGCTGTCAGGTTTCTTTGTGAGTCCGTAAGACCAGACGGAAGCTGGCCGATTGACACGAACCTGGCGACGTGGGTCACAACGCTGGCGATCAATGCCCTGAAGGACGACGTCCCGGAAGACCTGCGGCCAGACCTGATCCAGTGGCTGCTGGATCAGCAATACAAAGTGGTGCATCCCTACACAAACGCCGATCCAGGTGGCTGGGCATGGACCGATCTGCCGGGAGGTGTTCCGGATGCGGATGACACTCCAGGGGCCATGCTGGCGCTACTCAATCTGACGGTTCAGCAACTTGAAAGCGATCGTGGCAGGGTCCCGACTGAAGACGCTGAGCAAACTGCAGACGCGATCGGACAATCACTCGAAAACGCAGTCCGGTGGTTGCTTGATCTGCAGAATCGAGATGACGGTTTTCCCACATTCTGTCGAGGCTGGGGAACACTGCCATTTGACCGCAGTTCTCAGGACATCACGGCCCATTGTGTCCGAGCACTGTACACCTGGTCGAATTCACGAATCGCCCGTGAACGATGGGTGCACTACGTCGATGCAGTTGACCTTGCTGATGTCGATTGTGACACGCCGGATCCGCTTCAGGTCCGTCTGCGAGAGTCAGCAGAAAAGGGGATGGAATTTCTGAGGTGCTCTCAGCGCCCCGATGGTTCATGGCTGCCGCTGTGGTTCGGAAATCAGCACGGACACGACGACGAAAACCCGGTTTACGGAACGTCCCGGGTGCTGATGGCGTATCGTGACCTTGGTCGCGTGGATTCGGAGGCCGCTCAGCGCGCGGCCACGTGGCTCGCCTCGGTCCAGGATGTATCCACTTCCCACATCGCATCCCGTGGCTGGGGCGGAGACGCCGGAATCGAGCCGTCCGTTGAAGAGACCGCACTTGCTGCAGAGGTTTTGCTCGAATTCGATCAATTCCGCCCAAATGCGATTGCCGGAATTCAGTGGTTAATCGATCGCGTCGAAGACGGATCTGTTTCCGAGCCCGCGCCCATTGGTTTCTATTTCGCCCGATTGTGGTATTTTGAGGGGCTTTACCCGCTGATCTTTGCCGTCTCGGCGTTGCGCCGAGCGGTTGAAGTTCTGGGTAACGGGGACCAGTAGGATGCGGTCGCCGGGACAGTTGTATGTCGGTCCAGAATCGTTTTTACCTGGACTGATGAGACCAGATCGGAGATGCCTCAGCACGTTCTCGGAGAGACTGGGCTGTGTGCTTATCTTCAATGACCCCATAGATCTTCAGGCCCGGCCTGAATCCCGCCTCAGGAGCCCACCGTGTCGATCGCAGCGGATACCGTTGAGAACACAGCCACTGTCGCTCCGACCGTTCCCGAAACACTCTCGGATGACGCCCCCGTCAAACGCCGTCGAAAGCGGCAAAGTACTGCGCACCTGAAGTTCGTTCCCGAAACTCTGGAAGAGCGCGAAGCCGTCAAAGCCACCGCCGAGAAGTTCGCAGACGGCCTCGACCGCAGTCGCAACTTCAACAAATCGCAGCTTGAGGACTGGGCCCGCGAAATGCTCGCGGAGATGAATCTGCCCGAGAAGTACGTCGGCTTCGCTGCCGTGCTGATCGGCAACTTCTTCTGGAAACGGCAGTTTCTGGCGATCCCTTTTGAAAAGCGGCTGCTCCTGCTGCCACATTGCCTGAAGCACGCGGAAGGCTGTCCGGCCGATTACGACGATTTTGGTCTGGACTGCGAAACCTGCGGTGCCTGCTCGATCGCTGACTACAAAGTCAAAGCCGAGAAGCTGGGCTACAAGGTGCTGGTGGCTGAAGGCTCGCCGATTGTTCTGAAAATCATCGTCAGCGGGTACATCGATGGGATTCTGGGCGTGGCCTGCCTGAACGTTCTGGAGAAGGCCATCGACAAGGTTCTGATTGCGGGCGTCCCCTCATACGCCGTGCCGCTTCATTCAGGTGACTGTAAGAATACGACACTGGATCAAAGCTGGATCTGGGAAGTGCTCGAGTCGTACGAGCCAATGGTTGAGCCCGAGACGCCCAGTTTTCTTCCACTGATGCGTGCATCAAATTTCCTGTTCGAGAAGGATTTCGACCGACTGCTGCCGCGAATCCGCACAAAGGATCCCGCAAAGGCAGAGTCACCGATCGCATTCACAGAGAACATTGCCTACGACTGGCTGCAGCACGGTGGTAAGCGGTTCCGCCCGTTCATCACGCTGGCGGCCTACGACGCCTTGACTGACGGCCCGATTCGGAAACTTAACCTGGAAGGACTGGATCGCCTGCCAGTCCCGGATTCGGTCAGCCGTGTGGCCATGTCCATTGAGGCGTTTCACAAGGCCTCGCTGGTACATGACGACATCGAAGACGATGACCTGTACCGCTATGGTCGCCACACCGTGCATCGTGAATACGACATCAGCACGGCGATCAATGTGGGAGACCACCTGATTGGTCTGGGTTACAAGCTGCTGAACTCGTGCCGCGCCGATTTCGGAGCTGAAGTCGCCTGCGACGTTCTCGATCGCATGAGCCAGGCGCACATCAAGTTGTGTGATGGTCAGGGAGCCGAAATGGCCTGGGAAGACCGGCCGACCCTCGAACTGACTCCGCTTGATGCGTTGCAAATCTATGCATTGAAGACATCGCCCGCGTTCGAAGCGGCTCTGTTTGCCGGTATCCGAATGGCCGGCCCGGCGGATGAGTACGCGGACATGATTCCTGTCTTCTGCCGTCACCTGGGTGTCGGGTTCCAGATTCTGAACGACCTGAAAGACTGGCGCGGCGACAACAACAATAAGCTGGTTGCCGGGCAGGACGCGTCCGCCTTACGACCCACGGTCCTGCTGGCACTCGCTATAGATGCTGCGAATGATGAACAGCGAGGCGACCTGCAGGCGATTCTTGACATGCCGGCCGACGACGAGTTCCGCGCTCCGCGACTCCGTCGGCTGTATGACGAAACAGGCGTCTTCGACAAAGCCGAGGCGCTCGTTGACAAGTCACGCAATCGTGCCGAAGCACTGGCCGATGATGTGGCGAACGAGAATCTGCGTCAGTTGCTGTACTTCCTGGTCGACACAGTACTTGCGCCGGAAGAAGACGCTGGCCCCCAGCCTGACCTCAGCCGAGACGTGCTGGTTTCGCTGCCCATTGCCGAAGTCGCGCAGAGTTAGGTGCAGCACCCGCGAGCTTTGATCGGATGAGCCGGCGCTTGCCAGGATTCTCTCGGCCTGGCATTCGATCGTGTACTTCTCCGCTTGATCGAATGTAAACTTCTGCTCGATCAACTCAAGCGAACGCATATGCGACTACTCAGAGGAAAATCGATAGCCCGGTGCTGGGTCTGGGTCTGGCCGCTCCAATGATTGTCGCCCCCGAATGGCCGACGCCCTTTCGGGACAGGATGACTCATCAGAATTCGCGCACTTGAGCGAGGTGGACCGCCGGGCGATCACAGAGATTATTCAGGCGACAAAGCCGACTCTGTGGAAACGTCTGACAGCAGACTGAAGGTGCGTCACGTCCTGATACGTCGAAGGCATTTCACAACATCGCCCGGGGTAAGCGGAGCGGCCCCCAGGTTTAATCAGCGCCGCTCACCGTTGCGGAGGCATTGATGGTCTGGGCCCGAGGCCACGAGATCGCGGCAGCCGCCACGAACGCCAGCAGCAAGCCCAGACTGTTGATCTGCATGGAAGCCCGGTGGTACGTGACGAACTCCGCCGGGCGTGCGACCCGCGGATCCGCAGTCATCTCTCGAAGCGTTCCATAAATCCAGAACTTATCAGCGACCATCAGCAGCAGGCAGATCACCACAAGCGCCGCCGTGATTTGCGATCGCCACTTCCCAATGCCTGCCAACTGGCACCCGATCACACCTGTCACCAGACCTGTGGTCAGGAGCGTGAAACCAAACAAGTAGTAAATTGGAAACCTGAGGTCGGCCAGATGCGACTTCGTCAGAGCCTCGATCTCCGGCGAGCCAATTTCCTGAACTGTCGTCACGACAAACAACACAGACGCGCACACCCAGCCGCCCAGAGCAAATCGAGATACTGCGAGACACGCGTTACGAAACAGGTCCAATGGGCTTCTCCGGAATTCATCACATGGCCGACGTGCGCATTTCCATGGGCTGCTTCAGCAGCCACAGACTGAACACGCTGAACGCGATCATCCCTGCCAGCATCGGAAGCTGGCTGCGAAAGGCTGATCCGTGATCACCGAATAGCCGAATCGACGTCTTCTGGGCAACCCACAGACTATAGACGTGACCGACAAGCACCAGCAGGATCTGCACGATCCACAGTACGTCCAGCGAGACCAGCGGCGGAATCGACCAGTGAGCGGTTCCGAACAGGTTCCAGTTCCAGCCAAAAGGATCACTGATCAGGGCCACGACTTTCGGGCGTTCCATCAGCAGATGCTCCATGTTGTGAGCCAGGTGGTAAAACAAAGCGATCGGCAACAAAGCGGAGGCGTACTTCACAAAGTAGTCGTGTGTGCTGGTTCAGCGGGATCTGGAATTTGAGCAGGCTGGCGTTTGCGAGTTGAGTTTGAGTTCATTGTGGGATCGAGTTGAGTGTCAGG
>CAYSJO010000373.1:0-22748 GCA_964431285.1 uncultured Planctomycetaceae bacterium
TTTCGCACATGCTGGCGCGTCCGTTGCCGGCTGAAGTACTACTCGATGCGGTCTCCAGCGTGACGGGCATCCCCGAGTTGTTTGAAATCACGGAGGACTACATCGAGGGGATTCCGGCAGGGACCGTCAAACTGCCCGCAGGGACGCGCGCTGTGCAGTTGCCCGTCAACGATGTGGCAACCCTCATCAACGCTCAAGGAAAATATGTTCGGTATGAGCTGCATCCCTTCCTGCGTGTCATGGGACAGCCGAATCGCACGGAAACATGCGAGTGCGCACGCGAGCCGAACTTCGGACGAAAACAGGCACTGGAACTGTTCGTCGGTCGAATGATCACGGACCGATTGACTCAAACGGACAACCGCTTGGGACAGATGCTTGCTGCCAGCAAGTCCGACGCCCAGATCCTGGGTGAATTGTATACGTGCGCGCTATGTCGCGATCCGTCCCCAGACACGGCGGAAAGATTCCTCGCACACGTTGCCAACAGTGCCGACAGGCGACAGGCGTGGGAGGACATCCTGTGGACGGTTTTGAATTCCCAGGAATTCATCTACCAGCACTGATGCCTTGCACGCCCTTCAGATCGACTCAATGCAGTAGAAGTACTTTCTGGTTCGCACGTAGAGCCGTTCGCCGGCGAAGACCAGACTGCTGCTGAACCCGTCGTCAAGCTGGCAGCGGGCAATCTCCTCGTATTCTCTGCCCGGAAGAAAGACGACGGTCGCTCCTCGTGTGTTACTGACATACAGATGATTGCCGGCTAGGGTGACGCTCGGGTCGACGCGGCCTCCGTCGAATTCAAGACGCTGGCGGTAGACACGTTTGCCTGAGTTTGCGTCGGTCACTTCCAGGATTCCCTGCTCGGTGACTGAGTAGAGCAGGTCTTCGTGGTAGACCGGCGAAGCAAGGCGACTGGATCGCGAACCGCCCGTTTCCCAGGCGACCTGAGTGACTGCTTCATCGGCCGACACGTCGGTGACTCTGATCGCTTTGATGCCGCTGTCCTGCGGGGCATAGACCACACCGGCGTGCGCAATGGGGGACGCGTGGTTCAATCGGAACTGGTTCTTCGCAATGATCCTGCCGTCGGCGACTCGGACGACGGCACCTTCCGGTGTAACGACCACCGGTGTGCCGTCGATCTTCGTGATGACAGGACTACCGTGACGGGCTCCGGTCTCGGCCGTCCACAGCGTTTCACCAGTCGCGGCATCGAGAGCGATCAGGTTGCGCAAGTGAACGATCAGCTTGCCGTCGACGAGTAACGGTGACGCGCAGTGTCCATCACGCGGAGCTTCGATGAACTTCATCCAGTTGCGTTTTCCAGAGAGTGTGTGCGAACAGACAATACCCGTGCCGAATACGCCGAACACGTTCTTACCGTCACTGATGGGCGTGCTGCCTGTGTTGCCGGTATCGCCTCCCGGCATCGGTGGAAATACCTTGAGTGGTTTGATGCGTTCTCGAAGCGCGTCGATCTGCTTTTCCAGGTCTTTCTGTTTGCCGACATCGTTCGCTTTGCGTGCGGTGTCACGCGCGCGGTGGAGCTCATGAACTTCCTTCTCCAGGTCGCGTGCCTGCGCAAGGTTCTTCTCGATGCGCTCACCTTTTGTTTTTCCGAGCGCGTCGATGTATTGGTGAGATCGCTGCCATAGAGTTTCACCATCTTTCGTGGAGAAGCAGACGAGTTCGGCAGGTTCGGCGGTGACGAAGACCCGGCTTCCAACCACAACCGGTGAGGCGAGGCTTCGTCCGGGTGTTTCAATCCTCCAGACGATGTTGCGATCAGTCGCCCAACTGATGGGTGGATTCGTCGCCGGGAATTTTCCGGTTCCGTCATTTCGCCAGCCGAACGGCGGAGCGGCTGAGGTGGCGGCGACCAATGTGAGTGTCAGCAGAATCGCGTGGACGGTGCGGGCAGCAGTGACCATCGAGCAGCTCCTGAGTGAGTTGGAATCGGGAGCGGCTTATCGGATTTTGTCGCGATGGGCGTCAATGGCACTTGTGGCGGATGCGGCCAGTGCCGCACCTGCTCACCCTATCTTGCGCCGATGCAATACAGATTGCGGTCGGTTCGCAGAAAGATCTGTCCGTTGCTGACAGTTGGTGATGCGTTTGTGCGGCTGTCGTCGTCTTCAAACTTGTTGTGGGCCAGTAACTCAAGTTCGGGATTGGCTGCCACGACGTACGTCCCATTGTGCTGCGATACGTAGTACAGCTTTCCATCGGCCAGAACGGGTGACGACCAGATGCGGCCCGCGCCCGGCTGAAGCCTCTCTTCAGTCACGATCTCACCCGTCGCTGGATCCTGGCAGCAAACCGTGCTGCCGTCGCGCGTCCAGTAGAGATGGCCTTTGTAGTAAATCGGCGACGATACGTTGGACCCCTTGTTCAGTCGCCAGATGACGTGCGACTCGGTGACGACACCCCGCCCGCCCGTTCGCACGGCCAGCGACGTGTGACCTCCGCCGATCGCGTACACGACGTCTTCGTGGTAAACCGCGCTGGGGCAGACGTATCGATGCACTCCGTCAGCCCTCCACAGTTCCTCACCAGTGTCAGGATTGAAGCTGACGACATTGTTCTGAATGCTGACAATCAGTTCGGCGGACTCCTTTCCGGGTACAAGCAGCGGAGTGTTCCACGCCGAGCCGATGCCTTTTGCTCGCCATTTCTCTTCGCCGGACGTTTTGTCGAACGACACCAGAGATCCACTTTCCACACTCGCGTTGACGATGACCAAGTCCTCGTAGAGCAATGGTGAACAGCCTGATCCCCAGCCACTGGTGCGTTCGCCAACGTCTGCTTGCCACAGTTGCTCGCCATTCAGGTCGAAACAGAACACGCCCGACTTGCCAAAGAAGACGTATAACCGCTCGCCGTCGGTCGTTGGCGTACTGGCCGCGTAACCGTGATACGCGCCTTCTCCCCGGTAATTATGTTCTGACAATTTCGGCTCAAACTTCTTGTGCCAGACAATCTCTCCACTCTTACGATTCAGGCACAGCAGGTGCCTGACGAGGTCCTTCTGGTCGCCTTCGTTCGGTTTCAGACCATAGCCCGAGTAGCACGTGATGAAGACGTGATCGCCCAGTGTGATCGGGCAGGACGCTCCTGGACCCGGCATCTCGACTTTCCAGGCGATGTTTTCCTGAGACGACCACGTTGTCGGCAACCCCGTCTCAGCGCTGATCCCCAGCCCTCCGTTCCCACGGAATTGAGTCCAGTCCGCAGCGGACAGAACGGCGGTTGTTCCAGCGAGAAACATTGCGGAGAGCAGCCGAAAATCTCGGTGTGACATGGGACGTTCCTTGTATGGGGTGAACTCACGTCCGCGTTGTACCCATCAAGACTCACTTATAGAAGCAGGTTCGAGCGTTGCTTTCCGCCGTCGACGGACACCAGTAGATTACACATCCATGAATTCCGATATGTCCCCATCGCGCGAAATCTCTCACTTGGATTAGACCCATGAACGGATTCGCTGTCCTGCTGTTGACGCTGCTGTTTTGTGTCTCGTTGTCCGACCAGGGAATCTGCCAGAAAAAGACGCCCGTCCGGCTGTTCGCCGAGGCGGAAGATTTCACGCTTAAGGGCGACGGCTGGAAGGTCGTCCCGTTTCGTGAGAATTACTTTGCCTCGACGTTTGCCATTTCATTCCTGTCGCGGATGGGCTGCCTGGGTGCTCCCGAACAACTGCCCACGGGTCAGACCACGGTTGCCGAGCAGGTCGTACAGATTCCGTATCCCGACCAGTTCCAGGTGCTCGTTCGGTACGAGCAGCCCTACAACTTCTCGGTCGAGTTTGTCGTCGAAGTCGAGCAGGGCGGAAAAGTGGTCGCCACGTATCCCTGCGGGCGTTTGACTGACACGAAAATCTGGCCGCTGAATGGACATCAGCGCAAACCCATGGAGCGATACTGGTGGGGCGGCACGGACAACATTGTGTGGCAGCATCCCGGAGCGGCCCGCTTGAATGCAGGGGCTGCAATTATCCGATTAAAGGCCACGCAACAGCTTGATGGTCAGAAACTGCGGCTGAACGCGGCAAAGCGGAATATCGACCTGGTCGTACTCACGAACGATCGCGCAGGCATGGAAGCGCAAAAGGCCAAAGCCCGCTACCTGGAACTGGACGGCTGGCTGGTCCAGGACGGTGACCTGTTCGTGAAGTTTACGAATCCGGCAAACGGGCCTGGGCCTTGCATTCCGGTTGTGGAAGGGCTGCCGTCCGGTCAGCACTCGCCGTACTACATTCACGTGCGGGACTGGCCTCGTACGCGTGTGCTGCGGAGCGGACGGCTTGTCAGTGGGGCGGCTTACACAAACAACGGTCCGCGCAGTCGCGCGGTGAACCCGCGGGCACTCGCGCCCGTGCTCGACCCGGCAAGATTCAATCAGCCAAAAGATCCAGAGAATCCCGCGGCGGGAACGCAGGAAGTCATTCCCGACAGCGAATATCTGAATCCCGGGCAGTCATCTGGCTGGGTGCCGGTCGGACAGGTGCTCGACGCGTTGCACAATTCGCAATGGTCTCCGCGAGCGATCTACAAGGAAGCGTCTGGCAAGAACATGGTACTGCAACTGCAGTTTGCGATTCCCGACGGTCGAGGCGGTTTGAAAACAATCAAGGATATCACCGTCCGCGGAAATCCACCTGCAAGCAGTGGATCTCCTGTCTCCCCAGCCGTCTTTGAGATCCCCGGCAACGTGGCTCCGAACGCCGTCATGATTGCCGAGCTTGAGGAACGATTCTGGCTGCCGGAGATTCGGACACAGAAAGAAGCCATCGACTGGCTGCTGGCGCAGGTTCGCAAGTTCCCCAACGTTGGGCCGACGCCCAAACGATTCCTGCTTTACAACATCCTGGGGTTTGGTGGCCGCAGTTTCGTAGACCCTGCGACAAAGCAGCTGGCTCTGGCTCTGGGAGACAACACCTGGGCAGGCGGAGCGGGACAGAAGCGAGACCTCGTCGCACACTGGCGCGATCCCAACCCCGAATCGATCAAGAAGCGTGAGGCTTCGATGGAGGGTGGCTTCAAAGATCTGCTGGTGGTCAGCTACGGCGACGAAATTCACCTGCCTTCCGATCCGATCGCCGACGAGGAATTTGCGGCGTGGCTCAAGCAGCGGGGCGTCAAGTACAGCGGAGCTGCCAAAGTCACGAAGACGCAGGGCCAGCCGCTTTACTACTACTCACAGATTTGTTCCAAGGAAAAGGGAGGCCGGCGCTTCGCAGCGGGCACGGCGTATTACAAGTCCAAAGGTATTCGGACCGGAGCGAATTACTCCCCGCATTCCAATTACCTGGTCAGTGAGCTGGACTACATCCGCACATTCAAAATCCGCGCGATGAGTCTGCCGTGGTCGGAAGACTACGTCTGGCAGATTCCGGAATTCAGTATCCAGGCGATGGGCTATCTGACGTCCGGCCTGCGTGCCGGTGCGAAGTACGACAACCTGCCGATCCACATGTACGTCATGCCGCATTCCCCCAGAAACACTCCCCGTGATTTCCGACTCTCGTACTACACGGCGGTCGCGCACGGTTCCAAACACATCGATTACTTCTGTGCCTCCCCATTAGCAATCGGGACAACAGAGAACTACATCGCGACGGACGATCTGGGTATGTGGCAGCAGGTTCACGCCTGCAGCCACGAGGCCGGTGTTTTCGAGGATTACGTCGTGGACGGAAAAGTGCGACAGGCAAAAGTTGGTCTGTTGCTGTCCAGCGTTGATGACGTGATGACCGGTGCGTCGAACTCGTCACTGGTGATGCACAACAACGAACGCAAGGCGCTGTACTACGCGCTGCGGCACAGCGAAGTGCCCGTCGACTTTATCAGTGAGGACGATGTCATTGATGGTCGCGCTAAAGACTATCAACTGATCTACGTCACTCAGCAGTGGCTGCATTCCAAAGCAGTCGACTCGCTGACGAAGTGGGTAGAAGCCGGAGGCGTGCTGGTCGCACTGGCGGGCGGCGGTTTTCAGAACGAATTCAACCAGGCGAACCCCAAGGCTGGCGAGCTCTATGGAGTGAAGTCGCAGCAACTGACAACGGATCCGCAACTTGTCTCGAAATACCTCTTGGAAGCCAATCGCCCGTTCCTGACCAAACAGGACCTGCCACTGTACGAGCCGATCGACTACGCAACGTGGACGAGCGACGCCGTCGGGAACGGCAGTCCGTTCATCGGACGCGTCCGCGATGTTCCCGTCGTCGTGTTCAAGCAAACAATTGTCCCATCTGACTCGACCGTGCTGGGCTCGTACCGGAATGGACAGCCCGCGGTTGTGGCAAAGGCCCACGGCAAAGGCCGCGCATATCTATTCGGTTTTCTGCCTGGTCAAGCCTACTTGAAGAGCGGACTGCAGATTGCTCCACCTGACCGAGGTTCAACCGATGGTGCCAACGCCCACTTTCTGCCGACCGCGATGGACGTCAATCTGAGAACGCGGATTGTCGATGATTTCCTGTCGCTATCGTACATGCGACCCGTCGAATGCAGCGCACCGCTGGTGGAAACCACCTGCATCGACACACCGGCTGGCGGTGGCAAGCCAGCGAGAGTTGCTGTGCCACTGATGAACTACAGTGGAACCCCCGTCGCCCATTTGTCAGTGCGTATTAACGGACTGGCCAAGGCAAAAAGCATCCGCAGCGTCCAACGCGGTGCCCTGCGTCCGGAATTCGTCGACGGTGCGACGGTCGTCACCCTGCCCCTGGACGTCGCAGACATGTTGTTGATCGATCAATGATCGATTCATCTGAGGAGGAGCCCCGTCCGCAAATGACCCATACTCGTGAGATCCAGAAGCTCACGACTTCTTCTACCCATAAATCGGGATCCGACGGACTACTCTCCCTCGACATCTTCGAGTTGAGCGACGGCAACTCGGGCTTCGGTGACCTGTTGCTCTGCGTCTTGCCAGCCGAATTTCAGGCCGGCTTCGCCGCGTGCTAATCGGGTTTTCGCAATGTAGTAAATGGCTTCGAACTGCTCGGCAACCTGCAGGCTTTCGTCGAAGAAACGCCGGGCCGGTTCTTCGTTGCCTTCCAGGGTCGCGACGAGCCCGGCTTCTCGTAACGCCATTGGGCGGCAGGAGCGGTAACTGCGTGTTCGGCTTAACGCGGCTTTCACAGCTTTGCACGCGTCGCGCAGAGCTCGGCGACGGGCGGAATCTTCGGTGGCTCGTGCGGCAACGATCCTCAGGGTGGTCGCTTTCTAGGTGACGCCGGCATAAAGACAACAGTCGCGGAATTCGCGACGTTTGCATTCGTCGAGCAACTTCTGAAACCACTCAGCAGCTTCCGCTGGTTTGTCCTCGCACAGCAGCAGTTCGTACCCGCGCGTAAGGAATGTGGCCGTGATGGCCAGCGGGTTGAAACGGTCGCGTTCCATTTCCGTTTTGATCGCACCCGGCGGAACTTTGTGAGGCGCCGCCGGCATCCAGAAGAGCAGTGTGATGCAGGCCGCTGAGTAGTCCCCGGTCTCGAGGCCGATTTCGTACGCCTTCTTTGCTTCTCGGTAGGCTCCTTTCAAATCTCCGGAGTGATACATCGGCACGCTCATGATCATGCGGGCCATGTTGGCTTCCCAGATGTCGCCGGCTTCTTCCAGCAACCGCACCGCCTCCTGACCAGTGCGTACGCCCTCTTGATGCCGGGCCAGCGTGATACAGGAAAACGTGTGGTAGCAGCGAGCCTTGCCCTGGCCCCACAGGTCGCCGTTTTGTTCGGATATGCGATAGGCACTCTCGGCGTACTCAATACCGCGCTCGGCAAGCGGGATGCCCGTTGCCACGACGCCGTGGAACGCATACGTCTTGCCGAGTTCCGAGGAGGGCGGATAGCGCTCGGCAAGGTTCATCTGTCGCAAGTGCGACCACAACACGAATTTCATGCCGTTCGTGAACCAGTATCTCAGCGTCAATTGGTCGTAAACCCGAGCCCGAAAAAGGTCGAGTTGCCCCTGTTGCGTGTCCGCTGGCTTCTGTCCGACAAACTTCGACGGAAACTTTGTGTGGAGAACCTGAACGATGGCTTCCCGGATCACCCCCGGAACGACACTCAATTTTGTCGGGGGACGTTCGCCCAGCGCGCGGCTGGCCTTTTCCAAATAGTCGCGGGCATCGGCCATGTTGCTTTTCTTGAACGACGCCGTGCCGAGCTTGAAGTCCAGCCGAGCGAGAACCAGATTGTCCTTCGACAGAGCACGGGCGGCTTTGAACTGCTCATCCGCGTCCAGGTACTGGCCACGCAGAACCAGCACATCGCCCAGGCCTTCCATAGCGCGGAAGCGTATTTCGGGATCGACCTGTTTGGTTCTGCGCATCGCGATGCGATACTGCTGCTCAGCGACTTCCTGAGCGTCCTGCTTGCGAGCCTGTTCGGCAGCACACAGAGCGAATGGAAACGCCCGTTCGGGTTCGCCGGCCGCGTCGAAGAACGATGCCAGGTCGAACACACGCTGCCATTGGCGTCGGTCGAGATCACACGGTTCACTCGGCTCCTCGAAGTGCGGTGTGCTGCGAATGTGCGTCCACAGGTCGGCAACATCCAGGCCGCTGACCTTCTCGATTGTCACGGCCAGTTGCAGGTTGTGACCGCGAACCGTATCTTCGTCGAGATGATCCACGACCGATTCACGCACGCGGTCGTGGTACGTTTCGACCAGAGTGTCAGCGTCGTCGTCATCCGATTCGGTCGTGCGCACGAAGTTGCTGGTGCGAAGCTGAGCCAGAAACCCGGGCCTTTTGTCCATTGCATCCAGCGCCTTGTACGCCTCCATCGTGGGGGTCGGCCGACCGGCAACCGCGACCAGTTCGAGCAACCGCCGAGTGTCGTCCGGCAGCCGGCCGACGCGAGTCCAGATGACTTCGTCGAGTTCCAGAGACTGGTCGGCGATGTTCGGGTCGTCCTGCGCGTGCTGGGCGAGTTCCCACACGAAGAACGGCCAGCCGCGCGACTCGCGAGCGATCTTTGCCGCCAGTTCGTCGGCCGCGGCGTCATCACGGTCGAGCAGCATCAGCGCGAGGCGTTTGGCGTCAGATTCCTTCAGTGAATCGACCGCGATCTCTTCACGGTGTGGGTGGTGCTGCCCGGTGGTCCACGCTTCGTCCAGGGCCTTGAGACAGACGCTGTTTTTCCGGTTCTCGCTCCGAAACGACCCGAGTGCGAGAACGCGCGGACTGTGTGGCGGGCGAAGCAGATCGGCCAGAAGGTCCGCGCTGTCGGCATCACCCCATTGCAGGTCATCGATGTAAAGCACAACCGGCTGTGTTTCGCCGAGCCGCTTGAGCAGCGCGCGCAGCGCGTTCATTGCACGCTGACGCAACTCCTGCTGATCAACGTTGTCGATCGACGGCCGACTCTCATCCGCCGCGCCGGGCACCTGTCCGAGCACGGGAAACAGCCGCACAAGCGGCAGACTGTCGTCGGGAATCGTCCGCCATGCCTCGTCTGTCGACAGCGCCCCGAGATACGCCGCCAGTGAATCGATCAGGCTGTCGAGCGCTTTGAAAGGTACGGATTCCTGCTCGTAGCAGCGGCCTTTCAGCAGAATCGCTTCATTTCGTTTCGCGATGCCGTCGATCAGGCTGCGGATGAGCACGCTTTTACCCATCCCCGACCGACCGTGAACGAACATGCTCCGAGTCTCGCCGTCGCAGACTTCGTTCCAGGCGCGCTCAAGTTGTGCCAGATGAGTTTCCCGGCCAACGAGTTCGATGGATTGCGTTCCCGATTCGACGGACGAACTACGGATCGTGTTCGCGAGTTCGTTCGCACCAAGGGCTTTCAGGAATTCCACGGCCGACGGACGGTTGTCCGGGTCTCGGTCCAGCAGTCGCATGCAAATTTGGCTGAGATCCGCAGGGATACTCGATTCAACATCAATCGGCGCCGGCGGATCGACATTCTGTTTGCGGAGCAGAATTTCGAGCGTCTTTCCGCGTATCGGCAGTCGTCCGGTAAGCACTTCGTAGAGCATCACCCCGACGGCGTACCAGTCGCTGGCTGGTGTGACGGCCTGGCCGGAAGCCTGCTCGGGTGACATGTATGCCGGTGTCCCCTGAATCGTCCCGCTCGATGATTTGTCGTGCACACCGGCAACCAGCCCAAAGTCGAGCAGCACAAGCCGGCCATCTGTCGTGACCATCACGTTGGATGGCTTCACGTCTCGGTGCAGCATTCCTTTGTCGTGTAATGCATGCAGTCCCAGTGCGAGCTGCTCCATTGCGCTGCGCAACCGCTCCGTGCGCTCGTTCGTGAGACGTGACTTTTGCGATTCGAGCGGCTGATCCCACACAGTCGTATCGGTAATCCCCAGCCGATCGAATCCGGACCAGACGTATTCCAGAAACTCCACGCCCTTCAGCACGTCTATGGTGAAACACCACGTCCGCCCGTCGGACAGCAGTTCATAGAGCGCCGCCAGATTCGGGTGCGCGATGTCGGCCAGCGCCCGAAATTCCTGCTTGAACCGCTGCAGGTCCACCGGACTCATTCGCTGCAGCGTCTTGAGCGCAACATCAATCCCGCGCCGTTCCTCATGAGCCCGATATACGACACCCATGCCGCCGCAGCCGAGTTCGTCCAGCACGGTGTAGCCCGGTAGGTCGGGCGGTCCGACGATTTCGGTCGCGAGTTCGGTTGTCTGCGCATCACTACCGCCATCGTACGAGATGGTGGCCTGGTAAGGATTGTCAATCCGGCTGCTGCTCAGCCCTTCGCGCGGCGCTGGCTCGTCGTTTGGAGCCTCAAGGGTCGCACTGTTGCTGCCGGCTGAATCACTCGAATCAACTGGATGGTAGTCGCCGGTAGAACTCAGCAGCTGGTCGCCTGACTCACGATTGGATTCCCTGCTGCGAAATTCATCCTCATCTGAAGGCCGTTCCGCGCGATCATCGCCAGCTTCACGTTCCACTCCGGGAACAAACGTCTTGTCGAACGCTCCGTCGTGGGTCCCGGATTGCTCAATCTCAGAAAGGTCAGTCACCGTACCGCACAAAGGACAGACGACCGCCGTCAGGTCATCATGCTGCCGTCCGGGAAGCGCGACTTCATGGCCATGCAGGCATACCAGCCAATTCGACATAGTCACGTCCCTCGTCAGCGATTTCGCAGGCAGGCCCAGTCAACTCATACAGAGTTGTCAGAGTGGCGATCCACCGGAGAGTCATCCGGAGGAAAGCGATCACGGTTACTCAAGACAGTTCAATATCACTGCTGCATGCGTGAAACGGCATGTTGAGGTGTTTTTCAGGCGAAACCTCGTCTGGAAAGTGGACACATCCGCGTTGGTGGGGCATTCCGTCGGCGGATAGCGATCCGCTCGTCTGGCGACGTTCGACGACCAAAGCGGCAGTGGCGTCTTTCTTCGCCGTGGCGCCACGGTTTTGCACATCCTCAACGTTGTGCCAGCCTGCCTGATCGGCAGAGTCGTCCTGGTCGCGCACCTTTGCGTGGCACTGCATCGATTGGTGCGATTGATCGGCGAATGCCGATGCACCGGGAATTCCGGGCAATCCTTCCAGGTGAACTGGACGAAACTGATTTCGACCACCCTTCCCTTTCACAAAGTCTGCCCTATGCGCTCGTTGCTTCCTGCGTTGTGCCTGACTGTTCTCACTCCACTGAACTCATTCGGCGATGACTTGATCCAGTCTGTGCTTGATGATTTTCCAGACCGACTGGAATGGTGGGACTCGTCACTTGACGAATGTGGCGCGTCCAGGAGCGAGGGCTGTGCTCCCGATGAGCGGACATGTCCTCTGAAAGGCATTTCTCTGTGGGAACGAAGTCAATTCGACATCGGCGGCAGCTACCGCATTCGATACCACAACGAAAACAACCACCGACGCTCGGGGCTGACCGGTCTCGATGATAAGTTCGTTCTGCACCAGACCCGAATCTGGCTCGATGGGAAGCTGAACGAACGACTCGGCTTTCGCGCGGAGATGATCGACGCGGCGAGCTTCGGCGAGTCGATCCGGCCTCGCGGCAACGAGGTCAATCGTGCTGACCTTTATCAGCTCTACTTCGATGTGCTGATGAGTGAAGGTGAGGGCACCTGGACCGCCCGGCTCGGTCGGCATGAAATCCGCCTGGGTTCTGCCCGTCTTATTATGGCCCCGATCTGGGCAAACCGCCGCCGGACACACGACGGCGTGCGTTTCATGCGGAGAGGCGCCGACTGGGACGTAGACGCATTCTGGGTCAGGCCGGCGTTTCGAAATCCAGACAAGTTCACCGAATTCGACTCGACCAACCACAACCAGCAGCTGTACGGCATTTTCAACACCTACAAGGGACTGGAGCACTCGACACTTGAGCTGTACTGGCTGGCCTTTGACATTGCCAACCAATCAGGGGCCGGCGGAGCCCGCTACGACACTTTCGGCTCCCGGATGCTCGGCAACATGGACACATGGGTCTATGAATTTGAAGGCGGCTATCAACTCGGACGAAACCCGGATGATACCGTTCATTCGGCCGGCTTCTTCACGGGCGGCATCGGTAAAGGTTTCAAAGAGGCCTGCTGGAATCCGGACCTGTGGGTGTTTTACGACTATGCCTCCGGGTCAGGCCGGACCGGCAATGGCTTTCACACCTATGTCCAGCGAGCCCACTACTATCTCGGGTGGATGGATCTGTTCGGGCGACGGAACCTGGAAGACTTCAACACGCGGCTGACGCTGAGGCCGACTGAAACACTGACCTTTGTCGTGTGGTACCACTACTTCCTGCTCGCGACCGGCAAAGACGTTCCCTACAACCTCAACATGCGTCCGTTCAATGGCCTGGCAGCCGGATCGGCAGGCGATCAGGAACTAGGGCACGAGCTGGATCTGTCGCTGACCTGGGCCCCGAACAAGGCGACTCAGATCAGATTCGGCTACTCCCATTTCTGGGCCGGTCGCTTCTACGACACGACGCTAGGCGTGCCTACAAATGCCGACGCCAATTTCTACTACACGCATTTTCAATACACGTTTTGAACCGCGGGACCCAGATATTCTGCGAGTTCCTTGTTGGTGGTGGATGCGATCAGGATCAGCAGAGATTGGAAAATGCGGAACATGGCTGTGTCGTCAGATACTCGCCCTTGTGTGACGACGATAAACTGGCCTTGAGTCTTTTTACAATAATTCGACAGATTTGGCATGAATACTACGATTTGAATGACTATATGATGGTCGACGCGGGCTCCATGTCTACGTGATCCTGACCTGGTGGGACCGGCCGATGTCTTACCCACTCTTTGTCCTTCCACTGATCATCGTGTTTCTCTTTGTCGTGGCTCAACAGAAGCACCGACAGCGGGCCGAGTACCTTGCCTCACGACTCCGCAGACTGCAGCACGAGTTTCAATGCGTTCCGTTCGATCTTCTTGATTCGCCCACTGGCCGGAGACTGCTTTCGATCGGCACCGTGGTGGGTCGAATCGAAAAGAAGACTCAATTCTTTGAGCGAGAGAGCGGAATCCTTCGTCTTCGTTTTACGCGGTCCTGGTCGGTCAATCGCAGGATCCAGGACTTGGAGAAGCGAGTCGCAAAACTGGAAGCGAAGCGATCGCTCGCCTCAACAGAGGTGTAGTCCCTCATCAATTGCTTAGGCCTGCCTCGCAGGAAGGATCACGCACCGAGTGCAACACCTCCGGCCCGGCGCCAGCACATCCCCGTATCAACCACCGACGCTGCGCCGGCAGATCGAACGCTCATGCTTCCGAGTTGATTATTTGACGGAGAATTCTCGCTCAATCTGGCTGATGTTTCCTTGCCGGTCTTTGATTGAAACGATGAGCATCCCCTGTTTCAAACGGGATACCGGACGTGACAGTTTAAGTTGCCAGCGACCGCCGGGAAGCAATTGAAATCGGCTGGCCAGATTTGTACCGGCTGCGACGCCTTCAATTTCGAAGTCAGCGGTGACGGTGAAGCTCTCAAGAGCCAGGCCCGTGAAGGCGTCGGCCATGCCGACGAGAATCTGTTGAAAGTTCGCGTTCGTTCCAGGGTGCGGATACGTCAGCGTCAGAGTGGGACGCTGGTCGTCTCCCATCCATCCGTAGCTTTGGCCTTTGGGATCGGTCGGGTCGTAATTCGGATCGACGTCGATCGGGCAGCCGAGGTCGATCCAGCGGACGATGGTCCGGCGGTCTTCGTCCGATAGCGGCTGGACTTTTCCGGACTTCACTGCTTCGACGGGCGGCATGACGCTGCCTGCGAAATCGTTGTCGATGACGTCACGGCGTATGAAATCGTAGAGAGTTTTTTCATCGCTGTAATCGAGATCGGGGATGCGCTCGCCTTTCCATCTCAGGGACGTCAGATCGCCGACTCGAGTCACGGTCGGATAGTCATCGTTGTGGTAACCATCGACACGGCGACCGTAAATCTTCCACACCAGCAGGCTGCGGCGAGACTGAAATTTCGTGATGTAACGACTTGCCGCCAGGGGCATCACCATCTCGCCGTGTTGCGGTCGCGTGTACCGCTTCCACGCGGACAGACGGAAGTACGTATTCGGGACAGGCACGTCCGGCCCGGCATCGTGACCGAAGGCGGGCGTCGTGCCCAGGTGATCGTCGTCGAGCACCAGATCGCCTGCGGGGCTGTCAGATTTATGCGTGTGGCACACGGCGCAACTTCGCTGAAGGATGGGTTTGATGTCGCGGAAGTACTCGACGTTTACAACGCCGGCGTCCGCAGTCCGCAGACCAGTTGTGTTGTTCGCGTCCCATTTGCGCCGGGACTCGTCGTGTGACCAGTAGGTCAGCAGCGGTGTGGTCTGTGTGAGATCGAAGACCTCGTAGTCATCCCGAGCGGCGGCGGTCAGTTGGAAGTCCGTCGGTTTCTGACTGTGAGCGTGACAGCCGCCGCAGTCGTAGCGCGATTCACCCGGCCGCACCTGGTGCCACGTTTGTGCTGTCGTCAATGTCATGCCGTCTTTGTCGATCAACTGAAAAGTGAAGGACTGATCGGCGGGGAGTTTCGCGAGAAAACTTGTATCGGGATTGCCGTCCGGATCGGTTGGCTGACTCCCGTCCGGATTGAATTTCCGTACTGGGATTTCTCCGAGAATCCGTAAGCGCTCCATGGCATGATTGGCATACAGGGGACGCCCGCCGCGCCCGCGGCCTGCGATGTCTGTCCGCGGCTCCTGTGCAACAACGCGAATCGCGTGTATGTCCTCGTTGTCGTACAGACCCGCGTCGGAACCCTGCAAAGCCCAGTTGGTCTTCCAGTTGTTGTTCCACGAACGTCGCGGTTTCGGTTCGGACACGACTGCCGTAACACTTCCCTCGGGCACAATTCCGGCCGGCGCGCTCTCGCGTTTGTATAGGCTTGATGTACCCACCAGACCGAAGGGTGTCCCTTCCGGAAGTTGGTGGCTGTGCTGTGATCCGTCGTTGCGATGTACGAGCTGCTTTGGTTCCCTGACACCATACATCCGCTCGTATGGCACCAGTGGTCTCGGCCACTGCTCGTTGTACTTCGGATCGTTCTTGATCAGCAGCATGTCACCCGGTTGATGAGTCGTACTGCCGTCACGAATGAGACAGATTCCGGAATCCATCTGTCGCGGCACCATGAAATCCCTCACGGCTCCGGCCGAACCACCGATTGGCCCGAGCGTCCAGGCAACCAGCAGGTGATTGTCCGGCGCTCCGCAGGGATGAGTCACCTTTCCGATCCGCGGTGACTTGGGATCGTCAAGCACAGACGCATACGACGGATTGTCCTGCCAGAAGATCCACGGCGTGATCAGCTCCATACCTGCCGGTGAGAATGGGACGGCATGCGCGCGATCCCGGCCGGCGACGCTGACGAACTTCACCTGGTTACGCTCGTCGTTGCGATACCCGGGTCCAAAGGGCGGTGAGTCCTTCGGCGGGTTCTCAGGCAACGTGAACAGTGTGCCGAAGCCTTTCTGGTTCTGGTTGTAGTATTTCTCAATGACGATCGTGCCGTCAGACAACTGGGTTTGAAAGTGATAACCGCTGGGTGCGCCGCCGTTTTCGAAAGCGCTGATGACCGGAGCCCAGTTGGTACCATCGGGGTGGATACTCCAGATGCCCCACATGATCGCATTGTGAATGCCCTGCGATTCGAGCGTGCTGAACAGCACACGTCCGTCCCGCATGATTACGGGATGCAGGGCGCAGGCGATGTTGATGTAGCCCACCTGTTCGACGTTGGAGCCGTCATCGTCCATCAGAAACAACTGCAGCGTGTACCGTGGATAGCCGCGCGGTGGAACATGCGCGTTGCGATTGCTGGTGAACATCAACCGGCCGCCGGGAATCGGGCAGGGGCCGAGGTTGTACACGCCGTAATTCAGAGACGATTTGCCTTCTTCACGTGTCCGGTAATCGGCGGACCAGGGTGCTGCTCCGGTGTTGGGAGTGAATGTCTGGTCGGTCAGACGGACGACCTTTCGACTCGGCACGTGGATTTTCCAGAGGTCCGCGCCCGTGTGTTTTTCGTCGACGAACTTCGCGTAAAACACAGACTCGCCGTCGAAGGAGACGTACGGGTCCATCACCGACCCGTCTTCGCCGCTGACCAGCAGCTCTTCACTGCCATCGGGATGCAGCAGCATCAGGTCGGCACCTGGCTCCATCATTGTGGGCTTCGAAAACTCGGCCCATCGAGCTTCCTTGCCGTCTGCGCGTCGTTTGCCGCGGACATAAACGATGTCGTAGTCGTAGTCGACGCCCTCATCGGTCGAGATGTGCGGCGGATCGATGCTTAGCCGTCGCGAAGGTTCGCCAGCTGCCGGGCATTTCTCCCATGTCGCCCACATCGCCACCGTGAGAAGCAGTAAGATCCGTTTGCCGCTGATTGAACCTATCATGTCATCTCCATTACGAATGAACGTCCGCAGGCCTGTTCCTGTTGCGGGAACATCGTCGCTGACGCTTCTTGTTGCTGGCCTGCGGATTCAACGAGCTAATCGTCGAGTTTTGCACTGATGGAGTCACGACCATGAAGTTAGCTGTCGCGTGTGTCGCTGTCATTTCTATGTCTGCTGCGGCGAGTGTTCTGGCCGAGGATGGTCAGTTCGCTGTCCAGTCAAATCTCCGGGCTGGTGTGGCCAAGGTGGATATTACGCCAGAGGACGTCAACGATTTCCAGGTCACCGGGCATTGGCGCAAAGTCACGGGTGTGCGTGATCCGCTCCGGGCAGGCGTGCTGGTCCTGACCGATGGTGAGACTAAAGCGGCCATCGTGACGCTTGATACGATCGGCGCGTGGAACGAAATGGTGACGCTGGCCCGGCAGCGGATTGAGCAAGAGACCGGTGTGCCGGCTGCGAACATCATGGTGGCCGCATCGCATAATCACTCGGGACCAGGGTTCGATGCGGATTCGACATGGGGTCGCGGACTGATTGACAAACTTGGCGCGGCATCGAAGCAGGCTGCGGCGACGATGCGAGCTGTGACCGTTGGATATGGTGAGGATCAGATCAGCTTTGGTATCAATCGCCGTAAGGTGATCAATGGCAGAGCTGTGGTGCGGCTGAATCCGGACGGGCCGAATGATCCGCGTGTAAAGGTATTGAGATTTGACGACGGAAAGTCACTCACCCCGCTGGCCGTCGTGATGCACGCGGTCTGCCACCCATGCTTCTTCACGTGGGGCGACAAAGGATCGGCGCCGTACCCAAGTGGCTATCCCAAAATGAGTGCCGACTTTCCTGGCGAGGCACAGTCGTTTGTGGAAATGTGTTTCGGCGGAAAAACGAGTTCACTGTTTCTACAGGGTTGTGCAGGGGACATTCGGCCGAACCTGCCAGGTTATCCCTATCGCTGTGCGGACGAAGCTGACATCCAGTGGGCGGGTCGCGATCTGGGCAGTGCCGTCGTGCGAACGCTCAGTCGCGGAGTGACTCGTGAACGGCTACGTGAACGGGCCGAGTACTATCCGATCCGCGTTGCCACCACAATTGTTTCGCTCCCGGGTAAGCGGGGGCGAGTCGACGCGGAACTGCAGGCTATAAAGATCGGTCCTTACCTGTTGCTGACGATGCCTGGCGAACCGATGGTCGAATATGGGTTCAAGCTGGAGAGGGCCATCTCCGATCGCGCGATTCCAATCATCATCGGATACGCAAACGGCAACCTCGGCTACATCGCCACGACGGATGCCTACCAGGTCGGTGGTTACGAACCAAACACTTCAAAGCTCGCGCCCGAAGCCGAACGGATCCTCCTGACAGAACTCAGCCGTCTCGCGGACCGCGTCGTCGGTGACGTCTTCGAGTCATTCTCCAAACATCCGAAAGATGTGAAGAAACGTGAGGAGCTTGAGAAGACGCGACTGAAGAAGAGCGACTCAAAGTGATTCAAGCTGACCGGCGCCTTCAGTCGAGGAATCGCGCTCGCTCTTCGGCTGAGGGGATGCGGCATGACTCCTTGCGGCCAAACAGACGGTAGCGGGTCTTTGCAATGACGCGATAACCAAGATCGCGCAGCGGCCACGGGATCACCCAGAGAAACCATGCCAATACACTCCAGATCCCTCCCAACTGCTTCAGCAGCCGCGCGATTGCCGATGAGCGTTTGTAAGTCCGGCCATTTTCCAGCAGGACGACGGTATCCAGCGTTGCCGTGTCCGCGGTGTCCAGTTGTGTGGCCGCGGTTGAACCCTGCAGGGGTGCGAACAGAACGCGACCGTTCCGATCGTGCCGCAGTGCGAAGTCGACAAACGAATTGCACAGACCGCACACCCCGTCGAAGAACAGAACTGGTGCTGGCGAAGGTTCGACAGAAGCTGGCATGAGGCACTCCGATGAACTTGCAGTTCTATACGTTACCGCATGTCGACGCCGTCGATTAACCGTGCGCCGAAATCACCATCGCTCGACTGGCCCGTTGGGCACTTTGATCAGTGATGTCGCCACATCGGACCGCCGCTGTCCGTGACGCTGGCGGATTTCGTCGGCAATCGCATCGAATTCGGCGAACGACTCAAATCGCCGCAACCGGTCTTCCAGGTCGTCTGGAATACCCAGACGGGCTCCATACCAGCCAGCAAATTTGCGGAACAGCAGACAACTACGCTCGTTGTGCTGCTCGACCATGAGGGCGAAGTGACGCAACAGAAAGTTGACCTGCTCGTCGGCGGTTGGTTCAAAGTCGGCATCTTCGTCCAGGGACAGCGCCTGTAACCGACGGAAGATCCAGGGATCAAGCATTGCACCGCGGCCGATCGCCACGGCGTCACAGCCGGTCACGCGTCGCAAGTGTAACGCATCACCCGGGCTGCGTACATCGCCGTTACCAATCACCGGAATGTCACACACGGCTTCGACCACGGAACGCACTCCATCGAGATCGACTGAGCCATGAAATCCCTGCTGCCTGGTGCGCCCGTGAATGGTGATCGCCGCGACGCCGACCTGCTCGAATGCCGCAGCCAGCTCCGGAGCGGTGATGGAATCGCGGTCCCAGCCGAGTCGCATCTTGACGGTTACGGGTACGGATACGGCAGCCACCACACGCTCGACAAGTTCACAGGCCGAATCACGGTCACAGGCCAGCCGTGCTCCGCCGCCCTGCCCGTTGATTCGAGCCATGGGACAGCCCATGTTGATGTCGACGCCCGCGTAACCGTGGTCTTCCAGCCAACGCGCGGCATCGGCGAGTACATCGGGTTTACTGCCAAAAATCTGAATTGACAGCGGGCGGTCTTCGGCATGGGTCGCGATCAGATCAAGTGACTTCGGATTCGAGTGCAACAGGGCAGTGGCGTGCACAAGGTCGGTTGTGGCCAGCCCCAGCCCGCCGAGTTCACGGATCACTCGTCGAAACGCCAGATGCGTGTATCCGGCCAGCGGAGCGAGGAAGTAACGCGACGGCAGCGTGCGCGTTCCGATCTGCAGCGGTTGTTCGTCGGCAGCGATGGCGGTGGCATTGGTCACGATTTGAGTTCCAGATTTGAGATTTCGAATCTCGAACAAAGATCACTGCGGCGAGCGGTTGGCTCGTGCCAACAGACGCTCCCTCAACTGCGGAAGCAGGCCGTAGGACACTGCCAGCAGCTTCAAAGGATGGATCGTCGGCGTCTCAGTACTCTGTTCCATTTGCAACTGACAACTGCTGCACTCAGTCGCTCCGGCGATCAGGTCGGGTTGCTGCATCCGCTTCATCAACGGGCGGCCGATGGAGACAGACTGGTCGTAATGTTCGCGCGTCAGGCCAAATGTTCCGGCCATTCCCGAACAACCCTTCTCGATGGCTACGACATCCAGTTCCGGCACGAGTTCCAGCAGTTGGCGGAAGGGGAGCCCGGTCTTGAGGGCCTTCAGGTGACACGGTGTGTGATAACCCACACGCAATGGCAATCGCGAGAAGTCCGTTTTCAGTCGTTCTGTACGCTGTAGTTCCAGCAGAAACGCCCCGGCTTCAACGGTCTGATGCGCGACGGTCTTGACATCCGGGTGATCAAGAAGCAACGGATAGTCATCCCGCAAACATAAGGCCGCCGCCGGTTCGGTGCAGACAATTGGAATCTCCTCACGTGCGAAGTCGGCAAGTTCGCGCACGTTGATGTCGGCCATTGCACGGGCAGCGGCCAGGTCGCCTGCCGAGACCATGGCCATGCCCGAGCCCGTCTGCCCGTCCGGAACATGAACTCGTATGCCGTTGTGTTCCATGATTCCCAGGAACGCGTCGGCCAGTTCACGATCGTGATAATTAGCAAAATGATCGACGAAGTAGACAACGGCATCTTCACGCGGTGCGGGCGACAAAGTCCGAAAGTGTGCTGAGAGTGACTTAATCAGCGGTCGCCGTTCAAATCGTGGCAGTTTACGGCGACGATCGATTCCGATGGTTCGTTCCAGTAACCAACGACCGATGCGACTCCGGAGTGTCCAGTTACTAAGCCAGGCGGCGCGGCTGGCCAGGCCACTAAGCGAATGGGCTCGTGACAGAATCCACGTAGTGCGATCGACTCCATTTGCTTCGACGGCCTGTGCTTTTGCCTCAATCATCATCTGCGGAATGCGGACATTCGTCGGACACTCCAGTTCACACTGGCGACAGTTAAAGCACAGTGACGACAATTCGCGAAACTCGTCCGTGGATGTTCCAGTCGGGCCCAGACGACCACTCAGCAGGCTGCGAAGCGCATTGGCTTTCGATCTTGGAGCCGCTTCTTCGGACGGATCGAGGCGGAAAAACGGACACATCCGCTGCTCTTCCTGCTGAGTTCGGCAACCACCGCAGCCATTGCACGTCTCAGCACAATCGGCAAGTTCCTGCAGGGACCATTGCAGTTGAAGCTGCACCAGTTCCTCTTTAAGGCTGACGATCGGGCGGAGTGCAGTTGAAGGCAGCGTGCTGGACTCGGTCACAATCCGACCGGGACTCATCAGATTATGGGGATCAAAAATCTCCTTGATTTCACGAAACACCGAGTAAAGGGGCCCGAACTGAGTTTTCACGAAGCAGGATCGCGACAGGCCGTCTCCGTGCTCTCCGCTGATCGAGCCACCCAGGGATAGCGTGATTTCGTTGATCTCTGCGGCGAGTTCTGTAAGTCGCGGACCGTCTTCGGGGGTGGGGATTGGCAGGAAAGGTCGTATATGAATCTGGCCGGAAGCAGCGTGTGAATAGAGTGACGCCGTGATTTCATGATTCTGAAAGACCGCACGAACTCGCTCGAAAAACTCTCGCAACGTCGCCGGCGGAATGGCCACATCTTCGATGAAGGGAAGCGCCCGACGGTTGCCTTTCATTTGTGCCAGCATGGACACAACACGCCTGGGCAGTTCCCACAGGAATTCGACACTGTCAAAGTCATAAGCTTCAATCGCCACTTCGACGTCGGGACACTTGTCGCTGACAGCGGCGGCGGCCATTTGGATGCGCTCGCGCGCCTGCTGTTCACTGAAGCCGGTCTGTTCAATCAACAGCCCTGCCTCGGCAGTGGCGGGAATGAAACGTTCGAATCGCGGGTCATTCTCACGACCCAGCATCAGTAGGCGACGATCCAGTAGATCACAGGCACTCGGCTGCAGTGGAGTGATTTGCAGGACGGCATCAATGGCCTGCTCCATCTGACCAAACACAAGCAACGCGACACCGCGAAACTCCGGCAGCGGTGACGTGTGCAGCGTGGCCGACGTGAACAGCCCTAGTGTGCCTTCCGACCCGACCAGCATGCGCGGCAGATTCAATTCGTTGTGTCGCAGCACACCGCGCAGAAAGTAACCGCTGGTGTTGCGCATCACGGTCGGTTGGCGTTCGCGAATCAGCTCGCGGTTGTCGCCGAGCAGTTTTGCCAGTCGACTGACGATGTTGCGTTTCACGTTGGCGGCGACAGTCGAATCGTTGCTGTCACCTTCCAGATCCAGTTCGGGAGCGCTGCGGGAGAATTCCAGTCGTTCCAGACCGCACTGCAGCACGTGTCCGCCGGGAACAACGGTTTCCAGACTGATCACGTGATCTCGCGTCGAACCAACGAGCGCCGCTCGCGAGCCGGCCGAGTCCACACCCACCATACCGCCGATGGTGGTGATCGCTGCGGTCGATGGATCGGGCGGGAAGTAACGGCCGACATCCTTAAGCAGGTAATTCAGACGGGACATCACCATCCCAGGCTGCACGGTGACGGACGTCTCATCGAGCGCCTCGATGCTCCGCATGTGCCGGGAAAAATCAACGATCAGGCCTGTCCCCAGACTCGAACCTGTGAGGTTGCTGCCAGCGCCACGGGCCGTC
>CAYSJO010000374.1:0-12621 GCA_964431285.1 uncultured Planctomycetaceae bacterium
ACAGCACCATCATTCCCCGAACCGTCGCGGTATGCTCTCCTTCCTCTTCTTGAGGTGATTCGTACCTCGTTCGACTCAGGCCGGCTCCGCCCGGCCGACTGCAACCAGACCGCTTTCACCAACACATTCCGGCGACGAACCTGTAAAAAGAGTACGACGTGTCCGGTATCGAGACTTCGAGATATGTTTCTGCTTTCAGTTTCCGCTCCAGGAAGAGCGGTGTTGATGGATAGTCTGTTTCGAACAGGTCTTTGCCATCGTGTAATTCTGGAATGCTGTAGTTCCAGCTATACTCTGCCGGCTGAGTCCAGACGATTTCCAGCTTAACATCGGCGATTGTCTTATCGCCTGTCGTACTGTCGGCAGGATGTCGCACCGCCGGCTTGCCCTGGTCATCTGTAATGCGAATGTTTCGTTCTCGCAGATGATTCACCGAATTCGTGTAACCGCGAGTTTCAGATGGCTCGGTAGTGTCATTCGCCAGAGACGCGGATGCCGTTGCCTTTGTCGTCTGCGAACCAACCTTCTTTGGCCGCTGCTGGCCCGGCTGTTCGCCGCAACCATGAAGTGCAGATACGATGACTACAACAAGGCAGCCGTGACCGTACAACTTCATTATCATCAATCCATCGAAGTACGGGAAAACGAACTGGGCACTACCCCTACCGTCTGATTGACATTGGAGTTTGTTCTGTCTTTGACTACCAGTTTCATCGACTGGCCACAAACCTGCCGGGCGCGTCTTGACCGGCCATCAACCCAGTTAAGAATGTCAAGAGCGCCAATGAACCAGAGCTCTTAACTTCTCCTTCTTCTCGCGATCGTGGGTCATCATGCTGCGTATGCAGCCGACGCAGTTGTGCTCGACGTTTCGACAGACCGGGTGGCTTACGATCCCGAAGAGACCGTGCAGTTCTCGATGTCTGTTTGGAATCACGGAGATGAACCGGTGGATGGTCGGCTTCACGTCAACGTTCAATACGATGCGGACACACGCTTCGTTGTGGCCGAGTAACGTGTTTCCGTCGCGCCCGGACGGCCGCTGTCCAGGTCGTTCGAATGGAAAGCGCCTGCTGACGAACTGTGGGGATGCCATGTCTCTGCCTGGCTGGAAGTCGCTGGAAACGAGGCAGCCTCGGATCGGCAGGTGTTTGTCGTTTCAGACAACCTGGTGAAAACGGCCGCCAACCTGGCGGGCGTCAGCCCCGGCTAATTCAAGTCCGGACGGGCTGATCCGGTCGCGTATGCTTACGACAGGTTTCATGAGTACGCCGTCCCGATCGTTCATGTCTACTGCTGGGCGCCGAGTAACTGGGGAACAGTTTTCCCGCAGACGAACTCGTGGATCTGCGGGCAGGTGCGGTATCGCGTTTCGATGGATGACGTTGATCTGATGGTACGTCATGCGAAACAACGCGGCATGTTCACGGTCACCTATGGTCGCGTCACGCTGGAAGGACCGGCCGGATACCGCTGGGCGAAAGCCAACTCCGACAAAGTGTGGTATCGAAAGCGGGACGCTCAACTGACGCCGTTTCCCACAGACGAACTTAGTCAGTGGGACGACGCAGCATCTGATTCGAACGTATCGGCATCCGACCAGCGCAGACTGAAACGCTGGTCCATGATCCCGAAGCTCAACGACAACGACGTCCTGGACGACGGCATCGACCAGTACATCAAAGCGATTGAGCGCTTCGACTTTGATTGCATTCGGTGGGACTGGCACCCGGGTTACTACTATCACCCGCACACGAACTGGCTGTTGCAGATGGGATCCAGTGGAGCCGTTCATACCAAGTACTACGATCATACCGCGCGACTGGATGTTGTCGACGATCCCGATGAAGAGAATCTGCGGATCATTCGACGCTGGAAGAACCGCATGCTGGCCGCCCGTCCTGAACTGGTTCTGGGTTACAACCTGCAGATCATGAATTCGGTCTATCCGGACAACGAAGAGATCAACCCGCCGCCGACTCGCGCGTACGCCGAAATGATCCGGGACGCACTCATTATTGACGAAAAGCACTTCGTGAATCTCGGCCCCGGCCGGACAGCCGGAATGCACAGCAACTGGTCAAAGACGCTGCACTTCTGGAGTAAAGGCAGCGAACGTGTCCGCCGCTACGGTGGGTACCATTACACCGGCGGGCATCCGAACCTCGGCGCTGACGCGTTTATCCAGCACGCGTATTCGCTGTCGTATGCATGCGGAGCCAGAGGAACAAGCGTCGTTGCCCCGAACGTGAAGCACAAGCCGTGGTACCGCGAGCTTGTCACGTTCGCTCAGCGCTATGCGATGTATCTGTTCCACCCCAGTGCCCACCCGCTCACGGCTGACGGGGAAAGCAGAGGATTCGGCAATCGCTTTCACGTTCAGAGTTCGCGTCCGGTCATCTGGAAACCATTTGGACGCACGATTACTGACCGTGGCCACTTCACGATGGTGGCGCAACTCTGGAACCAGCCTCTGAAGGACGAAATGCACGTCAATGAGTGCGATGAGCCGCCCGTCGTGGAGAAGTCCACCGTGCGATTCAGACAGCCTGCCGACCTGCCGAAAGAGAAGGTTCGTGCCTATGCACTGAGTTACGAGTGGCCCGGCTGGATTCGTCCAATCGAAATCGATTCGACCGCGAAAGACGTGACGATCGACGTCCCATCATTTCGTTACTGGGCAATCGTGCTGCTGCAATACCCTACCAAGCCGTAGCCTGGCGACTCCGGCGTCTAAAACGGAACTCTCACGAGTCCTGCTACAAGAGAAACGGACAAATGTTGAATAACCACTACCCAATTCGATTGCTCGCACCCATCTTATGGCTGCTCAGTGGCGTCGCTTCCTTCGGAATGGCTGCGGAGCCATCATGGCGGGCCGGCGTGGCCCGGACGAAAATTACTCCTGATGGTCCCTACTGGATGGGCGGTTACGCGAGCCGCACACGGCCCTCCGTGGGAACGCTTCAGGATCTGTACGCGAAAGCCATCGCCATCGACGATGGCGACGGCTCGCGAGTCGTAATCGTCACCACGGATTTGCTCGTGATCAATCGCGAACTGGGCGAGGCCGTTAAACAGCGAGTCTTCGAAAAATACCACCTACCCGCATCACGTCTTTTGCTGAATTGTTCGCACACTCATTGCGGACCGGAACTTCGGTTGTATCGTGAATCGCTGCATAACATTCCGCCTGAGTTCGCTCGTCGAATGCACGAGTATGTCAAGCGACTTGAAGACCAACTGGTGGATCTTGTGGGGAAAGCAATCGCCAGTCAGGTCTCCGCCAGCTTGGATTTCAGTCAGCAGAAAGCGTCATTCGCTGTCAATCGGCGCAACAACCGGGCGGCAGACGTGGCTCGGTTGCGGAGCGAAGACGGGCTGGTCGGTCCGGTCGATCACTCCGTCCCCGTGCTGAGAGTGGCAGACAGCGATGACGCCATGATGGCTGTCCTGTTCGGTTACGCCTGCCACAACACGGTGATGTCGTTCAATCAGACATCGGGAGACTACGCTGGCTTTGCACAACAATTCATCGAAGAGAAACATCCCAAAACGGTCGCCATGTTCGTGATGGGCGCTGGTGGAGATCAGAATCCGCTGCCGCGTCGCGAGGTCAAATACCTGCACGAGTATGGCCGTGCGCTGGCCGACGCTGTAGAAGCAGCACTGGTCGGCAAGCAGCGCAGCGTCACGGGCTCTCTCCGCACCGCACTCGCAAAGGCTCCGTTGGAATTTCAGCCGCACGCCGATCGTGAAGCTCTTGAGAAGCAGGCCAGGTCGACTAATAAGTACGAACGCTGGAAGGCCAATTACCTTTTGGGCGAGTTGAACGCAGGCCGGACCGTTTCACGCAAATACGGGCTTCCCGTTCAGGTCATCCGGTTCGGCGACGATCTGTTACTTGTCGCCATCGGCGGCGAATGCGTAGTCGATTATTCACTGCGAGCCAAAACTCAGTATGCCAGCGCTGACGGTCCGGCCATCTGGGTTGCGGGCTACTCGAACGACGTCTTCGGTTACCTGCCGACGCTTCGCGTTCTGAAAGAGGGCGGCTACGAGGGCGGCGGCCATATGGTCTACACCAGGTTTCCCGGACCGTTCACCGAAACGGTCGAGAAACGCGTGTTCGAAACGATCGAGCGTCTCGTCAAAGAGGTGAAATGACGACCGTGAGAGTCAACACTTCACTTGCTTTCCTTCCTGTCGGGCGCGGCCGGAGTTCGTGCGCGAAATTTGGCTCCAGCGAAGAATGGCTGACCCGTGTCGTCGAAGAACTCGCCGCGGTAGCCGCGGTCAGGAGTAAGTCCTTTAACTTCGGAAAAGAAGCACAAAAATAAGATGCCTACTACAAGAAGACTCCAGAGACTCCTGATATTGTTGTTGTGTCTCGTTGGGCTGCAGACTCCACTTGATGCCGATGAACGCCCCAATGTGTTGTTGATCCTCTGTGACGATCTGGGCTATTCGGATCTCGGCTGTTACGGCGGCGAGATTCAGACGCCGCATCTCGATCGACTCGCGACCAGCGGGATGCGGTTTACTCAGTTCTATAACTGCGCCGTGTGTGTCACGACTCGGTCGGCGCTACTGACGGGGTTGTATCCGCGACAGGCGAAGCGGCCTCGATTGCGGACCAACATGATCACGCTGGGCGAGGCCATGCGCCAGGCCGGTTATGCGACGTCGCTGACGGGGAAGTGGCACCTGGGGAGTCAACCGCCGTTGCGGCCAATCGATCGCGGCTTCGATGAATATTACGGCCTGCTCGACGGTTGCTGCAATTTCTTCAATCCGGCCAGGCGGGACCCCGTGTTCTACAACGGAGGTCGCCTTCGGCCGTTCGCGCACAACGACAAACGAATCACGGAATTCCCCCAAGGTTATTACACAACCGACGCGTTCTCCGACCACGCCGCCGAGACGATCAAACGCTTTGCAAAGGGTGCAAAGGAAAAGCCTTTCTTCGTTCACCTCTGCTACACCGCGCCGCACTTTCCGCTGCACGCGTTTGCCAAAGACATCGAGCGGTATCGCGGCAAGTACGCGGACGGTTATCTCGCGATGCGAAAGCGACGGCACAAGCGGCAGGCCCAACTGGGCCTGTTCGCTTCGTTGCCGAAGCTTTCGGCCGAAGAAGATAAGAAAGGCGACTACCGCTACGACTACGACACGCCGGATTGGGAAAAGCTTCCCGCCGCCGAACGAAGTCGTGAAGAAGCCCGCATGGAAACTTACGCCGCGATGGTGGATCGAATGGATCGCGGTATCGGGCGAGTCCTCGCAGCACTCGACGAAGCCGACGTCGCGGACAACACGGTGGTAATGTTCCTGTCGGACAACGGCGGCTGTGCAACGTGGCCGAACGGCCGGCCCGGTCGGGAGAAAGGATTCATTGAATACAATAAAGACATCTCCGTCGGCGACGGTCGCGGTTACGAATTTGTCGGCAAGGGCTGGGGCTGGGCGCAAAACACGCCGTTCCGACAGTTCAAAACATGGTGCTACGAAGGCGGAATCGCCACACCCATGATCGTCCGCTGGCCGGGCAAAGTCGCACGCGGCTCGATCACGCATCAGGTCGGCCACATCATCGACTTCATGCCAACGCTGCTTGAACTGGCGGAAAGTGAATACCCGCGCCAGTTCGATGGAAACGCGATTCTCCCCGTCGAAGGCAAGAGTTTGTTGCCTGTCTTTCGCGGAAAACAACGCGATGGACATGAGTCATTGAGTTGGGAGCTGTTCGGGAATCGCGCGATCCGACAAGGCGATTGGAAACTCGTCTGGGGAGCAAGCGAGAAGCAGTGGGAATTGTACGACCTGAAGGCGGATCGCAGTGAAACGCATAACGTGGCCGCGAAGTTTCCCGAACGCGTCACGGTAATGGCCCGTGACTGGGAGGCGTGGCGCGAGAGAGTTGAGAGTGATAAACTATGAAAACCAAAGAATCGACGAAGAAGCGAGTCTCATTGCTGGTGTTGGCCGTTTGTGCAAACGCTTCTTGTTTGGCCAGCGCCGACGAGCGGGTCTGGAGGTCGGAACGTAGCGACTACCGCGACAAAGTCACCGGTGCGGAAGTGTGGCGGCTGACGACCAATCCCGAGGTCGAGATAATTCCGGATCGCATCAAAGATCCGTGGTCGCCGGACGGCTCGCAGATTCTGTTTCGGTCGAAGCGGACGGGAGCGTGGCATCTGTTCGTGATGGCGGCGGATGGGTCGAAGATGACTCGCGTTACTGACCAGAAAGGACCGGCCGTGTATGGCGTATGGTCACGGTCGGGCCGGGAAGTCGTTTGTGCACCGCTGGGGCACACGGTACGCAGGAAGGCGACGTCGAATGTTGGGCCAGTCGCGACGGTTTGGCCTGGGAGAAACGCAGCGTTGTCACGCAGCACGATCCCGAGACGATCCGAATGAATCATGCCGCCGGCATGGCAAAGAACGGTGATTTCATCGTTCTCTGTTCCGGTTGGACGAACGTGAAACAACCTGAGCGCCCGAAGCAGGCGCCGTTTCGTGATGCCGTGCTCAGACCCTGGGTCATGAGGTCGAAGGACGGCGGCCGGACCTGGCAGAAGAGTGACCTGAGCGAATAAAAGGGGTCAGGTACCGTTTCTTCCCTACGCGTCGCCCGTGCTGACCGCGACGGGTTTAACGAGCTGCAGCCTCTCCTCCGGCCTGCGGTTCGGCAGCTTCGAGAATCAGCTTCGCATCCGCCAGCTTTCGATTCGCTGCAGATTTCTCAGCCTGACGGCGAAGTTCGCCCATTGCCCGGCGGTGTTCGTACATTTCGGGTGAATGGCTGTCAGCAAAAGGAGCTTCGGGATACGCCCAGTCGTCGGTTCGGAAACAGGCAACTGGAACGTTGCGAAGGTGGTGTTCGCCCTGCGTCAGGTTTCCAAGTGGATTTCGCGCCCAAGCATGGCGAATGGCCACGGGATTGGGAACATGCGGACTGGATACAATGACACGAGTTCGATCGTGCTGATCGCGATTGTGTTTGTCCTTGCCCGTGACCAGCCACTCAGCAGTTGCCGGATAAAATCGCTGATCCTTACCAGCGATGGCAAACCCTTCGAATGGACGACCGTCGTGGGATTGGACTGGCTGAGTGAATTTGACGATGAACTTATCGCCCTCAATTTCGTAGCTCTTAAGTTCGGCGACCTGCCAGGGAAACTTCCGGCCGGCATTCATCGTTTCTGACAGGGCCCAGCGAGCGGATCGTTCCCCCAAGGGGATTTTTTTGAAGGGATGATAAAACTTCATCTGCTGATCCCAGGAAGGAAAATACGCGACGCCCTCAATGTCTTTCGCTGCCCGGTTTTGTGCTTCACGAATCCAGGGAGTTGGATCGAGTATGCTCTTCTCAAAGTTATCCAGCGTCTGCGGATCCCCTCCGGGGGTCATCCCGATGATGCCAAAGGGAAGTTTTTCATCGCGAAAGATCTGCTGCCAGTCGCCAATCATGGCCTGAATCGTCTTTGCGTATAACGCAGGACGTGAGTCGCCGCCTGCGTTGTTGTATCCCTGGTTGAAGACCACGCCATTGATGATCAATCCATCCAGTGTCGCCAGCATTCCGTTGTAGCAGTTGCCCGGCCGGTTCTGATCCACCGAAGGCCCCGGACGCGGCTCGGGTTTCTTCCCAGGTTTTTCGCCACGCTTTTTCCGCTCGGTACTGTTCCGTTCCCAGTTCTTGATGCGCTGGGCGAGGTCAGCCTCGCCGTCCCAGGCCTTCACCTTCTGATCCCACATCTCAACGAGCATCTTTGCATCGTCGATGGCTTCGAGGGACTCGCGAGACGTCCAGGTTTCGACGGTCGTGCCGCCAACTGACACATCAATCAGGCCGACGGGAACGCGCGTGAGCACGTGTATTCGCTTTCCAAAGATGTAGCCAATGCCCGCGAATTTCTTCAGCGATTCAGGATCGCACGGAGCCCACCAGCCTTTCTTCTCATGCGAATTCGTCCAAGCGTTGAATTCGTCCACTGGCTCGAATCTCGTCAATCGATCGGGACCGACAACTTTCGGAACCGTAAGGAAACGAATATTCGGATAGTTCGCTGAAGCCATCTCCAAGTCGCCATCGTAGATGGAGCCGAGTTCATGCTCCATGTTGCTCTGTCCCCCCATGACCCAGACCTCACCCACAAGAACATTTCTGGCTACGTGGGTGTCATCGCCACTCTTCACCGTCAGCGTTTGTGACTCGCTGTTCGCCTTCATCGGCTCAAGCATTGCGGTCCACGCCCCGGCATCATCTGCTTCCGCAGCGACGGTCTGATCACCGAATGTGATTTCGACTTTGGCGCCTGCTGCTGCTGAGCCGAAGATCGCAACCGGTTTGTCCCGCTGGAGAACGAGATGATCCGAAAAAATGGGGTGAACGCTGAGTTCGGCCGAGAGCGGACCAGCAAAAGCAGACAGAAAAAGGACCGTGATAAATACTCGCATGTCGATGTCTTCTCCAGGGCGGCAAGCACGAGACAACCGGCTGAAAACAGCAAGTGTCTCAGAATTGGATTAGGGGAAGGTGGGTTTGGTGTTACGTCATGCCTGGTTGATGGGCGTCGTGTATTCCTTGAGTATTGCTCCGAGGACGCAGGGGCAAAAGCGATAACCGTTCTTCTTTTTCTATGGCTTCAATGCTTCAACCTGTCACCATTCGTGGCTCGCTCATCGCTGCTAAGATGTGTTGGGCACCGAAAACGAACGATGGCCAAGCATGCAATACCTGAAACGCAGTTTGTCATTCTTATTGATCGTCTCGACGGAGACTGCGCTGGCTCTGACCGGCGAGTTATCCACAGCGAACTTCGTAACGGCGGGACGAATCGAGTTGGCGCATGTCGACGAAGGTAAGTGGGAGCGTGGTGACGGGTACATCGTCTCGACGGGAATGCACTACCTGTATGCGGATCGCGGATTCGGCGCAGGTGATTTCACGATCACGGCGACCGTTTGTCTTGAAAAACTGGAAAAGACGGCGGCGGCGCTCGTGCTGGACGGGAACCAGTTTGGTTTCGAAGGTTCTCACGGGCGGATGTTCGTTCAAGGGCCGCAGTTTGGTAACAGCCGCGCGATTGCCGATCCTCATGACTTCATCACTGCGGAAAAACCGTTCCAGCTGGAAGTTGCACGTCGAGGAAACGAACTGACTTTCAAGATTGACGGCAGGAAGGTCTGGACGACGCAATATGAGCCAGAGCAGATAAGCACGATCGGCCTGCGTCCCGGGCGAGCCACGCTACGGATTTACGACTTCGCAGTAACCGGGAACTTGATCGAGGCCACGCAGCCGCCAGAGCGGACTGAGTTAAGGAAGTTGTCGATACCGGTCATTGACATCTCAGGGGAAACGCATCGCCAGGTGATCGTTGCGGCCGGCACGGAAACGGAATATCGCGGCCAGGTCAACACCGTGCTCATGGCGGACGGCAAGACCATGTTTGCGACCTGGTCAATCGGTCATGGCGGTCGATGCGGGCCGCTGATGAAAAGCATCGATGGGGGACTCACCTGGAGCGACCTGCTGGCAACGCCGAAAAACTGGGGTGAGATTTCAAGCTGCCCGTGCATCTTTCGGATGAGCGATTCGAAGGGCGTCGAACGTTTGTTTGTCTTTGCCGGACGCGGAAAACATCACAGCTCGATGTCGGAGGATGGCGGAAACACCTGGACGCCGATGAAAGAGACCGGCCTCTTCAAACCTGGCGGCAACACCGCAATCGTTCCAATCGACAACGGTCGCCGTCATCTGTTGCTGATGCAACGCGGTCTAACGGACGCGCCGCGTGATGAATTGCCCAATGCGGTTTGGCAGGCCGTTTCATCCGACGGCGGGCTAAGTTGGAAGGACTACCGAAAAGTTTGCGAAGTTCAAGGAGCCGTTCCTTGTGAACCAGATCTGATCCGCTCGCCCGATGGCAAGCAGATCGCCTGCCTGATGCGTGAGAATTCGCGTCGATTTCAATCGTTGGTCATGTTCAGCGACGACGAAGGGACAACGTGGTCGAAGGCTCGCGAGTTGCCCGCCAGTTTGACCGGCGATCGTCATGTGTCGTGTTACACCGGCGATGGCCGGCTTGTCGTGGTGTTCCGCGATCGAGCGGTGGGCAGTCCGACGTACGGCCACTATGTCGCGTGGATGGGAACTTACGACGATATTCGCCACGGTCGATCCGGACAGTACCGCATCAAACTTCTGCACAGCCACGCCGGCGCGGATTGCGGCTACTCCGGCCTTGAGCGACTGCCGGGTGGCACGATGGTCGCCACGACTTACCTCAAGTATCGCCCCGGTCCAAAGAAACACTCGATCGTCAGCGTTCGATTCAAGCCAGCGGAAATCGACGCGGCGTTTGAAACGCAGGTTTTTGGACTCACGGACGAACACCGCAACAAACTGATTGCTGGTAAAAAGGCGGGCCTTTTCGAACTGGATCCGGTCCATCTGCCGACCAACCCGCCGGGAGACTGCAATCACTACGGTTGGCCGGTCGCGACGATGTCGGGAGACACGATCGTTGTGATGCATCGCCGCATTCCCGGACATCGAGCGAAAGGTGCGGGACGTCTGCATCCCAAAATGTCATACGGCGTGGTGCTCCGCAGCGACGATGGCGGCCAGACATGGTCGGAGCCCTACGACTTGCGAGACTGCATGAAGCCTGAAGATCGCGACCGCGGCGGCATTGTGCCGCTTTCCCATCGGGCGAAGTTCGACAAGGGCAACAAGTCACCGCTCGGCTACAAGGTCCATCTGCACGCCATCGGGACGGCGCGCGACGATGCCGTCATCGCTGTGAACAACCACGGCGTCTTCCGCAGCGACGATGCTGGCCGCACGTGGAAACATTTTTCCAAGGCGCTGCGCGAGGACACCTTTAAGCATCCCATCATCAATATCGGTCCGCGCATTCTCGATGATCCCCGGCGCGGATTTATCGTCTTCGGTAACTGGTTCGGCGAAGTGGATCAGTACCACAAGTACTCTGAGAGACTCGTCGCTCTCAATTCACTCGACGGCGGTGCGACATGGCAAGTCGAAGAACATTCGGTTGGTTTCAAACAATACGAACCCGCGGCGATCTTCCACGCCGGCGAATACCGCATCGTCACTCGCGATCAAAACGAAGTGCGATCCCACCGGCAGATGACCTGGCTACCCGGCCAAAAGCCAGCGATCACGAAGACCAACCTGCAAGACCCGCGTCTGGTGGACACGGTTGACCTGTCGTTTAATCCGGCAACAAAGCGATTCGAAATCGTTCGTAGCGAACGTCATCGCATGGAGCTGTGGCTATGGAGTATCGCTCCCGACGACTGGTCCAAAGGCGAGTGGCGTCGCGAGTGCCGCCTCTTTCAACGCCAGGGGGAATTCTATACGGACGCCGATGGCTTCCATCCCGCCGGCGCGGTCATTGACAAAAAACGAGGAGTCCAACACATCTTCATCTACACCGGCCACCCCAACGGCCCGGCTGGCGTGTTCCGTCTGACACGAACGCTCGACACACCGAAGCTGGCTAAGTTTGAAGTAGCAGAATAACCACATCGCTGCGGTGACCTTCTGTGAGGTCCCAATACGGTCTGCCAGATCGCATTGAAGCAGTTAGAACTTATGAACCAGGCCACTCAGCCTTATGAAAGTATCTCTGGTAAGCCTTTTGATCGCCATTGCGTTTCTGATTGGGCCCGTTGTTGGTCGTCTTGAGAACGGAAATGCGGTCTCGGCGGCCGATGAACGAAGAACGGACCGGAAAAAACACGCTTCGCCGCGGCAAGACACAGGGCCTCCCGCGCCGCCCGTGATGCTGCATCAGGACGCTGCGGTTCGTGACCTGGGCGCGGCAGGCGGATCGCGGACTGCCTTTGCAATCATGCGACTGCCGGACGGAAGCTTTGCCTTCTACGATCGATACTCGCCTGCGAAAGGTCCTTTGTCGCTGCCGGATGCGAACGGCCAACGGCATTCTTTGCTTCCTCACTTGCCGAAGGAGATCCTGGAAAGCGAGGAGACCATGAAGAGCGACGTCCTCGATAACACACAGGTCGTGCTGGTTCGGGACGGTCAGGTCAAAAGTGTCCGAGTGAAGAACGAGGCGCTGGATAAAGAGACTGCGAAGAAGGTTGGGCTTTTTCGTTATCTGAATACCTGGATACATCGTGCCGGGCCAAATGGCCGCCACGAGCCTCTGATGACCTGGCGCGGCTACAACGGTTCGCAGATGGAGTATCAACAGCTCCAGAGCGGCCGATTGCTCGCCCCGCACGGCAGTCTCATTCCACACGCGCGTGCTGTTCCACCGACCGGCCGACACGAGACGGTGATTCAGTTCTCCGATGACGGCGGCACCACGTGGAAGTTGAGCAAGAGTAAACTGATCGCGCCCTGCTATCCTGGATTCAACGGATCCAACGAGGGCGCCTGCGAACCGGCCTTTGAAGAACTGAAGGACGGCCGAATCTGGATGCTGATGCGAACCACAGCGGGATTCCTCTACGAGTCGTTTTCTTCGGATCAGGGAACGTCCTGGACACCTGCCCGTGCGAGTCGTTTCAATACATCAACCGGACCGCCAAACATAATGCGTCACCGCAACGGATG
>CAYSJO010000375.1:0-3789 GCA_964431285.1 uncultured Planctomycetaceae bacterium
ACAGCACCATCATTCCCCGAACCGTCGCGGTATGCTCTCCTTCCTCTTCTTGAGGTGATTCGTACCTCGTTCGACTCAGGCCGGCTCCGCCCGGCCGACTGCAACCAGACCGCTTTCACCAACACATTCCGGCGACGAACCGCTTTTCGAAGTTAAACGCGGAGACATTGTTGTTCACACAGAATCACTCACTGTCCGGCGCGACAACAACCCCGTGCTGACAATGCAGGTTCTGGAAGACACGACCGCGCTGACTCCAACGGCTGCGAAGAATTCCGGCGCCTCGACAGCCGCAGTGCCGCAGCCTGGTTTCCTCGTTGTGCATCCCATCACGCCGGAATGGGAAGGGAATCTCGTGTCCATGAGCCTGCAAGATGACGGGATCGTCAAGCCGCAGCACAAATCGGCCGCGATTCCGTCATACGATTCCAACGTCTGGTACGACCTGGCGGCACATCCGCTGAAACCGATTGTCTATCTGATGGATGCGCGTGGGCCAGTACGGGGATTTGCGGTCGCCAACGACGGCAGCCTGTCAGAACTTCCAGGCAGTCCGTTCGCATCACTACGAGACACTCAGACACTCACTCTGACACCGGATGGACGCTTCGCCTATGCATTTGACCGACCATGGCGGGATGACGGCTGGCGAGCGCCATGGCCGCTGACCGGGTATCGCGTCGAAGATGACGGACGCCTGACGCTGCTGGACGATGTTCTGCCCGACATGGGAACTGAGCGGTACATCCGAAGAATCGTCGTCCACCCGTCCAATCGGTTTCTGTACATCATCACGGGGCAGAAGGAAGACATCGCGACGACCACGCGGGATCGGTCGCTGTACGCATTCCGAATCGAATCGACCGGACGTCTGACTCCCCTGCCGGGGTTCCCGGTCCCGCCCGGCCCGGACGGAATGCTCAGGCACTTCAACGCCAGGATGGTGATGGGCCCGAAGGGCGAGTTTCTAGTGGTGACGGGTCGCACGGAAGCCAGCACATATACCTGGTGGCTGCTGGCCCATCGCATCGACCCATCGACCGGATCGCTCAATCTTAAGACAGACAATCCGATCGAGGTTGCCGGGGACGGCCACTTCCAGTTCATGACGCACCCCGACGGATTCGTTTACGTCTACCCCGGCCTTGGACACGGGATTGTCGGTTTCACGCTGGACCGCGACACCGACCAGCTGCAGCCCATTCCAGGTCTGAACGCGTCGACACCGAAATTCATCCGCAACTACGGTGTCTCACTGGACCGTCGCTTTTTGTGTCTGGGTGAGAGAGACAGTCAGCGGTTGCAGATTCACCGCGTGACATCGAATGGCCGACTGAGTGAGCTGAAACACTATGACGCTCCCGTCGGCACTGGTGTTTTCGTCCGAACCGGACCTGTTTCGAAATCACCGCCATCCGTCCCGGTTAATAATGTTGTCGTCCTGGAAAGTCTCGACGTCATTCAGGAGCTTGCCGCCAAACGCAATCCGGTAGATGTCGGTGAAGGAGTCACGGTCTTCCCCGGTGCTCGCGGAGACGGACGGAGCGGAGCCTGGTGCCTGAACGTGCCACTGACGCCAGGCGAGATCACGGGCGGCACGGAGTGGCAGTTCGAGTTCCGCACTGGTGGGTCCTCGCGCGGGCTACACGTCATTCATCCATGGCGCGACGGGCACCTCGTTGTGTTCATGTATCGCGATCGGATTGCCATCAACCCGGTCGGTGAGAAACGCGACAGCTATCTGCTCAGGTCGACGCATCACGTCGAGCAGACTTCCGCCTGGGACGATGTGCTCCCTCTAAGCAACGGAGCACCGTATCAGGTCCGGAGTCAACTCTTTCCCGACGGACGCTATGTGCTCGAAATGAACGGCGAAGTTGTCGCCACGTCGTCGATCGACACCGTGACTCCATTCAAGCTGAACGAGAAGTTCAATCACGCGAAGGCCATTCGCGAATGGCAACCGAGCATGGCCGGACTAATGGTCGGCCCACGCGACAGTGCCGGGGTTAACAGCGTGACCGGGGTGAAGCTGACGGGACCTGCGAACACTCGTCCTTAGTCAGAAGAGCGCGCAGGATCGCCCGACGAAAATCAAGGCCGGGTCACGTTGTGACATCCAGATCTCAGTGGTCAGCGAAGCGATTCAATTCGAGTCTCGTCACCAGTGCGGACCGTCAACAACAGGCCCTTCTCCGGGTCCACCTTCTTCACTGCCTCGGCAAACTCGGCAGGGCTCTTGACGGGCTGGTTCCCGACTTTCTCGATCACATCGCCAACCTGCAGCTTGCCATTCGCATTGCCGTCAGACGCAACCCGACTGACGACAACACCACTTCCAGCTTCGACATTCAGTTGTTCGGCGAACTCCTGGGTCAGCTCGCGGACTTCGAATCCAAAGTCCTCGACCGTGGTTCGGTCTCCGTTCTCTCGACGCTCGCGCTGCGGGCGTCCCATCACGCGGGCCAGTGTGTAATCGTTCGGCATTTCCTGCAGCACGATCGGAAGCTGCGTGCGGTCACCATCACGCAGAATCTCGACTGTGTACTCTTTGTCGATGTCCAGCTTCTCGACGATTCCCTGCAGGCTACGCGGACTCGTCACCTGCGAACCATTCAGAGACAGCACGACATCGCCCCGCGTCAGACTGGCTTTCGCCCCCGGCGATTCGGGAAGCACTTGAGTCACAATGGCGCCCTCGCCAACTTTCACACCGAGCTGGTTCGCCAGGTCATTCGAGATCTGCTGGATGCTGATGCCAATGTAGGCTCGTGTGACGCGACCTTTTTCAACCAGCTGATTGACCACCCACCACGCCATGCGACTAGGAACGGCAAACCCGATTCCGTCAAAGCCACCACTGCGCGACGAGATCGCCGTGTTCACGCCAATCACGTCTCCATGCAGGTTCAGCAGTGGACCGCCACTGTTACCCGGATTGATCGCGGCATCGGTCTGCAGAAAATCCTCACGCTCGGCAATCCCCGGGCCACGGCCTTTCGCGGAAATGATGCCCGATGTGACGGTCAGTTCGTGACCAAACGGGTTCCCGACCGCAATTACCCAGTCGCCGATCTGCGCACCATCGCTGTCTCCGAATTTGAGCGTCGGAAGTGAACCACCCGCATCGATCCGCAGGATCGCGATATCGGTTCTGGCGTCGGTCTTGACTTCGGTTCCGCGAAATTCACGACCATCGTGCAGACGTACCACGATCTCGTCAGCATCGGCCACGACGTGATTGTTTGTCACGATGATGCCGGATGCATCAATGATGAATCCGGATCCCATGCCCTGCTGCGGCGGAATCTGACGAGGCATGCGGCGAAAGAACTCACGCAGCCTGGGGTCCGCACGGAAGAACTCGTCAAGCTCGTCCGGTACCTCGTTGTCAGCAATCTCGCGTGCATTCTGCCGCGTCTCGATCGTGACAACACAGGGCAGAGTCTCGGCAGCGACACCGCGGAATACGGTTGAAAGTTCATGAGCGTTTTGCGCTGCGACGGGTGCTGGCAGGCTGGGACGCTGAGCCACACTGACTGCAGCAGCCACAAGACAGAACCCACCGATCAAGGCAATCATCCAGTGTGCCTGAGTTCGCAATGCTCGCATGGTGATTCCTCCACAAATCTAACTGTGTCGAATTCGAAAAACCCGCCGCGCTTCCACCTTCAGCGACAAGGCATCGACCGAGATTAGAGCATTTTTAGAGTTGCTCTTCACTACAGCGTATTACGCCGATCCATGATCGCGACAAACGCGTCAGAGCCCTTGAAACAAGACTCCCAC
>CAYSJO010000376.1:0-2877 GCA_964431285.1 uncultured Planctomycetaceae bacterium
TTGGCTAGCGGGCTGAGGAAGACGAAGTTTCGCTGACATGGCAAATCAGGGCCAGCTCAGTTTTCAAACAGAGCCTAGACACACCTCGCCCGCCGGACTTTGTGTCAGAATCGTGCTGACCCAGTTCCAAGGCTCTGACGTGCGTCTTGATGGACCACTTCGACTGGTGCGTCAAGACACACCTTACTCGATTGAATCATTCCGTTGGACGATCCAATTGTCAGACCAGCTTCAATTGCTCTACACGTCGCACAACGATGTTCCAGCGGATGAAGGGAGCATCATCGATGCCGGTCTCGGTGCTTCAAACGAAGCGTCCGCACCTCTTCAGAACGTGGTTCCTCTGTCGTGCTTTGTTCGTGAATCCACCGGCACTGTGATTGGCGACATCATTGGTCGGACATGGGGCCGTTGCTGCGAGCTGCAACAGTTATGGGTGAATCCAGATTACCGTCGAAACTGGATCGGTCGCCGCCTGGTGCAGGAGTTTCACGAGCGTGCCGAGAATCGGGGATGCAAGACGTTCTATCTGGAAACCTTCAGTTTCCAGGCACCGTCGCTGTACCGCAGCCTTGGTTACGAGACCAGGCTTGAACTGCATGGCTTCTCCGCAGATGTCGTTAAATACGTGATGGTTCGCGACGTGCATGAGCCTGATTCGAGTGGCGGACGCCGTTGATTTCATTTTGACGCGGTCAGCGACTCCCCAAGACAGCTCGACGCGTACCGAATCCACGAATTGCGGCATGATTACGAAATTCCTTGTCCGATTTGCGCCGGAATGAGGATTACTCGAACGAACCGTGCACTCACGCCGGCCAGTCAAGCGAATTCCTGCGACTCCTGGTGGTCAGGAGTCCTAACGAATCTGTCTGGGACAACTACCAGCTCTACTGAGTCAAGGAGAGGCTCTGTGTCTGCAATCCACCCACCAGTCTCAAAATGGGACGACCCGGTCCATGCCGAAGAGACCGTGATTGAGTTGCCGAAATCGGATGACGTCGAGAGCAGCGCTTCGGCTGGCCGAACCAGAGAACAGTCCCGGCACGCTCAGTTGGTCGAAGCTTTGGCCGAGTGTTTCAACAAGTGCCTTGCGACGATGCCGTTCAACCGGCAGGAGTTCGAGTCACGTGTGGAACTGTCCCGCCACCGAAAACTGCTCTCCAGAATCTCTGCCGTCTGCCGCGAAGTCACTCTGGGCCTTCGGAACGACAGACGGTTTTCTGTCGATACCTGGCAGGCCGTGGCCACGTTCTTTGAGCGATGCGCGCGAGCAATCAGCTCCATAGAGCGCTTCGGTCCCGGTTCGGCCTGCCGAGCAAGTTGCATTGAGTGCGCGCGGAACTGTCGAGCCATGATCTACTCCACGGCCAACATCTGATATTCCTTTCTGTGGCTGTTAAAGCCGTAAAACCCCGGGCTTGTCCCAGTGTTTGACGGCTTTGTCGCTATTCTGCTCAAGCACTTTCGGACTGGCGCAAGAGACGTGGACGCACCGCGACAACCGGTGACGTTGCTCTAACAGTCCCCCTCGCGGGTGTGTGGGGGGGGGGGACGGCATTGCCATGAGATTCAGCAATGCCTGTGCGTTTATTTGCCACAGATTTGCGAATCTGAGCAATCGCTGTATCTTCTTCCGGCAGGCAGGCAGGCCCTGCCTCATGCCGGGCTGATTCGGGTCCGACTGACTGTCAAAAGAAAGCCAACGTCGTCAATGCCGTCGCTGGTCTTGCCATAGCTCGCCGTCCCCTTCGGTCGCCTGCCATCGCCGCATTGCGAATTTCCAGAGCCAGTTCTTCAGCAGGCTGTTCTCATGAAGTTGTTCGTCGTAGGTGAGAGTGAGTCCGGCACGGACCGTGTCCGATCGGAAGTCACGAGGCTTGGGCATGAGTGTCCACCGTCCAATGTGCTGTCTGTGGCTGCCGCGACGGCCACACTTTCGGCAAAAAAACCCGAAATGACGCTTCTCGTCGCCAGTGATGAGACGTCCCCTGTATTCGAGGCGCTTGGCACGGAGATCGACTGGGGGACTCTGATTGCTGTGGGGCCGTCGTCAAATGGCAAACTGGTCCTGCAGGCTCTTCGCGGTGGTGCGGCTGAGTTTGTGGACATCGACGAACTGGCGAATGATCTGGCGGCCACGATCCAGAACCTGCAGAACCAGGGTGTCAGCAGCAGGCAGGGTCGACTTGTGGCTGTGTGCTCAGCTGGCGGGGGAACAGGAGCCAGTACGCTGGCTGCCAATCTTGCCGTTCTGCTGGCCACGCCGGAATCACCTGCCGCGTTGCTCGATCTGCGGCTCACTGACGGAGCACTGGCCGCACTGCTGGATCTGACACCCGAACATTCACTGACGGACCTGTGCGAATCCAAGTGTGCACAGCTTGACCTCAGCGTTCTCAAGGGCGTGCTCTCAAAGCACGACAGTGGCGTCCGTTTGCTGGCCCCTCCGGAGTCGTATGCGGACACGACGTTGCTCACGCCCGAACGAATCGTCGCCGTCGTCGATCTGTGCCGCGGCGCGTTCGACTATGTCGTTGTCGACCTCAATCACCCCGTTTACTCCGAGCAAACCGACGTGCTGGCCCAGGCCGACGACATTCTGCTGCTGTTTCGCACTGACGTACCGTCGCTGCAGAACGCCCAGCGAATCCTTGAGTTTCTGACGGAACAGGGAATCGAACGGGAACGCATCGAGCTGATTGCCGGACGTGCGGGGCAGCCGCTGGAAGTGGCACCGGGCAAGGCGGCCGATGCGCTGGGAATGGCAACGTTCATGACCATTCCCAACGATTTGAAGTCCGTCAATCTTTCCACGAATGGCGGCACGCCACTGGTTCTGCAACGCCCGTCAAGTAAGCCAGCCAAAACTATGAA
>CAYSJO010000377.1:0-2339 GCA_964431285.1 uncultured Planctomycetaceae bacterium
CAGCACCATCATTCCCCGAACCGTCGCGGTATGCTCTCCTTCCTCTTCTTGAGGTGATTCGTACCTCGTTCGACTCAGGCCGGCTCCGCCCGGCCGACTGCAAACAGACCGCTTTCACCAACACATTCCGGCGACGAACCAACACACTTGACTCGACCCGGGATGAGTCTGCTTAAACCGTCTCTGGCCCGTATCAGGCAGCCGAAACGACCCTGCGTGGGCGTGTCACACGTCTGGCCCTTCAACGGACAGGGAGACTTTGTCAGACACGAAGATCTCGGCGGACACGGCAACTTCTTCATCAGGCTCGACAGACCTTCAGGCCGGACACCCCATTGGGGCGCACAGGTTTGCGGGCACAGTTGCTTGAGAGTCAGACGCGAACCGAGCGTCGGGCTACAGGTGCGTTTCGCGGCAAATCCAGGCACGCACAGTCCAGGAAACTCTGCCTGGATGACACCTGGTACACAGGCGAGTACAGCGGCGCTCAACAGCAATCGAGTCATGGGCAGGGCGTGCTTGAAGCAATCTCTTCGGGGGTGAGTTCGTGGGAGCACTCTTCGAAATCTGAGGGATCACATCTCTGCTTCGACCCATTCCCTGGCACGAGTCCATCTCTGCGCCCGGAATTCCCTCTGTGCATCCTGCCAGCTTTAGCGCTGCTGTGCGGGCAGCGACAGAAAGTCGGGCACTGCCCCTGCGGTCATGCCGATCCTTCCAGGGTCGACGATCCGATCAAACGGATCAACCGATGTCCGAAGGTGACGAACGACGCACATCCGCTGTGGTTGCCCCTCCGCGCGACGCTGCTACGATCCATCCCGCTTTCGCCGTCCTGCGGAAGAACTCGACACGACAAGCCGCCGGAAGGCGGGACCCCCGCCATCAGCCCGACGGACGTTTCATGGCCAAAAGCGTTCTCTCCCGCTATCTCGATCCCGCTACTCTCAGTCGTGTCGCTGACCGGCCGGTCGAACCGCGCGGACTGGTCATGGGCAATCTGGCCGGGGCTCACAAGTCACCACTGTCGGGATTCGCGGTCGAATTCGCCGGACATCGCGAATACGTCCCCGGCGACGACACGCGGCACATCGACTGGAGACTGTACTTCACGCGCGACAAGTACTTCATCAAGCAGTATGAAATGGAGACAAACTTTGTCTGCCATCTGCTGCTGGATGTCAGCTCATCCATGCGCTACGGCCAGTCGGATCACCAGAAGCTGCATTACGCGGCAAAGATGGCATCGACTCTGGGTTTCTCGATCATCCGTCAGAACGACAAAGTGTCGCTGGGCACCTTCGATGATCAAATTCGAGGCTTCATCCCACCCAGCAATTCGATGGGGCAGGTGATCCGCATGACCGAGCATCTGGATGAGATCAGCCCGGTCGAGAAAACGGACATGGCCACGTGTCTGACCGAACTGACCGGCCGCATGCAGCGCCGCGAAATCGTGATGATCTTCAGCGATTTCTTCACCGACCTAGAAGCGCTGGAATCAGCGCTGCAGCTCATGCGATTCAACCAGCATGAAGTCGTGTTGTTTCAGATCATGCACCACGACGAGCTGGCTTTCGAATTCGACGGCATGGTGCGTTTCGATGGTCTGGAAGATCCGGACCAGTTATTGACGCAGACCGAGGACATCCGCCGTGGCTACCTGCGAGCCGTCGAAGATTTCCGAGTGGACTTCACCGACCTGTGCCAGCGCAACAGGATTGAGCGAGTCGAGGTCGACACCAACCGCGACCTGGCCGAAGTCCTGATTGACCACCTCAACCAGCGCAGCCGCCTCAACCGCGGCCGCTGACCGGCGTTTGTTTAGACGGCCGCACCCAGCTTGATGGCTTCTTCTTTCTTCAGACGCAACTGCTCGTGCATACAGCCGCCTCACTGGTCGAAGGCAGCGAAGCAGGTACTTTTGTGAAGATCACTCTAGGTCATTGACGGTCCTCAGTGGCAGCACTCGGAGATAAACCGTGACAAGAAATCCTGTTGCCCTCAGCGTCAGCATCCTGCTCATGATGGCCACATCGATTGTTGCTGCCGAACCGCTCGTGTTCGTCTCCGCCTTTGCACCCGGTGAAAAGGGAGCCATTCATGCGTTTCAGTTTGATACGAAGACGGGCGGTTTGAAGCCCCTGCATCGCACAGCGGATATCCAGCATCCGTTTTTTCTCGCCGTCGCTCAGGACAAGAGGTTCCTGTATGCCATCGACGCAGAGCAGTTCGGCGGCAAAGAGAATGAATTCGTGGCGGCGTACGCCATCAAGGGCCGTACCGGGATGCTTGAGCGATTGAACCGGCGATCCGCGCGCGGTTCTGCTTCGTGATAT
>CAYSJO010000378.1:0-14601 GCA_964431285.1 uncultured Planctomycetaceae bacterium
AGCAGACGGATGCGGTTGTGGTCGTCCAGACCGCCAACGGCGAAGCGCGACTGCGTGCAGACGACGTCGAGTCCGTCACCGTCTCTCCGCAGTCCATAATGCCGGACGGTTTACTCGACAAGCTCGACGCCGATCAGATTCGTGACCTCATCGCCTGGCTGATGCATGATGACGCGCCGGCCGAAAAGCCTGCAGACGACGGCTTCACGTCAATCTTCAGCGGCCGCAATCTCAAGGGCTGGGACGTGATACCTGGAGCATGGGAAGTCCGTGATGAAGCCATCTGGTGCACTTGAGATTCAAAGGATATGAACTGGCTGATCTGGCGAGGTGACGTACCGGCCGACTTTGTGCTGCGGCTGGAGTTCCGCTGGGACAAAGGCAACTCGGGCGTGCAGGTCCGCAGCGATGACTTGGGCGACTGGATGGTGTTTGGCTATCAGGTCGAAGTCGCCGAGCAATCGAAGATGTGCCTCTGGCATCACTCGCTCTTGCCGAAGACGCATCCGAAGAAAGGGGCCCGACATCTGATGGCCACCGCCGGGCAGTCGGCCGCCCTTGCGGAGGACGGCTCAAAAACAGTGATGCAGAAACAGGCTGCGAAAACAGTTCAGTCACACTTCACCGAGCACGAGTGGAATTCGCTGGAGATCACAGCAAAAGGCGACACGTTGACTCAGAAGATCAACGACGTGGTGTTCGCGACAGTCACCGATCGCGATACCGAGATCAGCCGCACCAAAGGCGTCATCGCCCTGCAGGATCACGGCAAAGGCTGCAAAGTCGCATTCCGCAACATCCGCCTGAAGATACTGCAGCCTGAAAAATGACCTGCGTCACATTCCTGTTCCCGAATTGCATTTGAGCATGAAACACATCCTCGCATTTGTTCCTGTCATGCCGCTGGCAGTGTCGTTCATGGTTCATGCAGCCGAGCCACTGGCACAGGAGTACGTCGTCGTTCACAAGGTTCGTGATCTGGATCATCCGGCCAAAGCGGTGTGCGTGGGCACTCCCGATATCCTGCAGTTGCCATCGGGAAGATTGATTGCGTCGATGGAGTTGTGGCTCAAGCGGCCGACGTCCAGTGACGAGGGTGGGATCGACTATCCCAATCACTGCAGGATCAAAGCCAGTGATGATCGTGGTCGGACATGGCAGCAGATCTCGACCAATGGGATTACGTGGGGATCGCTGTTCTATGTGAACGATGCGCTGCACATGATCGGCAACGATCCGCACAAGCGCGACATTCGCATCATTCGTTCGCCGGATGAAGGCAAGACATGGTCGAAGCCAGTGACGTTGTTTGATGATTCGCGGTACCACGGTTCGGCCACGCCGGTGCGTGTGAAAAATGGATTCGTCTATCGCGCGTTCGAAGACATAGATCGTGGCTCGGCGTCACTGGTTGTGGCGGGCGATTTGTCCGGGGACCTGCTCGATCCGGCCGCCTGGCGAATGTCGAACAAAGTCGAGCCACCTCGACAGACGCCGTCGCTGTCACACGGCGCCGCGACAAAGAAAGACGGACGCGACTCCGGAGGTAACTGGATTCTGGAAGGAAACGTGATCGAAATCCGCGACGAGATGTCCGGTCTGTACTGGACGTGCAGCACATTGGTGCCCGATCCGTATCAGCCACCCGGTCCGCTCACCGACCGAGGCTTTGCCGGAAATCCCGGAAACATGCGACGCATCCTGATGCTCAGCTACAGCATCGACGGACTGAACTGGTTTCAGGCGGGCTGTGTGGCAATGAGCAGAAACCCGCTGGAGTCGTTTCACTATGCGTCTCCCGTCATCGTCGGGGACGACCTGCTGGTACTGTCACGCAGCAGTATCGGCGCCGATATTGAATATCGCGATTACACGTGGAAGACCGGCATCACGTCCGGCAAGGCGAGGCTGCCTTACAACAATCATGATTCCAACATGATCACGTTGCACAGAGTGAAAGACTTCCGCTCGCTCGCCCTGGATCTCAGACCGGATTTCAAAGCGACGGCTTCGCACGATGCGATTTCAGAATGAGGCCAGACTGATGAAGACACTCATTCTCCACGTCGGCTGTGTACTGGTGTTGAGAAGCGTAGTTGGTAGCTGTCCTCAGCGACTACGTAGAAAGAAGAGTTCGACAATTGATCAGAGGTTGGTCCTTAGCCCGTTGCCTGGTAGTAAGTGTTCGGGGAAACAAAGAATGGCCAACAGATGTTTTAGTGTCGATGGTTGGCGCATTGCTATGTGTCTGGCTGCCTTCTTCTGTTCTTCGTCACGCGCTGACGACTCGTGGCGACTTCCGTTTGCGCCGGACGAGCGCACGATTGTGCTTTACCACTTTGATGAAGGCCAGGGAAATGAGACTCACGATGCCTGCGGAGACGCTGCGCTGACTTTACGCGCCAGGGAATCTGCGTTGTGGGGCAGTCGTCCCGGTTTTGGAACCACCGCACGCTTCGACCGGCAGGACGGCCGTCTCCTGTTCGGTCCGGCAAACAACGAGAAGCTTCAACTGCGCACCTGCACTGAAGAATGGACGATCGAAATGTGGGTGCGATACTCGGGTCCCGGCGGAAAGGATCACTGGAAGACGTTTACCGGCCGAGCACCAATCGAAGGTTATACCTACGCCAGCCTGTGCGGGACCGACGATGAGGGATTCGGCCTGCCTCACGGGTACCGGCACGGCTGGAGTTTCTCTTTGCATACGGACCGCTGGGCAACTTCCAAAGGCAAGGTCCTGCGTGAGGACGGGATTCTGCCCGGTTTCAGATTCCTGGGATATCACCGGGGCAGAGATCCGCGCAACGACCCAGGCGGCTTCTTTCCATGGACAACGTACGGCTGGATCGACAGGGAGCGGGCGTATGTCCGCGATCCGGACTGGCATCACGTCGCTTGGCAGTTCCGTTTCCGGGATCAGACGGGATTCCTTTTTGTTGATGGCAGGATGGTCCGAAAAGTATCGCTTCCGGCACCCGGTCTACTAAACCGGTTCGGGATCATTAACGACGCGCCGACCTGTGGCATTCCATTTATGGTCGGTGGCCTGCCTCATTCGGGCGACCCTCCAACGCACTTCAGCCCGGCTTTGGGCAACCTGGAAGGCGAGATCGATGAGCTTCGCATCTCGAGCATTATGCGATACCCCGTGGCAGACAAGCTGGCCATTCTGCAACAGAAGCTGCCGGAAGCTGGCCTGAAAATTCCCTATGACGTTCAGCTGGCAACCGATGCGTCCAACGGGAACGTCTCCTGGGAAATCGTCAAGGGCGAGTTACCAAAGGGGTTGTCGCTGGATACGGAGCGCGGCGTCATTCATGGCGTCCCCGAAGAAGCAGTCGCCGACCGACAGGTGACCATCCGCGCCCAGGACGAGGCAGGGAAGGGCGACTCGCACGTTTTCACGATCACGGTTGGCAGCGGCACACTCCTCACAGAGTCGCTACCGACCGCATACGAATGGGCGACGTATGCCGCTCCGTTAGCAACGCAGCACATGCTGGCTCCACTTCGCTGGAAGATTGTTGCCGGCACTCTGCCTCCCGGAGTAATGCTCGATCCGAAAACGGGACTCCTCAGCGGAGCTCCGGTTAAAGCGGGTCGATCGCCGTTTACTGTGCAGGTGACCGATGCCAACGGTTTGAGCGATCGTGTCGAACTGTCGCTCCGAGTACTTCCGGAAAAGCTTCGAACCATCAATGCCGACGAGCATACGGTCGTGCTCTACGACTGGCAGGGACCGAGCGGTCGCTTGTTTGAGGAACGCGCCAGCCGCGACAAGTCGCTGACCCTCACGTACACGAACATGGGCGGAGACCGTCGCTACAACTGGCCCGGTCGAGATGGGCGATTCCCTCAGGACGCCGGGCACGGTGAACACGGTTACGCAAACATCGGCACGGACTGGGGCGTCTATCCGCAGGCTAGAGATCGCTTTGAAGCCGACCCTCGGCTGGACCTCCAGACATGCACCAGAGAATGGACCGTAGAAGCGTGGGTTCGGCGCGGCGGAGATTATGAAGCCTTCGGCAGCGACAACCCGAAGAGGAAGTTCGAGTACGGTCACATCTGCGGCACATATGACAACACGAAGAAGGGCGTGTGGGAGTTGTATCTCACAAGCATCGATTCACCCGACGGGAGTATGGCTCCCGGAGTTCAATTCCAAAGCGCTGACTACACCTGGAAGGACCTCGATCCATGGAAACGCCCCGAAGGAATTGTCGGCAAGCCGTCGGACATCGGGATCAGCGACACCGAGTGGCATCACGTCGCCTGGCAGTACAACTACGAGGATGATCTGCATCAGTTATTCCTGGACGGCCGGCTGATCTGGCGCGCCACCAACCCGGACGGCCGTCAGCTGGTCAACAATCGCAGACACAAGTCCCAGTTCAGCGTCTTCACCCGACTTGGGGGCTTCACCAAATACGGCGGACGGTTCAACTACCTCGGCTTCGGAAACTTCTTCGGCCAGATCGGCGAGATCAGAATCTCCAACGTGCGCCGCTACAGGAATTGACTGTTATTCCTCGACACAGGCGAAACGTACCTGTCGAACAAGTGTTGCACGTGTCGGTTGGATTTGAGTGGTGTCGGCGGGAATGTTGGACAACGAGGAAGCAGACAGCCAATGAAGCACTTCATTCCCGTTCTCTTCTGCTCGCTGCTTGCAAACGGCGGATCCGCCGCTGAGCCGCTCGCTATCGGAACGCGCCGTGAATTGTTTGTTGACGACTATCTCATTGAACGGCTGAGCGGAAATGCCAGACTGGTCGTTCAGAAACCCGTTCCGCGGGAAGTCGTTCTGGTGACGGACAAGCCGTGGGAAGGCAGCAGTTGTCTCTACTTCACGATCTTTCAGGATGGCGACCTGTATCGAATGTATTACCGCGGATTGCAGGTCACCGATGGCAGGCTGGCGCACCGGGAAGTTGCCTGCTACGCCGAAAGCCGCGACGGCGTGAAGCGGAGACGGCCCGAGCTGAGACTTGTCGAGTTTGACGGATCGACCAGTAACAACATCGTCTGGGACGGACTCGGTTCGCACAATTTCACGCCGTTCATCGATCGCAACCCGGAATGTCGGCCAGAGGCAAAGTACAAAGCGCTCGGGCGCGGCAGGCGGACGCTGGACGGCAAACCCGGAAGCGTCCACCAACTGTTTGCGTTTCAATCACCCGATGGAATTCACTGGTCGTTGATGCGCGATGAGCCCGTGCTGACAGAGGGCAGATTCGACTCGCAGAACGTCGCTTTCTGGGACGCGGAACGAGATTGCTACGTCGCCTTCTATCGCGATTCGCTCGGTGGCTTCCGCGCCGTTCGCACGGCGATGTCGCCTGATTTTCTCCACTGGAGCGAACTCCGGTTTCTCGGTTATCGCGGAGCCGCTCGCCAGCATCTTTACACCAACGCCATCCAGCGATACGACCGAGCGCCGCATCTGCTGATCGGCTTTCCGACTCGCTTCCTGCCTCGCAACAGGTTTCCGGACCGACCGGACTGGACGGAACCGATTCTGATCGCCGGTCGAGACGGTTATTCGTTTCGAATCTGGAACGCCCCAATCATCCCGGCCAATAACAAAACGACAAGCGGAAACCGAAGCAATTACGTTTCGTGGGGACTGGTACAGCTTCCCGACAGACCGAATGAGTATTCGCTCTACGCAGCTGAAGATCGTCGGTCAGGAACATCAATGCGACTTCGACGATACAGCTATCGTGCGGATGGCTTCGTCTCGCTATCGGCACGTGACTCGCCCGGTGAACTCCTGACAAAGTCCATCACGTTTTCGGGTAACCGTCTGGTTGTGAATTATTCGGTGAAGCCTCGTGGCTCGCTCCGAGTCGAGATTCAGGACGCCGACGGCAAGGCCAAACCGGGCTTTACGATGAGCAATTGCCACCGGCTGTACGGCGATCAGATTGATCGCGTTGTCTCGTGGAAGTCCGGTACGGACGTCAGCCAGTTGGCTGGTCAGTCAGTCCGGCTGAAATTCGAGCTGAAAGACGCCGACCTGTATTCGTTTCGGTTTATCAAGTGATCCCGCCATGGCCCGCATCGCAATCTGTGCCGTCACCATTCTGTTACTTGTCGTGCCACTCTCCGTCATTGCGGACGAGGGGCACAGGCAGATCTATCTGCTGATGGGCCAATCCAACATGGTTGGGCGGGGCGAGATGACTCGTTGGCCGCCGCACCCGCGGGTTCTCAACTTCAACAAGGCCGGTAAGTGGATTCCTGCCGTCGATCCGCTTCACGAAACAAGCTCGCGGGATCGCGTCGGACCGGGTGTCAGTTTCGGACGCGGGATGCTGCACGTCGTCGATCAGGAAATCACGATTGGCCTCGTTCCCTGTGCCGTTGGTGGCTCGCCGCTTTCCCGATGGGAGAAAGGTGGTGATCTGTACGAAGCGACCGTTCGACGTGCTCGCGAAGCGGCGAAACGCGGCGCGCTGAGGGGAATCCTCTGGATGCAGGGTGAGAAGGACGCAAAGGACCTGGAGCTCGCGGAGAATTACGCGAAGCGACTGGATGCAATGATCCTCGATTTCCGTCGCGAATTCGGAATGCCCGAACTGCTGTTCGTCGCAGCGCTGCCGTGCGTCGAACTGGCTGAAAAGGACGATCGTCCGGGTGCTGAACTGGTTTCGGACTCCCTCAGCGAGTTGCCCCGTCGTGTTCGACACACGGCGAAAGTGGATTCAATCGGGTTGAAGAGCACGGGAGATCAGACGCATTTTTCGACGCAGTCGCAACGTGAACTCGGACGCCGCTACGCAGAAGCAATGGCGACACTGCTGGGATACGACGACGTGACGATTCCGGCATTTCGTAGTGGTCCTGCTTCTGAGCCCACACTAAGTCCATTTGCCCGCAATCTTCTCGCGGCGGACGACGCTGATCTCAAGCGGCTTTCGTTCGACGCAAGTCAGAGTCTGATCGAACTGGCCCCGGTCAATCTTCCGACCAATCCGAAGGGGCACAACGATCACTTTGGCTGGCCCGTCGCCACGATGGTGGACGACACGCTGATCGTCGTTCATCGAGCCATGCCCGGTCATAACCGCAAGCTTTCCGGTGACGCCGACGCGGACACCACGTATTCCACTATTGTCCGCTCAACCGATGGCGGCAAGACGTGGGCCGAGCCGTACGACGTTCGACTCTGCATGACGGAGGAAGATCGCAATCGCGGCGGGTCGGTACCGCTGTCTCATCGCTACAAGTTCGATCCCGAAAACCACAGCCCGCTCGGCTACAAGCTGCATCTGAACGCGATTGGATCAACACGCGACGGAGACGTCATTCTCGTCAGTGATCACGGTGCGTTCCGCAGCGCAGACAAGGGCCGCACATGGAAACATCTGCGGGAGGCCTTTCGCGAAGATCGCCAAGACGGTCCGTTCGTCTCGGTCGGCCCGCGAATCATCGATCATCCTGAGCACGGCCTGCTGCTGTTTGCACACCACACGATCTATAAGAACCACCGTCCCCACGACATCGTGCGTGAACTGGCGATTTACCGCTCACGCGACCGCGGCGAGAGCTGGGAGAAGACTCGACTGACATTGCCGGCTTGGTGTAAGCCGGCAGAGCCCGACGTCATTTTTCACGACAATCACTTTGTGGCGGTGGTCCGCAATCAGGCTCCGGCCAACATCCTCGCGCAAATGCAATTTCAATTCGGCGACGCAGAAGTCACGGATGTCGCCAACACCAACATGAAGACACGCCGCTCGGTGGATACGTCCGCTGTTTGTTTCAATCCGGTCACGAAGCGGTACGAAGTCGTGCAGTCGAAGCGCGAAGACATGAGCATCAATCTTTTCAGCATCGCACCGGAAGACTGGAAAACAGCGAGGTGGCGACTTGAAGGCCAACTTTTCAAACGCTCGGGCTCTTTCTACTCGACTGCCGATGGCTTCCACACCGGCGGAGCCGTTATTGACGAAAAACGCGGAGTCCAGCATGTCTTCTTTTACAGCGGCCATCCCGGAGGGCCAGCCGGAGTCTTCCGTCTGACGCGGACTCTCGACACGCCGAAGCTGGCGGAGTTGCTCAAGCCGCGAAACCGGCCCGACGAACGCGACACGGTCCACTGGACTGGCAACGCGAAGACGACCAACTGGAAGGATTCCGGCAACTGGGATCTCGGAGTTCCGGATCGGCACGATGTCGTCATCTTCGACGGGCGGGCCGCAGGGCAATCGATACACGTTGACGATGTCGTCAGGATCGGACGGCTGGAATTGCGACTCGCAAATAAAACCGGCCGATTGACACTCACGGGCTCGGGCACGCTTACGCTTCACGGTGCGGAATACCTCCGCAACAAGTATTCCACCGCGATGATCCAGACCGGCATCCTCGACCTCGGCCCTCAGTTGAACGTGGAGATTCGCAACCAGCGTTTCGTCGCGGGCAATCAAGACGGAACGATTGTCATTCGATCAAACCGAGTCCGCTCCGGAAAGAAAGAGCCGACAAGCAACAGCTATAAGAGCGACGGCGATAACCTGAAGCTGTCCATCACCGATCGCGGTCGCATTCAACTGATGACGGAGCACTGGGAACCCGACATGTCATTGGATATGTCAGCCAGCCACACGGAAGGCCCCAAGGTCATTGAGTTTGCACTGAAAGGTGTTCAGCAAGGCGTGACGTTCATACGCCTGAAAGAGCACGACGGCGACCCGGTCGAAATCCGCGGCTTTGAGGACGACGACTTCTTCCGCTTCCGCGCCGACCCGCTCAAGTCGTGCGACAAAGGCAAAGAGTTCCAAATCGACGCAGTGAAGTTCGTCGGCTGGCCGAACAATGGCAAAGCGGCGATTGAGCAGCACGGAGATTACTGGTATCTCAAACCTGCGACTGCCAGTCTGCCAGAGACGCTGCCTTGAAGACGATGGGCACAAGAGCCTCATTTGCACGATTACACTGATCCTCGTGGTGAAATCTCTCGTCACCGATCCGACACCTTAAGAACGTGTCCGACACCAGTTCCTTGTTTAACGGCAATTCGGAAGCGAGGAAGTTGTTTTGGACACGTTCCTTGGCTCCCCCCGGAACATGACGTCGAGCAATATTCTATGCCAACAGTCACTGCCACATCCTCGATCGCCTACGCCCATTATACCCTTTACGAAGCTCTGCCCAGGCTGGCAGCTCGCGGCTTCACTCGCTTCGAAATCGGGAGTTTTCGCAGTTACTGCTACCACTTCAACAACGGAAGTCCGCGACCTGGCGAACTCAGAACAATGCTCGACGACTACGGGCTGACTGCCATCGCCCTGAACTGGAACGCAGGGATCGGCGGCTCCTGTGAGGATGGTGCGATCGAGGAATGGATTGACGGATACAAGGTCAAGATCGAAGACGCGCAAGTCGTCGGTATCCCGATGATGACGATGCATTTCGGACGACGCCACGCAGGCGGCGACCTTGCAGAAGAGAGGAAACACGCGACTGATGCCTATGCCCGGCTTGCCGACTACGCGTCACAGCAAGGCATGACGATGCTGCTGGAGTTGCCACACATGCATCTGGTCCACCACGACTGCGAATCGGTCGTCGCTCTGCTGGAACAACTCGACTTTGCCAATGTCGGACTGCTCATCGACAGCAGTCACTGGGGCGTGATCGGCTACGACCTGGACGAGTTTCTCCGTCGCGCGGGCCATCGGCTTCGCCATATCCATTTGCGGGACTCTGTACCTCGTTCAAACGCAGAACTGGATCGCAAATTCAAACGTCCCGCACTCTCGCCCAATCCGGCCTACAATCTGACGTTAACGCCAGGACTGGGTGTCGTGGATTTTGCCCACTTCGGCCAGGCCCTCGACCAGCTTGGCTACCAGGGAAATGTCACAACTGAGTTTGAGTACTTCGACATGCCCCTGGACGAGATCGAACGACAATACGACGCCGGTCTGTTGCACCTGGAACATTGCGGCTGGGCGTTGGCTGATCGTAGTAGCTGACGTCGTCAGGTTTCAGACGGACAGTTGTCCTTATCAGGAATCTCCACGAGGTGAAGGAGTTGGCGTGAAGAACGTGCTGCTGGTCATACTACTTGTGATCGTGTCCCGAACTCTGGGAACTCCGCAGGCGACGACTGCCCAACCGCCAGAAACTGCCCCACCCGCTATCCACGAATCGGATGCTGCAGCACATCGCATCGACGGCGCCGTGATTTACGACCACGACCCCGATCAGTCGATCAATCATCGCACTGAACTGCTGCGAGCTGAGGCGTTGATACAGTTTTCTCGATCCCAGAATGAGATTGAGGTTCTGACCTTCCTCGTCACCAATGTGACCGTCGCATGCTGAAGCGCAAATCAGCACACCGGCAAAACCTTCCTGCGGACCAAACTCGGATGGAGAATCAATCTCGTCCTGAACATCATCAAAGAGTGACATGGCAATCGGCTTTCCTTGCGGGTGTATGCGTGCGGAAATGATTGGTCGCGCCGGGACGAAGTCAACCCTTATTCTTGACGACCATGACTCCCAGGATCAGCTTCGCGGTTTTCGGATCCAGACCGAGCTGTTTTTTCAGGTTATTGATGAATTCCTTTTCATCGTCGTCCACCACCCCATCGGCAAACACCAGATTGCAGGCGTTGGCAAAGGCCGCATTGCAGAGTTCGTCGGGTAGAGTCTCGCAGCAACCCTCGACCAGATTTTCCGGTCCATGCTTCTTCAGAACGCCCATCAGTTTATTCATCACCTGGTTAAATTGTTTCTCATTGATCCGGCGGTACAGCTTCATACGAAACAGTGACGTCAACAACTGCTGAAGCTCGTCTTCACTGGTATGTCCGTCGCAAGCGCTGGCTGCAATCAGTATCCCTGCAAACGCTTCCTCCGGCGACAGCTTTGTGCGAGTTTCCAGTCCGCTGAATATGGAATCAAACAGCCCCATGGAACGCTTCTGGCTTTGTTCGTGATTCGATCCAGTGCGAGAGAATTCGGACACTGGCAGATGCCAGTGCTGCGCGGTTGATGTTGGAGTATCCTCAACAGGAGCAAAAGCGCGTCTGGTCTACATCATTCCAGATTGATTCAGATTCTGTCGCATGAGAGAGTTTTTCAGTCTCGACCAATGTCACGGTCGACTGCCCAGTTCCCGCATGACTAGAATCGTAATCTCTGCAGTCGCTCTCACTGGTTCCGTCGCAGATCGACGAGGACACCACTTATGAAACGCCGAGCCGTGGACTGGTGGAACAATCTGAACCGTCAACGACGCATCGTGGCTGCTTTCACGGGTCTTGTACTGACGTGGGGCACGGTCGAAGCGTTTTCCTGGCTGATCAGTCCCTCTCAGGAAGTTCTTTCGGCCGAGGGCCGCGCACTGTTCGTCCACGAATGGCAGCCCAACGACCCGCTGGCAGGTGAAGGTGACGGACTGGGCCCGGTCTTCAATCAGAACTCCTGCGTGGCCTGCCACTTCGTTGGCGGAGTAGGCGGGGCCGGTGAAAACAGACACAACGTGACGGCGTTCACGGTCCTGCCGAACCGCAACGACGAGAACATGCACGGCGGCGTGATTCACGCCAACGCCACCGTCGAGCGACTGCTGGAAACACAGGAAACTCTCAGCCGGTTGTTTCCCATCATTCCTCAGGGCACCAAAGTCATCGGTGGTTGTCAGGTGCGGTTCGAGGACTTCAATCCAGTCGAGATCGCGACGATCAACACACCGGCGCTGTTCGGTGCGGGTTTGATTGATGAGATTTCCGGCTGGTCAATCCGCAGTCAGGCCTGGGGCCATGGTATGCGTTCCGTCGGCCAGGAACTCGCCGGCAAATTCGACGGATCGATGGGCCAGGTGCATGTTCTTCCAGACGGACGCATTGGCAAGTTCGGCTGGAAGGCTCAGTTCGCAACACTTGAGGAATTTGTCGCCACGGCGTGCGCTGTCGAAGTCGGCCTGTCAAATTCCTATCGTCGCCAAGATGCGCCAAGCAAGCATGTCCCCGACGCAGGCGCGGAACTGGATATGACCTCGAGGCAGTTGCACAGCCTGGTCACGTTTTGCCGCACGCTTGAGCGGCCGACCCAGCAGTTTCCAGAATCAACCGAAGAACGCGTGCTGGCGCTTCGCGGAGAAAAGCTGTTCTCGTCCATTGGGTGCGCCGACTGTCACGTCCCGAATCTGAGTGGTATCGAAGGCATCTACAGCGACCTGTGCCTTTACAGTATTGCGGGCCCGGACGACCCCGGTTACTTCCGTGAACTGGAAGTCCCCCTGCCGAACAACGTTCCGGCTCTCAGCGAATGGAAGACGCCGCCGTTGTGGGGAGTAGCCGACACAGCTCCGTACCTGCACGACGGATCAGCGGCGACGCTTGAAGACGCAATCGCCGCTCACCATGGCGAAGCCCGCCACGTGGCGAAGCGATACCGGAAGAAACTCGACGAGGACGGCCGCAGGGCGATCATCGAGTTTCTCAAGACGCTGAAAGCTCCGCGTGCTGTCGAGTCGTGATGGCTGCAGGTACGACTGCGGAAACAGATTGGAAGAGCGGCAGTGCCCGTTTCATCCGGGTGTCTGAAACTCCGCAACACGCGACCACATCCGGCACCTTAACGATCCATTTCAAGAGCGGATGCAGTTCGGCAACGGGCCTGTTGCCTTGAAGAAGCGGCCAATTACAATGCCGCCCGGCAACGGCGGGTGAAGCTACACCCGCTGAAAGTCGCATGACAAAGAGCGTAATGCGTTCGTTCTGCGACACACGGAGAGGTGGCAGAGTGGCCGAATGCACTGGTCTTGAAAACCAGCGTACCGCAAGGTACCGGGGGTTCGAATCCCCCCCTCTCCGCTTTTGCCAGATAAGGACTTACGTCAAATCGGCGTGAGTCCTTTTTTCGTGATGCGAATCCAACTGTACCTGGGTACCGGCCAGCAGGGACCGTATCCGAGTTGCGTCCCGCTGGACGTTTTTGCCGAGGTAGTATCGGCGGGTCGTCTCGATGCTGGAGTGCCGCATGATGAGCTGCAGCAGCTTGTCGGGCAGTCCGACGTCTGCCATACGTTCGGCGAGAGAACGCCTCAAATCGTGAGCTGACGCGAATTTGGCGGGCTTCTTGCGTCGCTTGTTTTCTGGCTGTACGACGACCCGTGCGGTCTCTCCGATGCTGGAGATAATTTTGCCGACCCACTGGCCGCTGAGCCGACCGGTTTTCGCCTTTCGGTTGCCGCCGCCGTTTACTGGCTCCGGGTCGAACACGAAACCGGTACGGTCATCGAGTGGGGTCCGCTTCAAGACATCCTCGAATCCCGGCAGCATCGGTATTGATTCCTCGGAGTCGAACTTCTGCAGGTCCGCCGGCAGTGCGAGGACTGGATTCGGTCAGTGGCTCCACGACGGAACAATCATTGAATAATCATCCCAGGACAGCACGAGCAGTTCTTCGAGCCGGAGTCCGGATTCCCACGCTCCCGACATGATGTATCGCCACGACTCGGCCGAGTCTTTTCCGACGACCGACGGCACGGCATCGAGCATCCGCTCGAACTCCTCGAACGTGATTGGTCGCCCCTTCATCGCTTTGAGCTTCGACGTCTTGACCTTCTCGCACCTGGGCACGCTGCCCAGCCCCCAGTTCAACGCAGCGGTCGTGGCGGCCATGTATGACTTGACTGTGAACGGGGAGCGAATCTTCTGCCGGCTCGTGTCTTCGCGACCATCGCCCGCGAGCATCCGCGACTGCAAATGCTCCAGGGCTTCAGTCGTCGCCACGTCGCCAACCGTACGAGGCTTCAGGATGCGTTGTGCGACGTCGAGACGGATTTCCGTGCTGTCAGCCGACCCGTCTCGCAGTGGTGCCAGACGCAGCCGTGAGTACCGTTCCCGGAAAATTTCCCATGGCTCGTCCAGGCCGGTCGCCGTCGCCACCCGCTTCTGCGGAGCCGGGTCGATGCCGAGTACGAGCTTCGCCTCGACTTCCTGCTTCAGCCGTTCGGCCTGTTCCTCATCGCGTCCGCCGGTTGAAATGCGAACTTCTTTCCCGGACTTCGGGCACGTGTACCGAACCTGAAACGGCCGTTCCGCTGGTCTGGCAATTCGAACTTTCGGAATTCTGTTGTCGCTCATCGTTCGCTCCTTCGACGCCTGTCGGCGCACGAAAAAAGCGGCACTCCCTACCTGGCGTTGTCAGGCGGACAAGAGCCGCCCCCGGTCCTCTCGGATACCGGACCCCGCGCAGGGAATGCCGCTTCGTTCTTGCTTTGGTTTGACATGACTCTCTCTTGTTGCCCGAAGGCTTTGACGCCCTGATTTTCCCTCGCGTCGCCCGGATGTCCAGCGACGGGGTTCGGAAGTCATCCGGGTTCACGTCGGTTTCCAGTTCGATTGTTTTCGGCCGATTGCCCGACAGTGGAAGCACACCAAGCCGCTCGCTGCGTCCTGCACTACGGCACCTGCGGGCGGGCTCCGCCTGCGCCCTCCGGGCCTCCGTTACGGCTCCGCTCGCTGCCTGACTGGTTTCCGCCTCCGGCGTATGACTTACTTGATGGAACTGCGGAGCACACGAAAGCCCAGGCCGCTGCTCCGGTCGTCCGGAGCGCTCCCGATG
>CAYSJO010000379.1:0-5112 GCA_964431285.1 uncultured Planctomycetaceae bacterium
AACCGTTCGCCATATTGTGAGCGTTGGCGTGATTGCCGAATCCGTCGAGCAATACCTGGGGCTCGCTGTCCGGCTGGTCGTCGCCATCTCGATCCGGAATGAAATAGAAGCAGGGCGGTGACATGACCCACGCGCCGCCGAAGCCGACTTCGATACCGCTCACATAGTTGAGCTGGTCGTAGAACACTGTCCGTTTGTCGTGCCGACCATCGCCGTTGGTATCATCCAGAATAACAATCCGATCACCGGCCTTCGTGCCGTGATGCGGATAGTTGTAGGCCTCGGCCACCCACAGTCGTCCGCGGTCGTCGATGCAGAACCCAATTGGCTGCATGACATCAGGTTCACCGGCGAACAGCGTGACGTTGAAACCCTCCGGAACGTCCATCGTGCGGGCCGCCTCGATCGGAGGCAGCAGCTGATCCGTCGTGGGTTGCGCCACGACGACCTGACTCTTAAACGCCAGAGCCACGAGCGGACCGAGGACAGCGGCGCATCTGCCTACCGTTTTTCGCAGTTGAAACGAGTCATGCATGTTGATTCACATCTTGAGGCGGATTCCACGAAGATTGTCTCCTGCATGATTTCAGCCCGGGCCGAGACCTGCAATGAGACGCGTGGTCAGAGCACGTAGGGCCGGTTCCTACCGGCCGTCCGAATTTGAGGCGGCCAATGGGCGCGGCCGGTAGGAACCGGCCCTACGGACTACGGAGCGATTCGGCCAACCGGCTGGTTGTGATACCATGAATTGTCTGACGAGGTCGCTCTTCAAGGCGAGGCATCTGATCAATGAGCACTCATCCCACCCCAATACATACGCTTCCCCGCCGTGACATGTTGCAAGCGGGGACGGTGGGTCTGATGGGACTTTCGATGGCCGACGTGTCTGCCTGGCAGAGTCAGGCGGCCGATTCCGGCGAGGGGTCTTCGTCGCCACGAGCAGTGATCTACCTCTTTATGACCGGAGGACCATCGCAGCACGACACGTTCGATATGAAGCCCGAAGGTCCGGCTGAGTACAAGGGCGAGTTCAGCCCGATCCTCACTCGCACTCCCGGCACACACGTCTGCGAGCACATGCCGATGCTCGCTGACCGCAGCCATTTGTGGTCGCTCTGTCGGTCACTGACGCATGCCGACAGCGGACATGGCCGAGGCACGTACGTGATGCTCACCGGCCGGCGGGACATTCCAGCCACGTTTCGATCGAGCCTGCCTCAGTCGACTGACTGGCCATCCATCGCGGCCGTCGCCGGAGCATCGACGACGAGGCGTCAGAACCTGCCGACCAGTGTCGTACTGCCGGAGAAGATTTATCACTCGAACACGGGTGTTTATCCTGGCCAGTTCGCGGGACTGCTGGGTAGTCGGCACGAACCGTGGATGATCGAGGCGACCGACAAGCCGCATGCTTATCACTCGTATTCCGGGGCGTTTCCGGAATACCTGTTCGATCTGCACAAGGGTGAGCCCTCCGACAAACGGGACTGGCGATTTGAAGTTCCGCATCTGTCGCTGCCGGAAGGCGTGCTCGATGACCGCTTCCGCCGTCGACGCGATCTGCTCGGTCATGTGGACCGGCAGCAGCGGGCTCTGGCCGATCACGCTGCGGTCGCGAAGTACGACCGGAACACGCAGTCGGCAATCACGATGATGACCGATTCGAAACTGCGGGCCGCGCTGAATGTCCGGTCATCTGATCCAAAAACTCTGGAACGCTACGGCGACAATTCGTTCGGCTGGTCGCTGCTGATGGCCAGGCGACTGGTCGAGGCGGGCGTGAATACCGTGCAAGTCAACCTGGGCAATTTCGGCAGCTGGGATTTGCACGGCAACAATTTCCCATTGCTGAAGAACTACCTGTTCCCGCCGACCGATCGCGCCGTGTCTGCCCTGCTGGACGACCTGCATGACACCGGCCTGCTCGAAAACACGCTGGTGGTGATGGCCGGCGAGTTCGGGCGCACACCGAAGATCACGCACATTGCCCCGAACATCTACAAGCTGCCCGGTCGAGATCACTGGGCACCGCTGCAATCAGTGTTGTTCGCGGGCGGTGGAGTGCAGGGCGGCCGCATCATCGGGGAGTCAGATCGCGACGGTGCGTATCCCAGCAGTGATCCGCAGAAGCCGGAAAACTTTGCGTCGACGATCTATCATGCTCTGGGCATTCCGCGGGACGCGGTGTGGCACGATGTCACAGGCCGACCAAACCATGTCTATCTGGCCGATCCCATTGAAGGGTTGTTTTCATGACAGTCTGTTGAACAACGTGCAGGCCGGACCGAGGAGCGAAGCGACGATGTTCCTGCAACTGCGATTTCCTGTGAATTCCGGACTGCCGGAGCGGCGCTTCGCTTGATCCGGCCTACTCAATTCACTTTTTCAACGGAATGCTAACGTACTTCGTGGCCGCGGCTCTTGTTACTTGAAACGAATCTCATGCTTCCGATCTTCGGCAGTCGCAAATCGTTCTGCAGCGGAGTCAGCCGACGTGACCTGCTGCACATTGGTGCCGCGGGGGCGTTTGCTCCGGGACTGAGTGATGCGCTGCGTCTGGAGGCGTCTGAGGTTGCCGCGTCCGCTCCTGCGGCACGCGCGAAGTCGGCAATCTTCATCTTTCTATTTGGATCACCACCTCAGCATGAGACGTTCGATCCAAAGCCCGAAGCCGCCGCTGAAATCCAGGGCGAGATGCAGGCCATCCCAACATCATTGCCCGGACTGCACATCGGCGAAGGTTTGCCGCAGACCGCACAGATTGCAGATCGACTAACGGTCGTACGGTCGATGACGCATCAGTATCCGATTCACTGTTGCGCGTACGTCATGTCCGGGATGCCGACTTACAGCATTCCGCTGGAAACGAACCCGCGGTCTCCCGAACACTGGCCCTACATGGGATCAGTGGTCGACTACCTGGAGACGCAGCGCACCGGTATTCGCATGCTCGGCATTCCGCGGAACATCGGAGTCCCGTGGCGGTTCTGCTCGCGGGGAAGTTCATCCAATCAGGCCGGTCCGTACGGAGCGTTTCTGGGCAATGGCTTCGATCCGTTCTGGACTGACTTCACGGGCAAGGGCACGACCATCGTCCCGAAACTCAACGCTGGTCAGAAAGAAGACGTGCTGGACCCGCACGGTGGCATCGAGACATCCGGGCAATTCCAGTTGGCACCGGGTTGCCAGTTGCCCGAAGAGATCACATCGCGTCGGTTCGACGCGCGACGGTATCTGCTCAACCAGTTCGATGAATCACGCACACAGCTCGAGCGACATACGGCCTCGGCCAACTGGGACGAGCAGCAGCAGCGAGCGTTCTCATTGATCGGCTCAAATAGTGTCCGCGCGGCACTCGACGTGCAGCAGGAGTCAGCAGCACTGCGTGAACGTTACGGCATGACGTTGTTCGGTCAGTCATGCCTTGCAGCTCGACGGCTGGTGGAAGCAGGAGCCCGTTTCGTCACCGTCTTCTGGGATCCGTTCGGTCCCCACGGAGCGTCCGTATGGGACACGCATTCGAACCACTACCCGCGCCTGAAGAATTATCTGCTACCGGTATTCGATCAGACCTATTCAACCTTGATCACGGATCTGGAAGATCGGGGCCTGTTGGATGAAACGCTGGTGCTTTGCACGAGCGAACACGGTCGCACGCCAAAGATCGACTCGAAACCGCCAGGAGCCGCACGGCATCACTGGTCGCGAGTGTATTCGTCGGTCTTCGCCGGCGGCGGAATGGCACGAGGCCGAGTCGTGGGACGAAGTGATGCGATTGGTGGTGACGTCGCCGAAACACCGCTCTCGCCCAAGGACATGCAGACAACGACGTATCACCTGCTGGGCTTTCCTCCCACCTCAACCGTGCCCGACCAGGAATCGCGACCTCACCTCATCGCCGGAGACGGCCACGTACGCAGCGAACTGCTCGGCTGAATCTGGCTGTTCAAATGTGGTGTCCCATTTTCCGCGGTCAATCCAGAGGCTCGGTGAGGAACTGTTGGTTGATGCTGCCAGTAGCGCACATTCTTACCATCGACTGCCGCACATCACTCGACCGTGACTCGTTGGGAGATCACCCGAGGCTCCTGGCCAGGCCTGCTGACAACCCCCACCGGGCGTTCTTCAACGACGAGTTCAAACGGCGGCCGTCCGGGAACATTCGCGCCGATGCTGGTCATATCGCCCGGTCCGCCTCCGCTGAGTTGGCCGGTCACGTCGACGATCGACGGACGGGCCGGAGAACCCGGTCGACTGACAACGACAACAAATCTTCGGCCGGACGGCAGGTTTCCGGTCACTTTGATGTCAACCTGCAAACCCTCGCGGCCCGTTGGACCGGGGCCCCACTTTCCGGACAGGTCAACGAGTATCTCGGCCGGTGCTGGAGCGGAGCCCGAGTCTGAGTCGTCAGTTGGCGATTCTGCGGACGACTGACCGACCAGTGCTTCGCCCGACACCTTTGTCCCGTTTCGACGGAACCCGTCCCGTTCTTCCATCCAGGCTCGCAGCGGATTGGATGAGAAATCGCCGATATAGCCATCCGTGTCGAATTGCACAAAGCCGCGTGGCGACAGTTCGAAGTCGTCGTAATCCACGCCGGAGTCACTGGTTCCCCCCACAGTTTCCTTCGCGACGACCAGTGCATATTTCTTTCCGTTTTGCGGCCGACCCTGGGCAACGCGGTACTGCAGAACAATTTTCCGGTTAGCGACCTTGAAATCCGTGATGACCACCCACAGGTCGCCCGTTGCAACATCGGCCCACGGATCGGATGCCGGCTGCGATGCGGGGTCGGAATCGGCGCTGGCTGAATCGCCGTCCCCGTCCTGAGCCACCGCCGGGGCGCCAGCCGGATCCGGCTCGTACACGGCCAGGATCACGGCACCAATCACGACGACCGCAAACAACGCGACGCCACCAATCAAAACGGGCGTCGGCACGCCGCCACTCGACTTGCGCTTCTTCTTCGGTTCGTCGCCGGAATGTGTTGGTGAAAGCGGTCTGTTTGCAGTCGGCCGGGCGGAGCCGGCCTGAGTCGAACGAGGTACGAATCACCTCAAGAAGAGGAAGGAGAGCATACCGCGACGGTTCGGGGAATGATGGTGCTGT
>CAYSJO010000380.1:0-5532 GCA_964431285.1 uncultured Planctomycetaceae bacterium
CCGCCGGAAATCAGCCGGTCTCCAGGGCGGACGGAGGAAATCAACCGGCGGAGATGGGAGAATCTGGCACGCCGTAAATCGTGTGAAATGCGGCATTTCGAGGTCGGCTGAGTTTTTTGACCCTACGGGGTCACGAAAGCAGATCACCACGAAACGAGTGGTACCATTCACGGGGCAAGTCAGTCTGCCTTTGCCTTCTTTTTCCGGGAGTCCAACCATGTCCTGCCAACGATGCCGAATCGCTCTCGTCTGCTTCCTTGTTTTCCTTGTCAAATCACCGCTTCTGCTGGCCGATGAGAAACTGACCGCGAACTCGCCGATAAAGGGAACGGATCTTGGCAATTATGTTCCCACGACGACAACTTGGGTTGTCGTGTCACCAACACTTCCCAAATTCAATGGGAGGAACACGTGCCTGGCAGGCGTCTACCGTAAAGAAAAGGCGATCAGCATTTACGCCCAGACCGAAGAAAAAGACGTCTGGGATCTATTGCATGCGGTTGATCGTGCGATGCAGGATCATCCGGAAATCAAGACCTACATCGTGATCAATAAACCGCTGCGCAGTCCTAGTGGCAACAATATCAGCGCCGCAAGATTTGCAGAAACCAAGGCACTGGCACAGGCCCACAAGTTTAGGCAAGTTGACGTGTCCCTCTGCCGCAGTCCCAGCAAGTTATTATTTGACAAAAACACTCCAGTCAAATTTGTCTACTCGGAAAAACGAATTGTCAAGATGTCAAGAAAATTGACAAAAAACGACCAGCCACTGAAAGAAGCAGCGGCGCTGATCGAGGCAGTGCTCAAGATCTCGGCTGCCAGGTAAAGTGGTTGGCTCACCTGCCCCGGGCAGTGGCGATCTGCCGACGTCGGGCGGATGTTGTTATGGATAACAGAAGCCCCGGTGTTCAACCCCGCAGGGTCAAAAAACTCCGCCGACCGTTAAATGCAGACGATATCTTTCACTTCCGAAATCTGAAAAATCGTAATCTCAGATGGTTGATCCTTCGCCAATCTGTCACAACGCTCCCCTCGCAGTCAGCCCGCGTTGTGACTTCGGCGTCAGCCCGAACTGTGCCAGCAGCCTGCGGGAGTGGCAATCTCCCCACCCAGGATCGCGTCGCAGTAGCCGTCGTGGCAATCGGCATGGTTTCGGGGTGACATGCAGAGGTAGACTTGCGGGAACACGCATGACATTCTGGACAGATCAGGAGCAATCTGTGTCATCAGACAGGCGAATCGTAGTTCGAAGAGGGTTCCTTCCGGGGAGCTTTTCTGACTCGTGCAGCTTCGCAGTCAGACGCACGACGCGGCATAACCCCCGATTCTGTCTTGGGTTTCTTCGTTTCTACACTTCGCGGGCAGGCTCATGAATCAGTTTTTTTCATGCGTGATGATAGCTGGCCTTTCTGCCTTGAAACCGTCACTCGGCAGTGCTCAGGCTGAGCCAAGTCACCTCGAATGGTCGGGAAGAGGTCAGGTCCGATTGGTCATCCAGGTAGACGCCGAGTCGGTCCAACAAGCGAGAACAACACAACGGGCCAATGACGACGAGCGCCCTGCTGACATAGCGCTGGACCTGGCTGCTGAGTTAATGAAGATCGGGATTCAGCAGACACCCGATCTGACGTCGACACAGGTGATCCAGCATGACACCACGACGGGAAAGCCGTTGGCTTACTCGAAGTACGCCTACGGACGCAGTCAGTTCGATCGACCGTTTCGGTGGTACGACAGCACGATTCCGTATGAGTTCACTGAGTTCGCCGAAGCTGTCTCGCGTAAGAAGGGAGAAATCGTCCGAAGGCCGAAACTACGCGGCGGATACTTTTACAATGCGATCGGTGACTGGCAGAAGGGACGACTCGCATGGACACACACAGAAGCGATCGTTGAGGCAGCCACGTACGCGGTTTACTTTGATCTGCTGCGTCCGAACGAAAAGCCCGCACGAATTCCGCCCCGCGGATGGCTGGGGGATGGCATGGCCCGGTGTGATCGCAGCGGCGTGACGACAATGGGGGCCGACCACTGCAGAATTGATCTGGAGGACTGGAACGGTGACGGCCTGATCGACCTTGTAATCGGCGAGCACTACGGTCACGTGTTCTGGTGGCCAAATGTTGGGACTAATCAGAAGCCGGAGTATCGATTCTCCCGTTTCGTGATGAATCAGGATGGCCAGCCACTGGATGCCGGGCTGGGCGCGGCACCAAAGGTCGTCGACTGGGACGCTGATGGTCGCCGGGATCTGCTCGTCGGAGCCCACTGGAACCGCCTGCTCTACTATCGAAATGTCGGCTCGAACAGCGATCGTCGATTCGAGTATCAGGGAGCCGTCGAGATTGACGGGTCTCCTCTGGAAGTGCCAATCGCCAACCTCGAACGAGGCAGCTCAGCCGTCATCAAACGTGACTACTATCCAGTGCCCGAAACAGCCGACTGGGACGGTGACGGCGATCTGGATCTGTTGCTCGGCGGATACGTGACCGGACGCATCTTTCTCTATGAGAACACAGGGCGACGTGAGGACGACACGCCATCGCTGCGATTCCGCGGGCCACTCTACGCGGATGATCAACCGCTCAACGTCGGTCACTGGTGTGCCGCTCCGTGTCTGGCCGATTTCGATGCCGATGGCGATCTTGATGTCATGACGGGCAACATGACGATGTACTTGGCGCCCGATGAATCGGAGCAGCACGAACGAACGTTTCTCCAGTTCTTCAAGCAAACCGGTCAACGCATTGCAACCACTCCGTTTCGACGATTGGCGAGAGCAGAATTCCCAGGTGAGGGCCCGTTTCCACGCGAGCGGTTGGCAACACCTCGTGCATTCGATTGGGACAACGACGGTGATCTGGATCTCGTGGTCAGTTCACGAATGAACGTCTATCTGTTCGAGAATCTTGGTTCAAAGGCTTCCCCGCGATTCGCCGTCCACGCCGATCCGCTGAAGGTTGAATGGGGATTGGCTCCGCTGGCAGTCGATCAGTTTCGTGATTGGAACAGCGATGGCCTGCCGGATCTGGTTAATGGATATTCGGTCCTATTCAACGATGGCGTCGGCAACCCGTACCGCTGGTCGAAGACGGATGCCGTGCTTCCCCGCGGAATCTCGATCACACACTTCTCCGGAATCGGCGATGACTGGTTCTGGCCGTTTACGGATGACTTCGACCAGGACGGTCGTGTCGATGTTCTCTTTGGCGACTGGTCGGGAAACGTCTGGTTCCACAGAAACGAGTCAACGGAAAAGACAAAGCAATTTGATGTTGACGGCTATCGTTTGAAGCTGACTTCCGGCAGTGCGATTAAGGTCGGTCCGATGAACAAGAATCCCGAACGGGATTTCGACGCTCTGCAAGGAGCAAGGACAGTTCTGACGACAGCCGACTTCGATCGTGACGGCCGACGCGACCTGATAGTCGGCGACACCTACGGAATCGTTCGTTATTTCCGGTGTCGCGAACTGTCGAATGGCAAGGGAAGCGAATTCACGTTCGACGATCCGCTCGTCATCGGCAACCTGGGCATTCGAGGCCTTGTCGATTCCACCGACTGGAACAACGACGGCTGGCCGGACGTGATTGCCAGCGCGGCGAACGGGCGAGTTCGCGTGTTTCTGAATAACGCCGGGAAGACGGCCGCTCGATTCGGCGAAGGGTTCGATCCAAAACTGCCGCCAATCATCCAGCCTCGAGTCCTGATGGTCGACCTCAACGGCGACGGGGACGAGGACCTGTTTCTGCCGAGTACTCAGGGTTCGTGTTTTGTCGAACGGTCGTTTCTCCAGAGTGGGTATGCTTCTGGCAGGCTCATCGCTGTGGAGACTCGCAATTCAACCATCTCGAAGTAGCCAGATCGAGGGAGCCAGTTTCAGGTTCCCCGCCCTGCTGATTCCCAAGACATTCTGGACTTTTGGGCGCGAGTACTCGCGCCTGCGGATGTGAGTCGGTAACCGTTATTGGTCGAGTAATGGCTTCTTGATTTCAGCCTCCGTCAGCGTGTCGCGAAGGATCTGTCTGGCCGCTGGAGTGTGGCTATATGGCGAAGTGACACAGCTTCGCAGACTCACTGGGATCGAATTGTCTTGTTCAGTCAGCTCGCAGATGCCGATTGCACACATACTTGGCAATTGAGTTCACGGTTCGTCTTAAGGCGCAGCTTCCGTGCGGCAAGCTTCGCGGCTTCAAGTTGCTTCGGAATGTCATCGCCCGTGCCGAAGTACATTTCGTCTGGTGTCTGTCCGTTGAATGCCGAGTGTGGAATCTGGCTGTTGTATTGCTCGACATAAAACTCGACGAGCTTCTGGACGCTGGCTGCCGTGTCGAGTGTGTTGAGGAACAACCACTGGTGCTTACATCAGAGGCTTCGACGGATTCGTTACCTCTTCCGCCGCTCTAATTGCTACCGGCTGGAGCGACCCGTCGCCGGGTGGGAATCACACCCACTGGGAATCGCCGACTTTCACGGCGCACAGTTTTTTGACCCTACGGGGGTGACGGTCACTTTGCTTTGTTGGCGTTGATCTGCTCGGTGAGTTCTTCGATCCGCTTCTGGGCGGCGATGAGTTGCTCGGGCCTGAGTGCGGCTTTCACTTCTGGCAACTCTTTTTTGGCGTACTCATTGCCATTAGTTGCGGCGACTGAATACCAGGCGTAGGCTTCGGGGTAGTCTTTGGGAACGCCTTTGCCTGCGTAGTACATGTTGGCGAAATTGTGCTGCGCCATGGCATTTCCTTGCTCAGCGGCCTTGCGATACCACTTCGCTGCTTCGGCGTAGTCTTGCGGAACGCCGTCGCCGAAGACTTCGTCGCCGAAGTCGTACATGACGCCGAGGCTGCACTGCGCTTCGGCATGTCCCTGCTCAGCGGCCTTGCGATACCACTTCAACGCTTCGGCTTGGTCTTCGGGAACGCCTGCACCGAAGCCGTACATGTCGCCGAGATTGTACTGTGCGTCGGCATGTCCCTGCTCAGCGGCCTTGCGATACCACTTCACCGCTTCGGCACCGCTTTCGGGAACGCCTTCTCCGTCGTGGTACATGTTGCCGAGATTGAACTGCGCCGCGGCAAGTCCCTGCTCGGCGGCCTGGCGGGCCGCGTCGAATTCTGAAACCGGTTCGGCATCGCATCCAGCAACACCAGCAAGCAGCAAAGCAATCAGCGTGAGTCTCATGGCAGGCCCTCGGATTCAAGACGCCCGCCAGTCTATATCAGTAGTGAATGACTCACTACTCGACCGAGATCGCGAGCACGCTGAGCCGGGCGGCGGCTGACGCCTACAGGCCGAAGGTCGAGGCCGTAGGGTCAAAAAACTGAACCGACCTCAAAGCTCTTTGACAATCAGGTGTTATTGATAGAGATGAACCTTACTTTCAGCCGAGAGTCGATCGCGAACACGACGGACGGCACTCGAAACGGGCCATGTTTCACGTTCGGCGCGTACCTTCATCGCAGAAGATTCACGTCAGACTCGTGACAAGGCACGTCACGCAGCGCGACGGTGGTAGTAGTTGAGCATGCCACCG
>CAYSJO010000381.1:0-1965 GCA_964431285.1 uncultured Planctomycetaceae bacterium
CCGTGTTGGACCAACTGATCTCAACAGTCGACATCCTGCCCACGTTTCTGGAAGCCGCTGACCAGGAGATTCCCTCGCGCCTGCCCGGACTGCCATTGCAGCGGCTGTGTGATGCGTCCGGTTCGGAATGGCGTCAATACATCTATGGGTTCACAACTGGCTCGTATCCGCACGCGTTTCAACTCCGCTGGTCGATTCGCGATGACCGGTACAAGCTGTTACTCAGTCTATTGCCGGGTGAAGAAAACCTCGGCTCGCACATGTATCTGGAACCCACATTCCGGATCAAGTTGCCGTCGCGATTCACTGTCGAGGAACAGGCCAGCGCCACTCCGAGTGTCGCAGCCGCACTGTCTCGCTTTCGAACACCGCCGCAGTTCGAACTGTTTGACCTGCACAGCGATCCTCACGAGTGGAACAACCTTTCCGGTGCCCCTGAGCTGGCAGCAGTGCAGCAGCGTCTCATCAATGCCCTTGCCAGATTTCGTACGCAGACGCGCGATCCATTCCTCGACGAGAAGAACGTTGTGGAGTTTCGCCGCAGTCAATTCGGCGCACACGACATGAAGTATCGCAAAGCGAAGAACTTCCGCTGGCCATATATCAATGACTTCGCCGCGTGGCGCAGAGAGCGAAATTAGCGGGTCGATCTCGGTCCGCCAGCGGGCCTCGAAAAGGGACTACCGCGTTTGCGCCGACAGTCGCGTAATAGTGACCATTTGAGTCGGATCGCCAACGCCGTCTTTCAGTAAGGTCAAGTCGATCGTGTCATCGTCGCCGAAACGGATTTTATATCGATCGGAATACTCCAGTTCGTAGTGATTTCCCTTAAGGCGATCCCGTAACAACTGCCCCAGCTGCCGGGCTCTGCGGAGGGCTGACGCACCCACGCTAAAATGTGACTCGTAGACAATGACGAGATCGGTACCAGCGATGTGCCATTTCCAATCATCACTCTGCCCTGGGGGTGGCTTGCCGAGAGGGTAATGGCGCAGCGTGCCATCGGATCGGAATTCTTCAATCCATTGTTCAATAGAGCCATCACTCAGCGTGACCGGGATCGTCCATGTTCCGACAAATTGCTCACGAATCCTGCGCGAACGCGGATCTTCACGTGTCATGACTGCAAGTCATGACACCAACACACACCACGAACAGCACGATCAACCACCGGGGCACGCCGAAGCGACGCTTTTCGGATGACAGAGTCGTGCCGTCCGGGCTGTTGGTGTTCATCATCCGCTCACCTGTGGCAGCGTCAGACCTACACTCGCGAATCGGCGGCATTCAGCTGCCAGCCGGAAACCGCTGATGGAATCGACATGAACTGCTGTGGCACCCAATTCTCGTAGTGCCGGTTCAAGCGTGATTGCCTGGGAGTTCCCAATGACGACGCTTGCGACCGCGTTTCTGGCATGCAGCCATGCCACAAGTGTCAACGCACTACTGAGCCCGATGGTCAGATCAATCAGACCAATGCACGGCGTACCAGCAGACTGGGTGGCCTGAAGACGATTCCTGAAATCAGCGGCAGTACGGCACGCCCGAACCATGAACGGCTCGCCTTCCAACTGACGCTGCAGCTCCGGTGCCCAGCGAGGAGTCGTTTCAACAACGACAATAGCAGCCGGTTGATTCATGCCAGCTCTCGACTGACTTCTGCCCCGATGTGTGGGACGTTTTCCTGTGGGAGCCGACATGAAAACGCGCCCGTCAATGTGTGTCGATCGTTACTTCAGCCCTGCCTGCTTCAACGCCTGAAATGCCCCGCCAACGATCGCGTCCTTTGTGATCGTCGCGCCGGTAATTCCATCGACCTGCAGGCTTTGCTCGTTTGTGATTCTCCGAGGAATGATGACGCAGGCGTTCTGGTCGATCTTTTCCTAGTGCGTGAGTGTGACGTCGCTGACTCGCCCGTTCTCTACCACCACCGTCAGATTGATGTCACCCGAGTAGCCGAGTGCT
>CAYSJO010000382.1:0-4999 GCA_964431285.1 uncultured Planctomycetaceae bacterium
CGGCCGACCAAATAATCGACGCATGTAATCCCATGTGAACCCACGGACGCTGAAGCGGCCTTCCAGTTCTTTGCCACTTGTTTTCAGAGCGTCGTTGTATCCGCCCGCCTGCAACCAGGATTCGAATAGCTCTTCCGCCGACAGCGGCCGATAACGGGCCCGCTCGAACCATGTAGGCAAGGCCTCCGAGGATTCCCCAATGGACGAAAGCTGATATGCGCGGCTGTTGAGGATTTCACGCATGTACCACTTTAGATCGAACTTGTGCTCAACGAGCTGCGCCGTCAATTCATCGAGCAGTTCGGGGTGGCTTGGCGGATTGGCGGGGCTGAGATTGTCGACAGGATGGACGATTCCTCTGCCCATGATCTGGCCCCACACACGATTTGCGACAGCACGGGCGAAATACGGGTTGTCCGGGCTGGTGATCCAGTCGGCGAGTGCGTTCTTGCGTGAGAAGTGCGGGGCTGGCGGTGCTTTGCCCGACGGGAAGTTGCGTGGGTCTTCGACGCCCTCGGGCAATTCCGGCTTGGCCAGTGGATCGCCACCGAGGAACTTCGGTTTGACCGGTTCGCCCTTTTGCCCGGGCATCTGCTCTGACGCCGGTCCGGTGAAATGCACGTCGCCCGTGTTCATCTCGCCGATGGTGTAGGCCTTCTCTTTGCCGACGTTGCCGATGTCGACGACGCGAAGTCGGGCAACAAACGCGGCGATCCCGTAGAAGTCCGTCTGCTTCCACTCTTCGAACGGGTGGTCGTGGCAACGGGTACACTGCAGTTGAATACCGAGGAAGTTCTGAGTGATGGCTTCCGTCGCGTCTTCGGGACGCGACTTGTACATCACTTAAAACATCGGAGCTCCGTCTTTGACGGTGTTGCCCTCGGCCGTAAGGATCGCTCGCACCCATTCGTTGTAGGGAACGTTGCTCGCGAACTGCTCGCGAAGCCAGTTCTGGAATCCTTTGCGTTTGCTCGTGTTGTACCCCGGTGGATTCCGGGTGAAGTACATCAGATCCCAGACGTCTGCCTGATGGACAGCGAATCGCGGATGCTCCAGCAACGAGTCGATCAGCTTCGACCGCTTGTCCGAACTGTCGTCATCCAGAAAAGCGGCAGCTTCCTCATGCGACGGAATGACACCCAGCAAGTCGAGATAAACACGCCTGAGAAACTCGGCATCAGACGCGGGCTCGGCCGGCTTGACCTTGTTGGCCTGCCACGCGGCTTCGACACGAGCGCCAATGGAATCGCGGAGAGTGTCTTCCGCATTCGCGACCAGCGAGCTGAGATTCACAGTGACAAACAGGACCAGAATTGTGGACTTGCACATCTGCATGAGAAGCGCACCCATTTGAGGAGTGTCGGACGCCGAAAGGACAACAGCAGGAGGGGGCAGTGGCGGGGTATGGAGGCGAGGGCAATATCGTATCAAACCTGGTTGATCAGCAAACGCAAACCTCGGAATTGCCCGTGTTTGACTCGGCGACCGGTCCGTTCGGTCAGCTGCAGGCGTTCGCCCCTTTGTCGCGGCGACGTTCGCTAAAACGGCTTCCGGAGTCGTTGACGCTCTGTCGGACAGGCTCCAAGATGCGACGCCCTCGACGGACCTGCACGCTGCGGGAAGTGGTGACCTGTCGTGCGGACTCGAACAAAGACTCACGCAAAGGCGCGAAGACGCAAAGTTTGCTATGCCCCCTCTTTGCGTGAGCTTCAAAATGCGCACAGCGTAGCTCACGACTGAAACCTAAACCTCACACGGCTTCCAGCTGACTCATTCGTGGACAGTTGGGCCCCCACTGAAATCAGAACAGATCATGTCGAAAAAAAAGGTCTCTCCCCTGGAAGCTGCGAGACTGAAAAAGCTCTCGCAGATCGAAGAACTCGGGCACGATCCCTGGGGACAACGATTTGACGGCCACATCGCCATTCGCGACGCTCGCGAGAAGTGTCCGGAAGAGCCAGGTGTTGAGGGTGAAGAAGTCCGTATTGCCGGACGCATTATGCTGCGTCGTAAAGCCGGTAAGCTTCGCTTCTACGACATCAAGGACTGGTCCGGCCAAATTCAGTTGCTATTCAGCCGCGGGGACCTGCCTGACGAGCTGTGGACATTGATGTCAACTCTCGACCTGGGCGATTTGATCGGGATTGATGGCGTCATGCTGCGGACGCAGTCGGGCGAAGTCTCCGTCATGGTGCGTGGATTTCAGATCCTGTGTAAGTCGCTCGCGCCTCCACCGGAGAAGTTCCACGGTGCGCAGGACACTGAGATGCTGCTCCGGCAGCGCTACATCGATCTGATCTACAACGACGGCGTGCTCAACCGCATGCTGCAGCGGACGGAGATTCTGACGTCGATTCGTCAGACATTACGTGATCACGGATTCGTCGAAGTGGAGACGCCGGTTCTGCATGCGATCGCCGGCGGTGCGGCGGCTCGGCCATTCATCACGCATCACAACGCACTGGACATCGAACTCTATCTGCGGATCGCTCTGGAACTGCACCTGAAGCGGCTGATGGTCGGCGGAATCGAACGCGTGTACGAAATCGGTCGCGTTTTCCGGAATGAGGGCATTGACGCCACTCATAATCCGGAATTCACGATGATCGAGATTTACCAGGCGTACGGAAACTACGAGACGATGATGGATCTGACGGAATCCATCATCTGCAACGGCGTCCGGGCCGTGAGTGATTCGATGGTTCTGCCGTGGGGCGATGAGACCATCGACTTCACACCGCCATGGCCCCGACGCAAGTATGCCGATCTGTTCGCGGAACACGCTGGCGTCGCGATGAGCGATTCAGCAGCTGTCACAGAACTTGCCCGGTCGCTGGACATCGAGACCGATGGCGTGCATCCGGATGTCATTGTCAACGACGTGTTCGAAGCGAAAGTCGAAGACAGTTTAAATGGACCAGTGTTCGTCATTGACTACCCGGCGTCCATCTGCCCCCTCACTAAACGTAAGAAGGACAACCCGAGTATCGCCGAGCGGTTCGAGCTGTTCATTGACGGAATGGAACTGGCGAACGCCTACACAGAACTGAACGATCCTCGCCTGCAGGAAGAGCTCTTCCACACACAACTCGAGGGGCAGGACGAAGAAGACTCGATGGCCAAAATGGACACCGAGTTCGTCCAGGCCCTGAAAGTCGGCATGCCACCCGCCGGAGGTCTGGGCATCGGAATCGACCGCCTGATCATGCTGCTGACCAACAGCCGCAGTATTCGCGACGTGATCTTCTTCCCGTTGCTGCGACCGGAGAATTCCGGGTCAGACTCGGACGGATGAAGAGGGTCGCGCTTTCGGCCTGAGAGCTGGTGATCGCGTCGCTCAATGCACGTGCGGGAAATATTGTGCGTTTCTTCGTAGCATTGTCCCCGTAGCTGCATGCCAACACGGCCCGGATAGCATGCTTCTATGGGAAAGCGCCACTTCGGCGAATTCGGCGTCGAAATCATAACCCGAAGCGTCAAGCGAGGATTCAACGCAACTCTCATCCTCGCTTACGCTCTGACGCTTCGGGTTGTGATCAGCGTCGGAAGTGACGCGGTCCAACTAAAATGCGTGCGAATGGTACACATGGCTCAACGAAAGAAGTCAAATGCTCGATCGACGACAGTTTCTGGTGACCAGTGGCGCTTCGCTGCTGATGAGTCCGATGGACGGGATTGCAAAGGAGCCGCCCGGTGGGCGAAAGCGCCTCGCTGTGGTCACGACTTTGTGGACCTACAAAACTCACGCATGGCACATGGCCGAGCGGTTTCTGCATGGCTACCCGCGACAGGGACAGTGGCATCAGCCGGGCCTGGAAGTTGTGTCGGCTTACGTCGATCAACAGCCGAATGGAGATCTCAGCGAACGTCGCGCCGAGGCGAACGGATTCGCGATCTATCCCACAGTGGCCGAGGCTCTCCGCTGTGGTGGCGATGAACTTAATGTCGATGCAGTTCTTCTAATTGGTGAGCATGGCGACTACCCGCTCAACGAGTTTGGCCAGAAGCTGTATCCACGCCACAAGCTGTTTACGCAGATTGCAGATGTGTTTCGCAAAGACGGCCGCTCAGTGCCGGTGTTCAACGACAAACACCTCTCATGGAGTTTCAAGCTGGCCAAGGAGATGGTGGATCTGTCGCACGAACTGGACTTTCCGTTTCTGGCGGGATCTTCGTTACCGGTGACGTGGCGCATGCCGTCGGTCGAAGTCCCTTTCGGAGCCGAGATTGAAGAAGGCCTCGTTGTGGCCTACGGAAGTCGGGACATCTACGACTTCCATGCCATCGAAACGTTGCAATGCATGATGGAACGCCGCAAAGGGGGCGAGACCGGAGTTGTTCGTGTCAGAGCCCTTGCCGGAGACGACCTGTGGACGGCAATCGATGACAGGCGACCGGACGTTGGCTGGGACCCGCGTCTGTTCGAGGCTTGCATCTCACGCAGTCAGACGCTGCGGCAGCCAGAGTCGTTCAGTCACCGCTACCCGACTCAGCAACAGCTGCGCGAGTGGGGGAAAGACGCACGGGCCTTCTTTTTTGATTACGCCAACGGCACGAAAGCGACCGTGCTGATGCTCAACGGTGTCGTGCGGGATTTCAATTTTGCTGCGAAGATTAAAGGCCGGGATGAACCGCTTTCGACTCTGTTATATCTGCCGCCAACGCCGAATGTTGTTTACTCCGCAGCTCTGATGGACAACGCCGAGCAGATGTTCCTGACAGGCAAAGCACCCTATCCCGTCGAACGAACAATGCTAACCAGCGGTCTGGTCGAGTCCGGTCTACAGTCACTGTCGATGAACAAACCGCTGGCGACTCCGCACCTTCGTGTGAAGTACGAAGCGTCGAGGGAATCGACATTCTGGCGGTCGTAGGCTGACACGGGGCATCTAGAGCATTTCCAGAATCCGTCTTCAGTATGGTTCGTCGCCGGAATGTGTTGGTGAAAGCGGTCTGGTTGCAGTCGGCCGGACGGAGCCGGCCTGAGTCGAACGAGGTA
>CAYSJO010000383.1:0-4133 GCA_964431285.1 uncultured Planctomycetaceae bacterium
ACCTGGCGAAAACTCCGCGGCTACAGGCTCATCCCCGACGTCATCCATGGCGTCGAATTCGAAGATGGAATCAGCAAGAACTCCCCACCCAAAGCCGCCGCTGTCTGAGATTTCTCGAACACAACAATTGACAATAACTCCAAGGTTTTCAACCAGCGCATAGTTCAGGCCCGCCATCTGAGTTTGTGGAGATGGGGCGCAATGGAAACGGCGGTCGAATGCGCACGCCGCACATACAATCCCACTACAGACCAAACATCGTCAGCCAAAAAACCTTTCTCGAATCTCAGGACTATGTAGCCGAATGCTGCACTTCATTCCTTGCGAATCGCGATTCGTTTGGCTGATGACGCGTACTCAGTGAAGTCGCTTTTCGATTCATGTTCCTGGGGGATATCCGGTCGTTGAACGTTGTTTTTCGAAATCGGACTTGCGGAAAACATCGCTCGTTATTGCCTATTACCGTTACGCCGTTACACAAATCACTGAAGAACGAGAATGGGCTCAACGCGAGAAAGTGGCCTGTTGATCAGCGCCATTCCGGATAAACTACGTCGCATGGTCAGCGATACCTGTCGGACCAGTTCATTAATTGCCCGCCAAGGAGACAGTGATGCGATCAGGAAACCCCGCTCTTAAGGCGAGTACCTTCGAGCGATTCGATGTCTACGAACCAACACGCACGATGTCGCTGGAAGGAACGGTTTTCAAAACCGGTTTCCTGCTGCTGCTGGTCATCGGTGGTGCGGCCATCACGTGGTCGGCGCTCGCCCAGCAGAATCCAATCGTGATGCCGCTGATGATGGGTGGCCTGATAGGCGGACTGGTGTTTTGCCTGATCACATGTTTCAAACCGCAGTGGGCCGCAGTGACCGCTCCCATCTATGCGTTTGCCGAAGGTCTGTTTCTGGGTGGACTGTCAGCTTTTGTGGAAGCTCGTTATCCCGGCATTGCTTTTCAGGCCGTCGGGCTGACATTCGGAACACTGTTTGCGCTCCTGTTCGCATACTCCACGGGAGTCATCAAAGCGACCGAAAACTTCAAACTCGGCGTGTGTGCCGCGACCGGCGGCATCTGTCTCGTCTACCTTGCATCGATGATCATGCGAATGTTCGGCTCGTCGATACCGTTTATTCATGACGCCGGCATGGTCGGTATCGGATTCAGCGCCTTCGTCGTGGTGATCGCCGCCATGAATCTGGTTCTCGATTTTGACTTTATCGAGAAAGGCGTCGAACGAGGCGCACCAAAGTACATGGAGTGGTACGGCGCCTTCGGTCTGATGGTGACCCTGGTGTGGCTGTACATCGAGATCCTGAGACTGCTCTCGAAACTCAGCAGCCGCGACTGATCATCCAGGCGATTTGTTGCGGGCCCTGGACTGTGGTGGCACAACGCGATTGTGCCGCCATTTCCGGCCTCAAAACCAGGCCACGTCGTTGGCGATGCCCTTCATTCTTGACCTTCACGCTGAGCAGTGAGAACATCACTTATTCGTTTTGCCTTTCCGTTCCGCAAAACTGTTCGAGAGGAACTCTGACATGAGACCCATCCTTTGTTTGACCGTAGCCGGGCTGGCTCTAAGCCTGTCGTCACTGGCATCCGCTGCGAAGATCACTGGTGAGTACCTGGAAGCTCGCACGTGCAACGTCTACACCGGCCCCTGCTTCGCCAATGCGGAAATGGACCTGTCCGGTAAAGAAGCGCTAATGGCCTGGAAGGTCGACGAGGGTTCGTGGAACGACGTCAAACTTGACGGACTGGGAGCCGCTCTGATCGTGCAGTCCCAGGGCACACTGGGTTACGACGGCGTGTTTCCCATGAAGGCGGGTCGTGTGAAGTCCGTCATTCTCGTCGATGAAGACGCCACCACAGACCAGCGCAAAGCGCTCGTCGCGTTTGTCAAAGACTCGGCCAAAGACCTCACGCGGAATGTGCTGAAGATCGACGCCGTCCCGATCAGCCTGAAGAACGACCACATCGACATGGTCGGCTCGTTCAAGGCGGGCGGACTGGCAGAGATCAACACTCGCAAGCTGCGTAAGAGCGACTGTGTCTGCACGAACGAAGTCGTCTACTACAAGCCACTGACCAAGGTCGACAACGCGGGCGCCGCGTACTCACTGAAGCTGTCTTACCAGGGCAAGGCACTCGGATCGCGATTCACGAATCGGGGAATCCGCAGCGCGTTCCTGGCAACATTCCGCAAGTAAGTTTCGTTCGAGTCACCTCAATCACTGGTACTGACGGGGAGTCGCGCACGTCGCCACTCCCCGTTTTCTATTTCCCGACGAGACACCCATGAAGTTGCAACCGGAAGCACTGAAGACAATGGTCACTCGACTGTTCGCTGGAGTGGGCTGCGAAGACGAGGAAGCTCGGGTCATCGCGGATCATCTGGTCGAAGCCAACATGGCGGGACATCCATCACATGGGGTAATCCGCGCTCCGATTTACCTGCAGTGGTTGCGTGAGGAAAAGGTGATCGCCGGACGGTCACTGGATATCGTCATCGACACAGGCACATTGACGGTCGCGGATGCCGGGCTGGGTTTCGGTCAATGGACAGGGAAACAGTCGGTCGAAATCGGTATTCGCAAGTGCCACGAGCAGGGGGTTTCACTCGTCGCATTGAGAAACAGTGCTCACCTCGGTCGCATCGGAACATGGGCGGAGATGGCCGCCGCGGCCGGACTCGTGTCGTTGCACTTTGTGAACACAACCGGCCTGGGAATGTTCGTTGTGCCGGTTGGCGGACGTGACGCGCGGCTTTCGATCAACCCCGTCTGTATGGGGATCCCGATCAAGGATGGCTCACCAATCATCTTCGACATCGCGGCTGCCGCGACGGCCGAGGGAAAGCTGAAGGTTGCGCGCAACAAGGGCGTGCCCGTCCCGGACGACACAATCCTGGACGCGGAGGGCCAGCCGACAAATGACGCCAACGATTTTTATGGTCCGCCTGGCGGTCGTCCCGTGGGTTCTATCCTTCCGTTCGGCGGTCACAAGTGATACGGCCTGGGCCTTGTTGCCGAGATTCTGGCGGGAGCCCTGACCGGCGGTGGCTGTAGTGCTGCTGGAAAGAAGCAGCTTGAGCAGGGCATGCTGTCCATCTACATCGACCCGCAACAGCTCGGAACTCCCGATCCATTATTCGACGAGATTCGTCGCTACGTCGACTTCGTCCGTTCATCACGTCCGCTTGATGCCAGCCGCCCAGTGATGGTTCCGGGCGAAGTGGAAGATCAGAATCGAGCGACTCAGCGCGACGGACTCGATCTGGATGAAACGAGTTGGGCGCAGCTCGTCGACGCAGCTAAGTCTGCGGGCGTTTCGGATGACCTGATTGAGGCAGCTGTCACGAACTGAATTAAATAGTGCATTTTCAGAATTCTCCCTGACCCTCTCCCCAGCGGGGAGAGGGAACTCGTCTGACTGGTTCCCTCTCCCCGCTGGGGAAAGGGTCAGGGAGAGAGGTTTTCGAGTCGGACGGATCTACTGAAGACCAACCTGGAAAATGCACTAGCCACCGCACGTGGCTGCATTACTTCGCGCCGAACTTGGTCACGTCCCGGTATCGGTACGTGCCGTCGTTCTGTCGGGCCAGCCGCTTCAGGAAATTGTCGAGACCCAGGTTTGCACCCTGTCCGAATTCGATGCAGTGAATGTGCGTCCGTCCTCGGTTCAGTCGCCGAATGTCGTCCAGGTCTCTGGCTGTCAGTTGAGGCTGATCGGCAGCAGTCAGGAAGAACAGATGCTCGGGCCGATAGCTGAGGGCTTTTCGCAGGGCCGGGATATGGTCTGTACCGCCTTCCGGCGAAATACCTCGCAGGAACTGACCGGCCAACGTGCGATTGATGTCGGTCGCCCATGACAGCCCTGGTTCGCGATTGCGCAGCTGCATCTCACGATAACGGGTGTTGTAGAAGATGATGTGAAACTGCTGAGTTGAATCGAGGCTCTGGAGACTCGCCTGCAGTTCGTTTCTTGCCACGCGCAACTGACCGTAAAACCCCATGCTGCCCGATTGATCGACAACATACAGGAACCGATTTCCCTCGGTGTCGATATCGAAGAAGGACGTGCGACCGTGCCCGGCGCCACGCCGGACGCTGGGGACAGGTGCTCCGTCC
>CAYSJO010000384.1:0-11766 GCA_964431285.1 uncultured Planctomycetaceae bacterium
CACACTGACCCGCGAAGTCGCAGCTTGGGAAAAGCCCCGAAACGATTCTGCCGCAACAGTCGACTGGCACTTCACAACCGAAGACGCACGCACAAGACTCAAACGCCTCTACCCATCAATTCAGGTCTGATCGAACACTAGTCGATGTAACGTATGGCGTCCAAATCCGTGAGTAAACTCGGCCACGAATCCTGCTGAACGAATTCCGCTCGACGACTATGCTTCGTGCATGTCTGAATCGGTCTCTTCAAGCAATACACCCCGGCAAGTCTGGGCGGCGTGGCTGGCCATCATCTGGCTGCTGTTGTTCGGAATCCTCTTCTTTCGTCTCGATTTGCCCAACACGAACCCCGCGGTGAATCGCACTGACATCTGGCGCGAGTTGCCACATATTCTGTACGACTGCGTGGTCCAGAATCCTACTCCCGATGCCACAGTGCTCAGTTGGGCATACTTCTCTCAGCGTGTGCCGGTTATCGGGACGGGACTATTGATCGTGCTGGGAGCATGTGCGCTTGGGCATCTGCTACTGCGCACTATCCGACTGCAATTGGATCGCTGGTCGCTTGAACGAATTGTCCTGTCTGCAGGTCTGGGGCTGTCTGGTGTTTCGCTACTGACTCTGTGTTGTGGGCTATTGGCTCGTACGTTTCCGATGGTCATGTCGCGTGCAGTTTTCGGCAGTCTCCTGATTATGCTCACTGCAATAGAGGTCATTCTGCTGTTGCGCGACGCACGAGTGATCGACACGAAAAATCCAACGCCAGAACCTGAACACACTGCGACGCCGTGGCGCGAAGTGTTACTGCGTGGACAAATCCCGTTTCCCATAATGACACGAGTCGTGGTGGGAATTGTCATCGGCCTGTTCGTGACCGCGATGGCTTTAGGCGCGATGCTTCCGTCAGTGGATTTTGACGTGAAGGAGTACCACCTCCAGGGACCCAAAGAGTGGTATCAAACAGGTGCCATCTCGCTGCTGTCTCACAACGTTTACACAAGCTTTCCATTTCTGACAGAGATGTTCCCACTGCTCGGTATGGTCCTGACGGATGACTGGCAGCGGGGTGCGCTTGTGGGCAAGTTCGTCCTGATGCTGTTCGGGCCACTGACGGCACTGGGCGTCTTTGCACTTGCTCGACGCTGGTTCGACAGCCGAGCCGCCTGGGCTGCGGCATTGATCCACATCTCGACACCGTGGACGTACCGCATCTCAGTCATCGCCTATGCCGAAGGTGGACTGACTTTCTACTTGCTCGCATCACTGCTGACCGTACTGCTCGTGGCTGATGCGCCTGATCCTGGCGAGCGACTGAAACGAATATTCGTGTGTGGGCTCCTGGCCGGAAGTGCGATGGCCTGCAAGTACCCCGGCGTCCTGTCTGTCGTTATACCGCTCGGTGTCACTCTTCTATGGATGACAGCACGCCACACCAATCACCGCCGAGCCTTAGGCGTTACAGCATTGGCGTACGTCGTGGGCTGCGCGATCACGGTGGGCCCGTGGCTTGCGAAAAACCTGATCGAAACTGGCAACCCGGTTTACCCGCTGTTGAATTCGGTGTTCCACGGCAGCGACTGGACACCAACGCTGGAAGCGAACTGGAAGCGGGGCCATGGTCCACCTCATCACGATCCGACTGATCTGGCCGTCAAACTGTTTGATGTGACGATCAAGAGTGACTGGCTAAGCCCGTTGCTGTTTTCGATGGCTGCACTGACGTTATTGGTTCGGCGGCAGCAGCGGTTGATTCGTGGGCTCTGGTTGTACGTGGGGTTTCTCTTCCTCAGCTGGTGGGTACTGACACACCGCATTGACCGGTTCTGGATTCCGTTGATCCCGATTGTTTCCCTGCTGGCCGGAATCGGTATCTGGTGGACATCCCATCGCGTCTGGCAAGTGGCAGCCGGCGCGGCAGTCAGTCTGTGCGTGCTGTTTAATCTGGCATTCATTGCCACGCCGTATTGTGGACTGAACGCATGGCTGGCCGACTACGACGAGTTATGGGAAACAGCACAGCTGACGTCGGGGACAATCCGCTCAGTCAACGGAATGGATCTTCCACCGGATTCAAAGGTGTTGTGTGTCGGTGAGGCGCAGGTATTCGATGCCCAGTTTCCGCTGGTCTACAATACAGTCTTCGATATTTCCATCTTCGAACAATGGTGCTCGGCCAACGAGCCCGACGTTCCCCCGGCCGATCAGCCACTCAAACCGGCCGACCAGATTCGTCAGAATCTGATTGACGAGGGTGTCACTCTGATCCTGGTGAACTGGGCCGAGATCATTCGTTATCGAATGACGTACGGTTACGCCGATTTCGTTGCACCGCGCCGCTTTGCCGAACTGATTCAGCACGGAATCGTGACACCGGGGCCGCCGCTGACACACCCGCGGAAGCTCAGCAGTTTTCATCCGCATGAACAGGCAGAGATTCGTCGCTGGGGACCCGAACTGATTCTGCAGGCGGGGGACGAAACGGTCGTCCTAACGTCGCAACTGTTTTTCGTCACATCCGCATTGCCCCAAAGCGATGGCCCGGCGCAATCTGTCCGAAACTGACTTCGCGAGCTTCTGTTCAAGAGGTCGCGAGGTTCGCAAAGATGAAGTGAGAACGTATGATGTCTAAGACGCGTCGAGTGCGTGAATTGTTAACCGGCTCGGAGATCATCCGCTCGTTCGCACCACACGATGTCTTCACGGCCCGCGTGCTTGAAGATGCAGGAGTTGAACTGCTGTTTCTGGGCGGGTTCGGTGTCTCGGCCAGTGTCCTGGGGATTCCTGATGTTGGGCTTACGACTCTGACCGAAATGACCGAGGCGGTCCGTCGCATGGCAGATCGGCTGACCGTTCCGCTGATCGCCGACGGAGACACCGGACACGGCAATCTTCAAAACGTCGCTCGAACTGTGCGCGACTTCGAGCGTGCCGGTGCTGCTGGTTTATTGCTGGAAGATCAGGTGGCACCGAAACGCTGCGGTCACTTCGCGGGCAAGCAGGTCATTCCTGCGGACGAAATGCTGGACAAGTTGCGTGTCGCTCTGGACACTCGCAAGGATCCGGATTTCGTCATCATCGCACGCACGGATGCCCGCGCGGTCGAGGGACTGGACTCGGCCATCGAACGAGCAAACCGTTATGGCGAAGCCGGTGCCGACGTGTGTTTCGTCGAGGCTCCCGAGTCGCGTGACGAAATGGCACGGATAGGGGGAGAGGTCCCGTTTCCGCAGCTTGCCAACATGCTGCCCGGCGGCGTCACTCCGATTCTGTCGGCGGCCGAGCTGGGGCAAATGAGTTTTAGAATTGTGGTCGATCCTGTCGCCACTCTGCTGGCCACGGGACACGTTGTGCGCACGCTGGCACAGGCTATGCTCCGCGAGGGTCGGATTGATCAGCCTGCCGTCCCGATGATGGGCTTCGACGAAGTGAAGGAACTGCTGGGACTCGCCGAGCTTCAATGAAACGAGTTGTTGTCACACTCAGCCTGCTGTTGGGACTGACCTTGCTGGGCACGGTTGGCTTTCGCATTGTCGTGGGCTTGAACTGGCTGGAGAGTCTTTACCAGGCGGTGATCACGCTCAGCACTGTTGGCTCGCGCGACGTCGCCAGCGACGACGGCGATCGCGTGTTTGTGATCATGTATCTGATGCTGGGGCTGGGCATCTTTACTTTCAGTGCATTCAGCTTCGGAAGCTGGATTGTCAGCGCCCAGTTCCGGGTTCTGTGGGAGAAACGGCAGATGCAGCGGCGAATCGATCAACTTCAAGAGCATTCCATCATCTGCGGTCAGGGTCGCACCGGTCGGACGATTTGCCAGTACCTGGCCGAACGCGATCGCCCGTTCGTGGTGATTGATCACAATGAAGAACGGGTCAGCCAGCTCTGTCAGGAACACGGCTGGCCCTTTCTGGTGGGCGACGCCACCGACGACGACACACTGCGCAAGGCCGGTATTCAACGGGCAACTTCACTGACGACCGTTCTCGCGACAGACGCCGACAATCTGTATGTCGTGCTGTCAGCTCGCATGTTGAACGCCAATCTGCAGATCATTGCGCGAGCGGTCGACGAAAAAGCAATCGACAAACTGGAGCGAGCGGGAGCCACGCGTGTCGTCAGCCCGTTCCGCTCGGGAGCCGTGAAGATGGCCCGCTTCATGCTGAATCCGTCCATCGAGGATTTCATCGAAATCGCCGACACTCGCGGCAACGATCTGGAACTGGCCGACGTACAGGTTCTGCCGGACAGCCCGTACGTGGGCCTCCGCCTGATGGACATCGATCTGCGCAGCCGCGGCATTATGGTGATCGGAATCCGCCGCAAGGACGGCGAACGCCTGATGCCACCACCCGGCGACGCTGTGTTGATGGCCGAAGATTCTCTGTTCGTCTTCGGCAGCGCGGACGCGGTCAATTCCGTTGTTGACGGGACCTACGGCTCCGGGATGGGTTAGACGTAGGCCGGAACAAACGCAGTGCAGTTCCGGCGTTTCATATTGCCGGAACTGCGCTTCGCTTGTTCCGGCCTACGTACTCATGTTGTCCGTGTCAGGTGCCCGCTCTTTCCGCCGGACTTCTCCAGCAGTTCGACCGATCCGATCGAAATCCAGCGGTCCACGGCTTTGCACATGTCGTACACCGTCAACGCCGCAACACTGACGGCGGTCATGGCCTCCATCTCGACACCAGTCCGACCGTGATTACTGACTCGGGCTTCGATGCGCACACGAGTGTCGTCCAGTATGTCGAAGTCGATCTCGGCGCTGTCGAGGCCGAGTGAGTGACACAGCGGGATCAGGTTCTGCGTCTGTTTGGTGGCCATAATTCCGGCCAGCCGGGCAACTTCGAAGACGTCGCCTTTCGACACTTGCCGATTACGAATCAGCTCAAGCGTTTCAGGCTGCATCGTGACAATCGCCTGAGCCCGGGCCATGCGCTGTGTGATCTCTTTGCCACCAACATCCACCATGCGGCTGGCGCCGGAGTCGTCGAAGTGTGTGAGCTGGTCGGACATGGATTCAGGCCGGTTGGTGAAGAGAATGAATTATGGACGTCGACACAAAACGGCGCGGGCTTTGCCACTTTGCCGTGTAAAAATAAGCACGGCCGGATTGGTACCTTCCAGAGGTAGTTTGCGCCTTACGGCTTCAGCCTGGATTGGAATGTGGCGGCATTTGATTTCAACCTGCTGAGCCGGATGGCGTCGGAATGCCTGTCGGATCTCACGCTGGTTATTCGGCAGATTCTCGACGACTTCGAACGGACGCACAAATGGTGAGTCCACCAGTGCGTCGCCCGTAAGATACTCCTCGGCATCGTCGAGGCGACGCAGGCCGAGTTGTTCTGCCAGCACGTCGACCAAGCCGGAGCGAACGATGGCTGGATCAGGATCGTACAGCCACGAGCCCAGTTCTCCGACGTTGGTCCATGCCGACAATGGCTCAGCGGCAATGGAGTCCCCGCTGGGAAGAACGGTTGCGCGAAACGGTACGTCGCCTGCCAGGTCACCAAACCAGACCGTTGCTTCACGGCATTCTCCGTCGAAGCTGATCAGTTCGATCTCGCAGTCGGTGAACTTGCCGCCGAAGTTGCTGGCTGGACTCAGCTTGATCGCCCCTCCGGGAAACTCACCGGCCCACTGCTGAAGCTGCTCCAGTCCAGGCACGCAGTCTTCGACACGCCGCACGCGACGACCGCTCGGCCGCCGGTCCGGATCGACGTGCAGCAGTCTCGATCGATCCTCGATTCCAACAACGTCGATCGCTGCCGTTTCGATTCGGTCAGCAACTTCAAAGCACTCGGCGTTCCATCGCGTCAGCAGGCAACACACGCTCGACAGGTCGGCTGCCGCGACGCTGCATCCGTTGCGTGCCAGAGCAATTGCGTCCGAACCAATGCCGCAGCAGAAGTCGTGTACATGCCCCGAAAATCGTTGAGCCTTGTGCAAGGCGACTGATTCGGCTGTCGATTGCTCAAGCCCCTTCGTGTCGAACCACATGCGGTCTGCGCGGCTGAATTTCGTTGCGGCTTTGGCTCGCAGTTCGTGCACGGTCAATGCAGCTCGAACTAAATCTGCCGGGAACTCGTCACGCAGACTTTTCTGAAGTTGCAGCCCGGATTCGTCGCTTGAGTCCACGCGCGCGAAAATCTGCGGAGTGCTTCGCAACTGCTGCAGAGTTTCGCACTCAATGTCCGACATCAACCTACCTGCTCGGTGCCCCAGACTCGTGCGAGTTCGACCAGCAGGTCCGTGGCCTGTTGCAACTCTTCACGGCTGGTCCATTCCAACGGCGAATGCGGATTGTGCTCTCCGGTCGACAGGTTCGGTGTCGGTAATCCCATCTCAGTTAACAGCGATCCGTCCGTGCCTCCGCGAATGACCTCCAGCTGAGGCTCGAGTCCGAGATTCTGCATCGCCTCCTGAGCCTTCGCGACAGCGCGCGGCTCTCGACGCAGGCCGTCACCCAGATTGCGGTACTGTTTCGTGACATTGACAGTGATAGCGGCTCGCGGGTGTTCCTGCCGAAGTTCCGCTGCGATCGTCTCCAGCAGCGCCGCGTGTTCGGCCAGTTTGTCGGTGTCGAAGTCGCGCAGGATGATCCGCGTCGTGGCTTTGGCAACGCCGCCTTCCAAAACGTAAGGATGCAAGAAGCCGTCTCGATCGTCGGTGGTTTCGGGACTCAGGTGATCGGCCGGCATCCGAGCAATGAACTGCGAAATGATTCGCAGTGCGTTGACCATCGAGTCTTTGCCTTCGGACGGATGCGTGTTGATGCCCTCGACCGTGACCACGGCCAGGTCTGCGGAAAACGTCTCGCAGTCGATCCGGCCAGCGCCTTCCCCATCGAGCGTGTAACCGCATATGCCGCCGAGTTGCTCAAGTTCAACGCCGTTCGTTCCGCGACCAATCTCCTCGTCGCAGGTGAAGCAGACGCGCACTGGACCGTGCGTCGTCTCTTCTCCGTTAATCAGCTGGTCGGCCGCGGCCATGATCGCTGCGACGCCGGCCTTGTCGTCCGCACCCAGCAATGTCGTGCCGTCGGTCGTGACGATCGTGCCGCCAACCAGGCCTGGCAGGGCCGAGTTCTCGGCAACTCGGATCACCCGTGATGTGTCGGCCGGCAACACGATGTCGTTCCCGTCATAGTTCTCGTGCAGAACGGGATTGACGTTCTTTCCCGATGTCTCGGGCGACGTGTCGACGTGCGCAAACCAGACGGTTATGGGAGCGTCATGCTCAACCGTTGATGGGACCAGCCCTGTGACGACACCGAATTCGTTCAGGGTGACGTCCTGCCGGCCAATAGCCCTGCACTCGTCGGTCAGTAGCCGAGACAGCTCAAGCTGCTTTGCCGTACTGGGCGCCGACGAACTGTTCTCGTCCGACTGAGTGTCGATGCGGGCGTAACGCAGAAATCGATCGAGCACGCTTTCCATAACGTGGCACCCTTCAGAATGGCAGAATCGCAACCGACAACACAGAGCATCGAAATTGGCTCACGCAAAGGCGATAAGACGCGAAGGTTTTCATACGGTGACCTTTGCGTCTTCGCGGCTTTGCGTGAAATTTGACGTGGCCGGATTCTGGACGTACGGGCGGAACCGGGCAAGCGGGCAGGCCAGGTTGAAATCGTGTTTCGACCCGGTAAACTGCCCGAACTTGTGTGGCAGCTGTGAATTGGTGCTGCCCGTGTCGGACGCCCCTGAAAGCAAGCGGGTCGGCGCAATGATGGACTGTTTCCGACTGATGTGAACTCAGTCGCTGTACTCCCGGGATGACGCCGGGAGCCCGCTTTGAATTCCCGTGAGCACTCTGACGCTGTCCGTACGGCCAAGTCAGGGCGGAGCCGACAGGATGCCAGCCCCGGGGCAGGAAGGTCGTCTTCGCAACAAATCTGCGCCGCTCGAACTCACTCAATCGTCTTTTCGATCACGAACCAAAGAAAGACAGACGCATGGCAGTCAATGTTGCAATCAACGGTTTTGGACGCATCGGGCGTCTGGTGTTTCGTGCTCTGCATGAGCAGGGCCTTGTGGGCAAAGACATCAACATTGTGGCGGTAGGAGATATCGTTCCGGCCGACAACCTCGCTTATCTGCTGAAGTACGATTCGATTCAGGGCCGTTTTGCTGGCGAAGTCAGCCATGCCACCAGTGACGGAGCTGATGCTCCGGATCAGCTCATCGTGAACGGTGATGTGATTCGCGTCGTCGCCGCACGCACGCCTGACGGGCTGCCCTGGAAAGACCTCGGCGTCGATGTCGTAATCGAATCGACCGGTCTGTTCACGTCAGCCGAAGCGGCTCAGGGACACATCACCGCGGGAGCTAAGAAAGTCATCATTTCGGCTCCGGCCAAAGGCGACGTGAAAACGGTCGTCATGGGTGTGAATCACGAAGAGTACGACCCGGCTGCTCACCACGTAATTTCAAACGCATCCTGCACGACGAACTGCCTGGCTCCAGTCGTTCACGTGCTGCTGAAGGAAGGCTTCGGAATTGCGGAAGGCCTGATGACAACCGTGCATGCTTACACGGCCACGCAAAAGACAGTCGATGGTCCCAGTCGCAAGGACTGGAAGGGCGGACGCAGCGCTGCTCTGAACATCATCCCGGCTGCGACAGGCGCCGCGAAAGCCGTTGGACTGGTCTGCCCGGAAGTTCAGGGCAAGATCACCGGTATGGCACTTCGAGTTCCGACTCCCACCGTGTCCGTCGTCGATCTGACGGTGAAGACCGAGAAGGAAACCAGCTACGCCGATATCGTTGCCGCCATGCAGAAGGCCAGCGAGACGTACCTCAAAGGTGTGCTGGAAGTCACGAGCGACGAAGTGGTGTCGAGCGACTTCATCCACTGCGAAGCGTCGTCGGTTCTGGACGCCGGCTCGGGCATCGAGCTGAACAGCACGTTCTTCAAGCTGGTGAGCTGGTACGACATCGAATGGGGTTACTCGAACCGGGCCGGCAACCTGCTGAAGCTGGTCATCGACAAGGGCCTGTGATCAAATCACGGTCAGAAATTGATGCGGCAACCACGACGGGGCGGGGATCGATTTCCGGCCCGTCGTTTTTGTGCGCTGACGGGCAAGACACAGATTTCAATCAGACCAAATCTCCAAGGGCATTTTCATGATCCGACATTTCGCGGCTCTCGCTGGCTCACTTCTTGTCTTGTCCGTTGCAGGCATCGCTCTGGAAGCATCCAACCGAGACGATCCCGGCCCGATCGAGGTCGCGGCGACTGACTGGCCGTGGTGGCGAGGACCAAATCAGAATGGCTCCGCGGCTCCGGACCAGAAACCACCACTTTCCTGGAGTGAAACCGAAAACGTCCTGTGGAAGAGCCCGGTTCCCGGGCGAGGCCATGGTTCGCCAACCGTCGTGGGTGATCAGGTTTTCCTAGTCACAGCTGATGAGAAACTGGGCGTGCAGTCGGTCCTGTGCTTCGACCGCAATACCGGCAAGCAGATTTGGAAGACCGACGTGCACAAGGGCGGTCTCACAAAGAAGGGCAATGGGAAATCGACACAGGGTTCGACGTCGGTCGCCTGCGATGGGACACGGCTGTTCGTGAATTTCTTGAACAGTGACGCGATCTTTACCACGGCTCTGACGCGTGACGGCGACCAAATCTGGCAGACGCGAATCACCGACTACACGGTGCATCAGGGATACGGCTCGTCGCCGACACTGCACGGGCCTCTCGTCATCGTCTCCGGTGACAACAAGGGCAAGAGCGGTGGAGTCGTTGCCGGGTTGAATCGCAAGACCGGTAGTGTCGTCTGGAAGCACAGCCGTCCGTCGACGGCCAACTATTCGTCTCCGATCGTTCTGCCGGTCGCCGGACGCGAGCAGCTCATCATGACCGGCTGCAATCTGGTGTCCGGCTTCGATCCGCTCAACGGCGAGAAGCTGTGGGAGATTGCCGGAGCGACCATCGAGTGCGTGACTTCAACCGTCACCAACGGCAAGCTCATCTACACCAGCGGAGGCTATCCACGAAATCACGTCGCAGCAGTCAACGCGGACGGATCGGGTGAGGTCGTATGGGAAAACAAGACGCGTGTGTATGTCCCGTCCATGCTCATGCAGGACGGTTACCTCTACGCCGTTGCCGACGCCGGCTTTGCCGTCTGCTGGGACAGCAACACGGGTGAAGAGAAGTGGAAAGGTCGCCTGGGCGGCACGTTCACCTCGTCACCACTGCTGGTCAACGGGCACATTCTTGCGACCAATGAGGCCGGCAAGACCTACGTTTTCAAAGCCACACCGGAGGAATTCGAATCCGTTGGTGAAAACCAACTTGGCAACCAGGCGTACGCTACTCCAATCGCCTGCGGCGGCCGCATCTATACGCGAGTCGTTCACACCAACGACGACAAACGACAGGAGATGCTGTACTGCATCGGAGAGAAATAGCAGACGACATTGCGGCCGACTCATTCTCCGATCTGGAGTACTGCTGCCGTCCCAGTGGATAAGAGCGGGATCGACTGCCTGACGTGTGCCATCGGTGAATCCGCCATCCGCGTCACAGTGACACAGATAATGCCGTTTCGGCGCGTCGGTCGTATGCTCCATCGCATTCTTGCTATCCCGTGCCGAACTCCGCGGGATGTGGTCGTCGATCCGAACGGTCGCCGCGTAAACGTTGAGCCCATTGGGTGGAAATTTCAAGACGAATTCCGGTCACACCGAATGGATGGACGGGCGCATTCACCAGACGGGGTTCAACACGGTCTTTGGTCCGAACACGTTTGTCCCCCACACAGGCACGCCTGATTCTGGCATTGATTACACGAGCTGCTGCGAAGACAAGGGCTGCGCAACCAGCAGCATCACTTACGCCGCAGTTACGTCCCGCAGCCACCACACGGCAAGCGTGCATTCGCTGCTATGTGATGGCTCCACCCGGACAATTAATCAGAGCATCGACATCAGCATCTGGCGGAATCTTGGTCGTCGCACGGACGGCAATGTCCTCGGAGAGTTTTGAACCGGGTCGATTCTCGACGCGCCTCACTTTGGCCAAGCCTCCGCCGCGGGCGACGTTTGAGCCAGCACCATCTTGCGATAGCGAGAGTTGTGGTCCATCAGCTCGACGTGACTGCCAGTTTCGACAATGCGACCACCGTCCAGCACAGCGATTCGGTCCGCCTCCCGAATCGTGCTGAGGCGGTGAGCGATTACAAAACTCGTCCTGTTCTGCATCAGGTGGTGCAGACTCCTTTGAATGAGCTGCTCGCTGGCCGTGTCCAGATTGCTGGTGGCTTCGTCGAGAATCAGGATCGCTGGATCCGACAGGACCGCTCGTGCGATTGCGATCCGCTGGCGCTGCCCACCGCTCAGCTTGACGCCGCGCTCCCCGATGCGAGTCTCAAACCTATCCGGCAGTTTCTCGATGAACTCCGTGGCATTGGCGATGTCTGCGGCTTTACGCAACTCGTCGTCGGTGGCAGAACGCCGTGCGTAGCCGATGTTCTCTGCAATCGTGCCATCAAACAGGAAGACGTCCTGTTCGACGACGCCCAGCAGCGACCGGTACGACTCTACGTCGAAGTCACGCAGATCACTTCCGTCGAGGCTGACTGTCCCGGAGCCCGGGTCGTAAAACCTTGCGACCAGATTGCACAGCGTCGATTTGCCCGAACCACTCGGTCCGCCAAGCGCGATCGACTCACCGGGCCTGACAAGCAGTTCTATGTGCGAGAGAGACGCAGCTTCCACGCCAGGATATCGAAACGTCACACAATCAAAGTCGATGCG
>CAYSJO010000385.1:0-4835 GCA_964431285.1 uncultured Planctomycetaceae bacterium
TTCGGCTCGCCGTATCGGTCCGTCGGGCGAGGCCGTGAGTTTGGCGGTTGTAATGTGATGATGTGCGACGGTCATGTTCGATGGATCAGCGACGAGATTGATCCGGAAGTCCTGCGGCGCATCGGCCTGCCACAGGATGGACAGCCAGGGCCGGATTTCTGACATGGGATCGCGCTGGACCGGATTCACGGTAACTGCGTACTCATCCGCCGTCTTGTCTGCTTTGGTTAGTCATTAAGCGCATGTCAGCAGCGAACACCACTCACACCGCAGAAACTCGACCGATGCCGCTGCGTCGGCGGGCCGACCTGGAATGTCGTGAGCAGCACATTGGCGGAACAAAATACTGGCACGTCAAAGATCCGGTTTCGCTGCGCTATTTTCAGCTCAGACCGGAAGAGCATGCGGTCCTGATGATGCTCGACGGAGCCGTTTCTCTACGTGAGATTCGCCGCCGCTTTGAACAGCGATTTGCGCCGCAGCGACTTTCGTTCACACAATTGCAGTCGTTCATCGCCATGCTGCATGGCAGCGGACTGATCGTCTCGGACTCGGTGGGGCAGGCGGAATTCCTGCTGAAACGGCGGCGTTCAACGCGTCGGCAACAATTGTTTGGCCGATTCATGAATCTGCTGGCGATCCGCTTCCGCGGCTACGATCCCCAGCGATTACTTGACTGGCTGCATCCGCACACGCGGTTCCTGTTCGCTCCGTGGTGCGTGACGTTGTGCGTTACGTTGATGGTTGGGGCTCTGCTGCTGGCCGGTTTGCAGTCTGACGTGCTGCACTCGCGTCTGCCCAGGTTTCACGAGTTTTTCTCCGCCAGCAATCTGATCTGGCTGGCGCTCATCTTCGCAGTCACCAAGATTCTGCATGAACTGGGGCACGCGGTCAGTTGCCGCCACTTCGGCGGAGAATGCCACGAGATGGGTGTCATGCTGCTGGCGCTGACTCCTGTGCTGTATTGCAACGTGTCGGACGCATGGATGCTGCCCAATCGCTGGCATCGCATCGTCATCAGTGCCACTGGCATGTACATCGAATGGCTGCTGGCATCCACATGTCTGTTCCTGTGGTGGTTTTCGCTGCCTGGGTTGTTCAACGGCCTGTGCCTGAACGTGGTGGTGGTCTGCTCAGTGACGACACTGCTGTTCAACGGGAATCCTCTGCTGCGCTACGATGGCTATTACATTTTCTCGGACCTGGTCGAGATTCCGAATCTACGACAGCAGGCGGGTGTCTTCGTCCGGAATGCGCTGAGCGTGTTTTTCTTCGACTCGGAAACCGGTAACCCGCGTCTGTTGCCCGAGCGTCGCCGGATTTTGCTGGTGACCTGGTATGTCGCGGCACTCGTCTATCGCGTGCTGGTCATCTGGGGCATCCTGTGGTTTGTCCATGCCATACTGGAGCCGTATGGTCTGCAGCCACTCGTGGTATACATGGCGATTACAACGATCGGCGCCATGCTGATCGGTCCGATTCTGCAGATTCGCGGAAGGCTCGCCAGTCCGTTCTGGAGTCGCACAGTGAACTGGCCACACTTTCGTTTCCGACTGCTGCTCGTCAGCGGAGCATTGGCAGCTCTCATGTTCGTCCCGCTTCCGTACTGCGTGAAGGCGCCGGCTGTGATTCAGGCCGAAGGCGCCCGCAGCGTTTATGTCAGCCATTACGGAACACTGACCGAGGCTATTAAACCGGGTGAATCGGTCGAGCCCGATGCCGTCGTCGGCCGCCTCGCGGACCCGCGACTTGAGTGGGAAGTGCGACGTCTGACGAGTCAGGTCGAGTTGATGACGCAGGAACTGGCTAACCTGGAAGACCGACGCCTGAACGACGCAAGCGTCGAAGCTTTGATTCCGACCACGCAACAGCGTCTCGCCGAAAAGCAGAACGAGCTGCGACAAAAGCAATCGGACCTCGATCGTCTGACGCTGCGAGCACCCATCGCCGGCGTCGTTCTGCCACCTCCGCTTCGGAAGTCGTCTGAAGACACCGCGGACGACGAGAGTTTACCGCAGTGGGCAGGTACGCCCCTCGACCGAGAGAACCTGGGAGCGTCACTGGATACCGGTACGGTGTTCTGTCAGATCGGGCACGCGAATCAGTTCGAAGCGATCGTCGCAGTTGACCAGGACCATGTGGAATACGTCTCGAAGGGGCAGCGGGTCGAATTGCTCATCGACCATGTCAGCGACCGTGTCCTGGAAGGCACGATCGTGGAAGTGGCCGAGATCGACATCGACGTAGCACCTCGTGAATTGGTGACACACGACGATTTTCCCACGACTCTCGACAGCAATGGGATTCCACGACCGGTCAGCACTGCGTACCAAGCCCGCATTCGCCTCGACGAAACCGACGCCCAGCTCATTCTGCGTGGTACCGGCCGCACTCGCATCGATTCAGCTCCTCGCTCACTGGCCGACCGCACGCTCACATTTCTGCGTCGCACGTTCCGGTTTAAGTCGTAGTCATCGGCTGACCCAGCTGGACTGACCTCTCAAAACGCCGCCGGCTCTGCGATTCGTGAGCTACCTTCAGAGAACCGACTGACGCGCCATACCCGCACCACGTCCGCAATGGCGGATTCTATTGCTTCTCCGGATGGTGCCGTCTTATGAGCCATAATGACTCACACGCCAGACGTCTGACACGACGCTACTGGCTGACACTGATCGCGGTTGTCGCAACGTTGCCGATTCTCGCGATTGGAGCGCAGCACAGCATTGACGGAATGTGCATTGCCCCGGAACAGTGGGCTCCTGAATCGCATACCCAGCGGCAGCAGTACGACCGGTTCATGCAGCGGTTTGAAGGGAACGATGTTGCCGTCGTAAGTTTGGACGGTTGCACGGTCGATGACCCGCGACTGCTTGCCTTCGAACGCAAACTGAACACGCCGACGAGGCCGGAACGGAAGACCCGCTTTGGTCAGGCATTCGATCGAGGCATCACTGGATACTCGGCGGTTCTTGAACTTCAGGCGTCACCCCTCAATCTGACTCGCGATGAATCTGCGGAGCGATTGCGCGGCACATTGATCGGTCGCGACGGACAGACAAGTTGTGCCGTCGTCGTCCTGACATTCGAAGGCAACGCCGACCGGACGCAATCCATCGATACGATCGTCGCAGTCGCAGAAGAAACAACTGGATTGTCACGCGATGAACTTCACATTGCCGGAAGAGCACAACCAGCACCCCACTGTTCGCGCATTGCAACTGGGCTGGAAGCCGAGGAAATGCACCAGTGCCAGAACAAAAGCTGTCTCTGCTGGCGGCACTGACAACAGCCATCGGACTCAGCTCGCTGGTTCTGAGCGAGATTCAGCCGGTTGACGCATTTGGCGGCATTGCGGCAATCGGGCTGATGGCCAGTGTCTCGCTGTTGCTGCTCTTGTTGCCCGGTGCGATGTTGAAGTGGCCGCCACGCGTCCGTGCGGGATCTCAGCAAACCAGCACGCGATGGGGTGCGTTCTCCTCGGGCGTGTGTCGATCGTCCGGAATGATCAGCGTTCTTGGCGTAACAACAGTGATTGCACTGGCAGGCGGGCTGTCATCCATTGCGACGTCGGTTGATGTGCTGTCGTTATTCGCGCCGGAGAGTCGATCGATTCGCGATTACACGTGGCTCGAAACAAACGTCGGCCCGGTAATTCCGGTCGAGGTGGCTGTCGAACTCGACCCCGCCTGTGAGTTGAGCCTGCTGGATCGCATGCGTCTCATCGATCAGCTCGGGAAGCGCGTCGGCGCTGTTCAGGGACTGTCCGGAGTCGCGTCGGCTGTCACGTTTTCCCCCCCGCTCGAAACCGGGACTGACCTGGCGGGCATGTTCCGGACTCGTGTTCTCGACACTCGGCTGCAGCAAGACCGACAGCGATTCGTTGACCAACACTACCTGTATGAAAACGACGAACAGAAACTCTGGCGAATCAGTGCGAGAGCCTCGGCGCTGGCGGGAGTCCGTTACACGGACATCATGCAGCAGTTACACAAGTCTGTTGAGGCTGAACTCCACGAGTACTCGCTTGCAAGCGATCTTCCAACGAAACAGGTGCGGGCTCGATTCACCGGGATTATGCCATTAATAGAAACTGTACAGGAAATGATCCTGCAGGATCTGACCCGCAGCTTCGGAACGCCGTTTCTATTACTCACGCTGGTCATGATTGCCGTAGTCCGCAGCCTGCGCACTGCTCTGGTTGCCATGATCCCGAACGCGTTTCCCGTCGTTGCGGCATTCGGTCTGATGAGCTGCCTGGCGGTTCCAGTCGATATCGGTTCGCTGATGACGGCCAGTGTGGCATTGAGAATTGCTGTCGACGACACCATCCACTTTCTCGCCAGTTATCGCCGGTTGACTGCTCAGGGCAACGACCCGAAATCGGCCGTGTGTGGAGCGATTCATCAGTGCGATCGAGCCATGTTACAAACGACAGTTATCTGCGGGCTCGGCCTGCTCGTGTTCGCGGCGAGTAGTTTCATCCCGACGCATCGATTCGGTCTGATGATGTGCGGCCTTCTGGTCGCCGCTCTGGCCGGAGATCTGTTCCTTTTGCCGGCTCTGCTGGTCGCGGTCAGAAAACGGTTAAGCCGACCATCTGAAGCAAGTGCGCATGTGCTGCCGCCGGTCCCGACTTCGGTCGAGGTGTAATGTCAGAACTCCGCAATGTGAACCACTCTACTCGTCCGCACCTAGGCTCTGTTTGAAAACTGAGCTGGCCCTGATTTGCCATGTCAGCGAAACTTCGTCTTCCTCAGCCCGCTAGCCAAGGAAGGCCAACGATGCGACATGAACTAACCGACGAACAGTGGGAAGCGATCGAAGATATCTTT
>CAYSJO010000386.1:0-1741 GCA_964431285.1 uncultured Planctomycetaceae bacterium
AACACTTTGCGACAGTGCGCGGATTCGTCATCGTTCAGTCCAAGATACGGCGGCAACACTCGGTTCGAAAAGTCGGGGTCGCGCAGCCACAGGAACGTCTTGTCGTAGCTGCCGTCGATCATCTCACGCGAACAGTGAGCGAACAGTTTTGTTCCCACCTCACGGAAGAACTGAGTGATGCGAAAGAGTTCTGTCAGGTCTTTGCGTTTGCCAGCTTCAAAGAACTTCCAGGTCGTTTCCGGAAACAACGCGTCGTAGCTGCAGAGCAGCGAGCATTCACCCAGCGTGCACCCCATTGCAAAGTTGCCTTCCAGTAGAAAGTGCTGCAGTTCCGGCGCGTTCTCCAGCAGGTCGGCTGTGCGGGCGTAATCCGTCGTGCTGTTCTTGGTGGCTACAAGATTGGGCACTTCGGCACCAATGCGATGGTATTCCTTCCCGCGAATGATGCGACCGGCGCGCGGCAGGTTGTAGTGCAGGAACCGGCTGTCAGGAAAAGTACTGCAAACGGTTTTAAAGAAGATCAATGTTTCCGCTTCATCGAGCGTCCCCCAACTGGGCAGCGAAATCTGAAACATGCGGATGCCGCGTTCATAAGCGAAGCGGATCCGCTGGATGATATGCTCCATCGATAGTCCGATCACACCAATTTGCGGATCGACGTCGCCGCGCACTGCTATCGCAGCGAACACATCCACGACTTCATGAAAGCGACCCTCGCTGAGCGCATAACCCTCACCAGCCGTACCCATCAGATACAGGCACGTGTAGTGATCGTCCAACGCGGCCTGGATGTATTCTTCGAATTTTGGAACATCCAATTGAAAGTCTTCGGTCCATGGCAACATGCACGCGGCCAGGTTGCTTTGAGGATATCGCGTCGTGGCGTCTGACATGTTCTTGATTTCCCGTCATCTGCGAGTGGTGCTGGGCTGATTGATGCCCTCCGCTCACACGAAGTGTCGCTGACCAAGCAGTGCGAGCGCATTATCGCGCAGGATCATTTTCTTATCTGCATCGGGCAGTTCGGCCTGGTCGATTCGAGCCCGATGCATGGCCGTTGAATAAAGTGGCGTGTCTGTCCCGAATAACACGCGATCCGCACCCACTTCACTGACGGCCCATTCGATGAGGCCCGGTGAGATGCTCATGGCACTCGACGTGTCCGCGTAAACGTTGCCGTGAATTGACTGTTGGATGCCGCGCACCTGCAACGTTCGATCTGGTCCGGAACTGCAGCCGATGTGCGCCAGGATGACGCGGACGTTTGGATGTTCGTTGGCGAAGGGAACGATGTCGGCCGGCAGACTGTTTTCGTGACCGCTGTGAGTCAGAATCAATGCATCGTGCCTTGCAGCAAACTCGAAGATCGCCCGACCATGTTTGGCGACTGGATAAACATGTTCTTCCGGATGAATTTTGATACCGACACATCGTGGTCCAGACAGTGCCTGTTCGGCCTGCTCGTAAGTGCCGGGCCTCAATGGATCGATAATGACCCATTGCAACAGTCCATTAGTCTGCGGCACAACGCGTGAAGCTTCGTCGTTGCCAGCGGTTGCATCCGATTCGCCGCGAGGAAGCAGTCCCAGCAGGGGTGAGACGACCGTCCATTCGATGTTGTTTTCCGCAGCCCGCCGAGCAACCGTCGCGGCGTCTCCTGACGCGAACTGATTTGTCAGCACGGGTGCGTCACGACGTGTATACGTCCCATAGTGGCCATGCACATCGATGGCTTGAATAT
>CAYSJO010000387.1:0-4764 GCA_964431285.1 uncultured Planctomycetaceae bacterium
GCGATCACATCGCCCACATCTGCCAGCTGGCAGGTTCTGCGAAGCACCTCTGCATCGGCACAGATCTGGATGGTGGCTATGGAACGGAGCAGACGCCGATGGACATGAACTCGATTGCCGACCTGCAGCCCATCCCTAGTCTTCTGCGGGATCGAGGGTACTCGGAGGAGGACATCGAAGGTCTGATGTACCGCAACGTCGTCGAATTCCTGCGCCGGGCCTGGAGTGAGTAGTCCCTGAACCAGGGTGAGGCTCAGCACTACATCGCTGGCCGAATTTCACGCGTCTGGGGAATAATCCAGCCACTGCTGTATCTCACGTTCCTTATGAACGAGAGCGACCAGCCGTGCTTTGCCAGCTCAATCTCAACAGGCAGCTGTCGTGTCGCCGTTGTCGTCACAGCGCTGTGTGTCGCGATGGGAATCGCGCACGACGCGTTTGATCATTCTGATTTGATTCTCGTCATCGCGATCGTGGCAACGGCACCGTACGTTGCGAATGGGCTGGTCGTCCGGAAACTTGCGCACCGCAAGTCGGCATCACTCGTGTTGTGTGCATTGGCGATTGCAATCTGTATCGGACGACTGATCCTGACCGTCGGATTCACACTCGTGATGCTGTTCGACCGACCTTCGCCGGGATGTAGCATGATCGGCATCCTTCTGGTCTTCGAGTTATGGGTCACCTGTGGCCAGTGCGCAGTAGTCAGTCTCTTCTTCGTCTACTGGGTCTCGACTCGTTGGAACGGACCTGTTTCGCAGCAGCTCTCTGAATGACTTCTGGCTCAGCGATCACGTCCACATTCTTGCGTGGTTCGTCACAGCCTACCTCAGATTCTCAACGACGAAATCGTACCTGCCGTCATCGAGATTGCAGGCAAAGTCGAACAGCCAGGCTTTGAAGGAAGGCCCCAGCAGCAACCGGTCGGGGCTGTCGTTTCTCATCAGGATGACCTGTCCTCGCTTGCCGCCTTTGTCCGGATCCATATCAATACACAGGTAGTCGCCGGCTCCGTTACCGGCGAACGGAACCCACTTGGGATTCCACCACGTTCCGCGGACTCCTTTGTCGGGTTTCGCTCCTTTGTCAGGCAGATCTCCGATTTCCAGCAGGTCATTCAGCATCTTGTGGTTGGAAACAACTTCCGGCAGTGCGTTGAGACTGAACTCACATCCGTCATCAGCCTCAAAAAAAGCTCCATCTTCCGCGCCGTTGTGAATTGCATAGGACTCCTTAACGTCATCCGGCAGCTTGATTCCGAGCTGTTTTTCGGCCGCCGCAATCTGTTTTTCAGTCCCTTTCCGTTTCATGGGTTTCCAGTAACTGGCGTTCTGCTTGAGCCACTTGTCGATCCGCTTCCACGAGTCCGCAACCGAGTCCGGTTTCGAAGGACGTTTCTTCACCTTGGGCTCGGGAGCCCCCGCCTTGCGCAGCAGGTCAGAAATCTCTTTAAGGCCCCTGACGTCCGCCATTTCAAGGATGCTCTTTTTCCTTAACGAAGTGTTGTCATAGTTCTTCGGAATGACGACATCGACCGATGCCCCCGCCTTGATCAACTCAGTAACAACGTCCGCCTGCCGGCGGGCAATCGCGTTAAGGATGGGGGATTACGGCGGCTGTCGTGCCCATCGACATTGACTCCCAGCAGTAGAAACTCGCGGATGATGTCGGCACTTGCCCGGCCACACGCGTGAGTAAATGTGCCCTGGATAACCTTGGGATCGGTCACGCCGGCAAGGATTCTCTGGACCATGCGGAGCCGTGAGTCAGTGTGGCCGACGATTGCCGAACTCAACACAGTCTGGCCGGGCACGCGTTCGTACTGAAGATCGGCTCCAGCGTCAGCCAGCGCGTTGAAGACATCTTCGTGATCTTCCCAGGCGGCTGCCAGAACCGCTCTCGTGGGGAATTTCGGCGCGACGTCTGGATCGACACCGTCAGCCAACAGTTGCTGGACGGTCTCGAGATCGCCCGTCTTGGCAGCTTCCAACATCGCCTCTGCCTGTTGTTCCGAAGTGAGGGATGCGGGGGCAAGATCCTTTGTCGCAGCCTTAATCAGGTCCTTGTCGTTCGACTCAGTGGCGAAACTCAGCGCCGTCTTCCCGTTCTTATCGGTGGCCGCGGCGTCGGCTCCTGCGTCGAGCAGCAGTTTCGCGGCGTCATCTCTCGCCGTCTGACAGGCGATCATCAGCGGAGTCTGGTGGTCCTGGTTCCGCACATTCACGTCCATGCCAGACTCAAGCAACGCCTCAACGCATTCGGGGTACTCGATCACCCATTCAATCGGCAGCTGGCCGTTCGAGCATAGGTTTGCCGGATCGGCTCCGCGCTCCATCAGCACGCGGATCATGTCGGGTAACCCGAGATTACATGCCTCATGCAGAGCTGTCTCACCATTCTGGCCGTGCAGGACATAATTCGGGTCGGCACCTGAATCGAGTAGAGCTATGAGTTCACCGGTATCTTCAGAGGCAATTGCCCCCTGAAATTTCTCCGTCATCTCCCACTTATCTTCTTCGCTCGTCTTAGCCATTGTGGTCTCCGTTGTGAATCATGTGAGAGTGTTCGCTACGACATCAATCAACAGCAGAGTAGGTAATAACAGCCTTCTCCCGTAGTTGCTGCAGCAGCTGTTTCTGTAGCTCAGACGAAAGGTGCTGGAAGATCTCCGGTCGGGCGTCTTCGAGGCTGAGGTCGCCAGGGATGATCTCGGTCACCGTCTGCAGATGCAGACCGAGGCGTGACTGGAATGGTTCAATGATCTCGCCCGGCTACAGTGCGAATGCACCTCGCGAGAAGTCAATCGGCATGCGTCCTCGGTAAGCAAAGGCGCCCAGATCGCCACCGTCTTTTCCGCTGGGGCTGTCTGAGTGATCCTTTGCCCCCTCGGCAAAGGAAAACGTGCCCGATTCAATGTGTTTGCGAATCTCGACGAGTGCTGCCTGAAGCACTTTGATGATGTCAGCGTTCTCGTCTTTGGGGATGCGTTTCACGATGTGCGCTGCGCGAACTTCCGTCCCGTCAAACTCAGATCGGTGATCATTCCAGTATCGTTCAATGGCCGTGTCCGTGATGGCCAGACGCGCATGCGTTCGCCACGTGAGAGGTAATGCCACTTCTTCGCGGAACGATTTGCGTGTGTAGCCCAGCGACTTCAGCACGTCGCCAAACTCAAGCCCCTCGCGCGTGATCAGTTTCTCGATTCGCTCCACACGGTCATCCAGCACAGATTTCGCCGGGACGACTTTGCGACTGCTCAGAAAATCCTTCAGCAACTGACGATCGATCAACTGTTCGACGAACCGATCGCGGACGGATTCCCGCAGGTCGTATTTCACACCGCGGGCCAGATACAGGAATTCCAGATCACCTGCGGTGATTGCCGTGTCATTCACCGCGACTAATGTGGTTTCCGCGTCCGGCGGTTGCGCGTTGACTGCCGTTGTCACCAGGCAAACCAGAATGACGGCAACCGCGAAGCGGTGACATGCATTAGCCAGGGGCGCGAGCCCCAGGAAGTGTGACGGCGCTGATGTTTCGAGCCGCGACACGGCGGCATGTGTTGCTGTGTGAATGACATAAGGCACATGTTTCAAGTCTCGCCCCACACCTGTTGCCGCTTCGCGGCTCACTTCCTCGATACCAACGCATCCCTGGGGCTCGCGCCCCAGGCTATGGGATGTCGCCGCTTCGCGGCTTGGCTGGACGTTACTCATAACTCCGTTTCTCCGGTGGTTCCCAATCATCCTCATCGTTTTCGTCCTCCAGCATATTCAGGATCGCCTGCGTCAGATCCGGCAACCCCTTGCCCGTGACGGAGGAAATCTGCAACACCGAACGCCCAAGCTCTTCACTCAGCAGTTCCGCGACGGGCTGGGCATCGGGCAGTTCGCACTTGGTGACCACAGCGAGTTCCGGACGCTGCCCCAGCTCGGCATCGTAGAGCAGCAGTTCGTCGCGAATGTTCCGGTAGTTGTCGATCGGGTCGCTGCCATCCATGGGAGTCGGTTCGACCAGATGCACGAAGACTCGCGTTCGTTCCACATGTCGCAGGAACTCATGACCCAGGCCAACGCCGTCGTGTGCGCCCTCAATTAAACCGGGGATATCGGCCATCACAAACTGCTGGTCGTAGCCGAGCCGGACCATGCCCAGGTTTGGGTATTTCGTCGTGAAGGGATAGTTGGCGATCTCGGGATTGGCCCGTGTCATGCGACTGAGCAATGTCGATTTTCCGGCGTTCGGTTTTCCGATCAGTCCGACATCGGCGATCAGTTTCAGGTCCAGTCGGATGTTGCGTTGTTCCCCTTCTCTGCCGGGTTCAAACTCGCGCGGAGCCCGATTGGTGGAAGTCGCGAAGTGCTTGTTTCCCCGTCCGCCGTATCCTCCGGCGGCTACCGTGATCGAGTCGCCAACCGCCAGATCGCGCAGCAGATTACCACGCTCTGAATCGTAGATAAGGGTACCGGGCGGAACACGAATGACAGCATCACTGCCGCGTTTGCCGGTCTTCAGCTTCCCCTGGCCATGCTGACCCCGTTCGGCCTTCCAGTGCTTGTGCCCGATCAGATGAGCGAGATTCGACAGATTTGTATCGGCCTCAACGATGACACGACCGCCGTCACCACCATCGCCGCCATCAGGCCCGCCGCGGGGGACATGTGCCTCGCGACGGAAACTCAGACACCCGTTTCCGCCGTCTCCGGCTCGGCAATACAACTCAATCTGATCAACAAACACGTGGCGCCCCAGTACGAAATACGC
>CAYSJO010000388.1:0-8011 GCA_964431285.1 uncultured Planctomycetaceae bacterium
GGCACGACCGGTTCGGATGGCTGCCATCAACTCACTTCGCGCGATATGAAAAGGGCGAACGGTATTCGCGCGGACGCTGGTATTCGGCCGAGCGTGATGCAGCACTCCATCAGGACTTCCGCAAAGCATGGGAAGTCAACACCAATCACTATCTGGTGAAGACCAACGTCAGCCTTGAGCAAGGGGTTGAACTGGCGGTCATGCTGGAGGGATTTCACGACTACTTTCGCGGTGCCTTTCCGGCATTCTTCAATTCACCGAAACAGCTCACGCGTGCTTTTGCCGGCACAAGGAAAAAGCGAAACCCATACGTTGTGCACTTCTACCGCACTCAACAGGAGTACGTGAATCGACTCAAGGCAAAGAACCCGCAAATCGCCATCACAAACGGTATCTACATGCCGGACGAACGCGTCGCCCATTTCTTCAACTCCGACAGCGCGGATATTCAGTCAACGCTGTACCACGAAGCGACTCACCAGGTGTTGTACGAGCTTTATCCAGTGGTGCGCCGCATCGCGGACAACGAACACTTCTGGATCATTGAGGGATTTGCCTGTTACATGGAGTCGTTCCGCAAGACGGACGACGGCATCACGGTTGGCGATCCTTCGTACGTTCGATTCGACGCCGCGCAATACCGTCTGGTCGAAGACAATTATTACGTGCCGCTGGCCAGGTTTGCGGCCATGGGTAAGCGGCCGTTTCAGACGCACCGCAATATCGCGATGAACTACAGCCAGGCGTCGGGATTGACGCACTTCTTTCTGCACTACCAGAACGGCCAGTATCGCAACGCACTGATCAGCCATCTGTCAGCGCTGTATCAGCCCGTCGGTGCCGGCGTGCGAGTCGTCGGGCTCGATCAGTTGACCAACACGCCCGCCACACGACTCGATGAGCAGTACCGCGAGTATATGGCGTCGCTGAAGCTGTAGTGTGCCATCACGCGTCGCAGTCCGGGAATGGCGACGCAAGGATTCGATGTGACCGCTGTTGACTGCTCTGAACTGGCGGACGCGACAGCACGCCGACTCCGCCAGGCCCGCAATCTGATCTTCGGGACAATTCCGTGTCGTCTGGTCACGCCGACTCACCTCGCGGAGCGAGATGGCCACTTTCTGCGCAAGCGATAGCACCTACAGGTCCAGGTCATCCAGCCCGTCGATCAGGTCGTCGAGTTCGTCGCGTTCGCACACTCCGGCTGGCTGGCGCTTGCGGACTCCCACGGTCAGGCCGACGGCTTCGCGTCCATCGCGCACCAGTTCGACATCGCGTTCGCGAGCGGCCATGTCGAGTGCGTCGCCTCCGCCGAACAACATCGACAGGTCGATCTTAAGACCGGCGACTTCTCCATCGGCGCCGGCGATGCCGGGTGTTTTGTGCTGCGGGAAGACGATGGCGTTTTCCGGACACACTCGACTGCAGGCGGGGCAGCCTTTCTTACAGCTGTCCTGATTCTCGACCAGAATGCGGTCCAGCACATCGACGCCATAGACGCCAAACAGGCAGAAATCGATGCACTCCATGCAGTTCGTGCAGCGGCTGTAGTCGATGACCGGATACCAGCGACGACGCACCTTTTCGCCGTGCTCCTCATCGGCAGCGGCCACAGTGCCGTTGTTGCCACCTTCAATCAGCGCCTTCGGATTCAGGTATCGCTCCAGTTGCTCCTGCCGCGGGTCGCCCTGAATCCAGCTCATCAGATCAACGGTCTGCTGGCTCGTTTCGCTGCTGATACGACGAATCTCTTCGAGGAACTCCTGTGGTTCCGTCGAGGCCTTCAGATCGATGCAGTAGATCAGCCGGTCCGGCACATCCACCGCGCCGATGGATTCCTCGTTGACCGCTCGTTCTTCAGTTTCGTCGTCGTCTTCTTGATCAGATGTCAGCAGGACCGTGCCTTCGCGGCCTTTGATTCCGTTGCGGTCCAGAATCCACTGTGTGGCGCGTGGATACAGCCAGCTCAAAATGATGACGTCGCTGCGGAGTGAGCGAAGAAACAATGTGCCGGAATGGTCTGGGGTCAAGTCATACAGATTGGGGACGATCGAGACCTCAACCTCGGAATCCATCATCAGTGTCATGGCCAGCTCTTCTTCGAGCTGACGCTTCGCGGGGTTCTTGCCCTGCTGTTGCGATATGATGACGGTCAGTTTTTTCTGTCCAGCCATGAATTGTCCTGACTCCGGGTCTGGTTGCGGGATACGCGCCGCAATCAGCAGGTCACTCTTCAACATTCGTTTCGTCGTAGCCGGCTCACAGAAGTCCGCTAATTCACCTGCCCCTTGAGCATCCGCTGGGTGTCTTCCCAGCCTTCGCCCAGCAGCTTCAGGTATTCGTCCGGACTCATGGGAGTCGCCGACGTTTCAAACGTGAACAGCCAGCCGTCTCCGTATCCGTCTGTGTTGATGCCAGATGGATCGTCCAGCAACTGTTCATTGAAATCAATCACCCGGCCATCGAACGGCACGTACAACGCCGACAGCGCCTTTGAGCTTTCAATCTCACCGATTTCCTGCTTCTCCCGGACGGACGTATTCGGGTCGATCGACCAGTCAAGAAAGAAAACGTCCTGCAGCAGCCGCACGGAGTAGGCCGTGAATCCGACCCGAAACTCGTCTCCGTCAGGTTTCAGCCAGAGGTGGTTCTTTGAGAACAGCCGATCGCTCGGAATACGAGCCTCGTACTGCCCCATCATAAAGACGAGGTCATCAGCCATCGCGGAAGACCACAGGAAGGATGGATAAGGCGGGAAAAGTGAGGGACGCGGAGGTCTCTCAGTAGATAGAACGAGCCTGCGTGATGCAAGCGGCCGCGTCTCACCTCAGACGTCGTTCAAACCAGATCGTATGGCGCTGACAACCGGAACTCGGGGTGCGTGTCCAGGTACGTCTGGATCCGATCATTTCGACTGATCGCTTGCGGAATGAAGTCCAACGCCTGCTGCAGTCGCTCGTTCGGCTCGGCACAGCTGAATCGCAGAAATCCATGCCCGGCATCGCCAAAGCACTCGCCGCCGAGGCACGCCACACCGAAACCGTCATCCGCACCTTTCAGCAGGTACAGAGCCAGACCGTGACTCGTGATGCCCAGCCGGTTGCAGATCGGGCCCACGTTCGGGAACACATAAAACGTCGCGGTCGGGTCGAGCGTCGTTACGCCTTCGATCTGATTCAGCCCCTCGGTGAGCAGGACCACTTTCTCGCGGAACTTCTGCATGACCGTATCGCGCTCCGCGCCGTCCTGCTTCAGGGCCGCCGTTCCCGCCAGTTGCACCAGTGGCGGTGTACAGGACAACGTCGTGTTGACCATCTTCGCGATGGCATCGCTGATCTCGTTCGACGAGACCGAAAAGCCCAGTCGCCAACCGCTCATGCTGTAGGACTTGCTGAAGGTGTAGGCCGCCACGCACTGGTCCATCATGCCTGGTTGCTCCAATAAAGAATGATGCCGGCCTTTCCAAACCATGTGGCAGTATGGTTCGTCGCTGAAGACCGCGATGTCCTTGCCGCGAATCAGATCGGCGATGTCCCGCAGGTCCTGCTCAGTCGTGATCCCTCCCGTGGGATTATGCGGTGAATTCAGCAGGATGGCCTTCGGCGAAGGATCATCCGTCAGAAACGCTTCGATGTCCGCAACGGTCGGCCGAAACTCATTGCTCTGCTTGAGCGAAGCAAAGACTGGGCGGGCCCCTCGGCGCTGAATGTTGGGCACGTACGTCGGAAAGTACGGACTGAAGACCAGGCACCCGTCGCCGGGATTCAGAAACGCCTCGCAGAAGAACTGCTCAAAGACCTTTGCTCCAGGCCCGACCACAACGTTCGATGCCTCAGCAGGGATATTAAACTCGTTCTTGACGAACGCCGCCGCTGCTGCACGGAACTCGGGAATGCCGGGGGAAGGGCAGTAGTGCGTCGCGCCATTCTCAATCGCCTGAGTCCCGCTCAGCTTCGCATTGGCCGTCGAATCAAACGGGCTATCGCCGATCTCCAGTTCGACGACGTCTTTGCCGGCTGCCTTAAGCTGCTTCGCAACGGCGAGCACGGTGAACGCAGTTTCAACAGTCAGACTCTTCGTGAATTCGCTGAGAGTTGCGGACACAGGTTGTTTCCTCGAGGGGAGTCAGGTCGATTTCTCTAGACTCGCGGGTTATAGCCAGGCTGGCGACCGCTTCCCACGAACCGACCGCAGAACGTATTCGACGTGGGGTGGCAGGGTCAGAGCGAAGCGATGGCCCTGTGTCGACAACTGCAGGGCCATCGCTTCAAGGAAGTTGTGTCGGTGGGCCACGACGTCCTTCACTGGACCGATACGTCGATTGGCACGCGTCCAGACCATTTGTTACAGTCCCGCCCCGCAACTCGGTGACTCTGCGGAAGTACCGGCATCAAACAACGCAGCAGCAGGAAAACGGAACGATGGCACATAAGAAAGGTCAGGGCTCCACTCGCAACGGTCGCGAGTCGAATGCCCAGCGTCGGGGGATCAAGAAGTTTGGCGGCGAGCACGTCATTGCTGGCAATATCCTCGTCCGTCAGTGTGGCACGAAGTGGCACCCCGGCAAGAACGTGGGTACGGGACGGGACTGGACGCTCTTCGCGCTGACGGAAGGTACGGTTTATTTCGACCGCGAAGGCCGACGCATCAATATCGAACCAGCGGAGACCACTGAGACGGCCGAATCCAACTGAATCGGCTTCAACACGGTGATCGCATTGAACAGGCGACTGGCAACAGTCGCCTTTTTTCGTTGATGCCTTCCCGAGCGCGGGAACGACGTCAAAACGCGCTTCCGCTTTCTGAGAAATCACAAGCTGGGCTGCTCACGTTGGTTGTCACGTGCCGATCGAGTGGGCACAATCCCCGCCCGACATGGGGCGACCAGGTCTTTTTCGACGCACGTCGCACCGACACTTCTGACATGCCGCGAGTCAGCGGCTGTTTGATTTCAAACGCATCTCAGGTTGTCACGTCCGTTGCTGTTGAGACCTCTCCTGGGAATCTGAAACAGGATCATGGCAGACAAGCCCAGCACTGCAGACATCATTCGGATGATCCGCGAATCGGGAGACGGTGCGTCTCCAGAACCCGCCGCTGAACCGGCCCCCGTAAACGAGCCGCAGGCGGCAGCTGCCCCGGCTGAAACGCCAGCTCCCGAGAAACCTGCAGCTACCGGCGGCAGCCCGCTCGACATGATCCGCGGCGCTGCTGCAGCGTCCGCACCAGCGAAGGCAGCACCAACAGGTGGTAGTCCGCTGGATATGATCCGTGCCGCTAAAGCCGGTGCCGCAGCTCCAGCACCGGCAAAGCCTGCCGCAACCGGTGGCAATCCGCTCGACATGATCCGTGGCGGGGGCGCAGGTGCCGCTCCCGCGGCCAGCAGTGCCGGTAAGGCTAAAGCAGCACCGAAGAAGGCCGCTGCAAAAATCCCTGCCGGGGATCTGCCCCCAGTCAGCGAAATGCTGGCGCAGATGAAGGCCGAAAAGAAGTCCGGCGACGAAGCAGAACCAGCGGCGGCAGCCCCAGTCAAACCGGCGAAGCCCGCCAAGCCTGAGTTTAAGATCCCCACACGGCCTTCGAAAGCCGCAGCCAAACCAAAGGAAACTCGCCGGAACTTTGTTCTAGGCATGATCGCCTCGCCATTTGCAATGGCATGGACCATCCTCACCGTGATGACTGGCGTCTGGACTCTGGCACTGGCTCGTTTCATGTTTCCCAACGTTTTGGTCGAGCCGCCATCACAGTTCAAAATCGGACCGCCGTCGGATTATCCGCTCGGAAGCGTGTCCACCAAGTGGACGGCGAAACGCGGTATCTGGGTCGTTCATACCGACCAGTACAAAGGCAAGAGTCTGATCTACGCCCTCGCCTCGGTCTGTACGCATCTCGGTTGCACGCCGAGCTGGCTGGAAGGTGAGCAGAAGTTCAAATGTCCGTGCCACGGCTCGGGTTTCTATGTCACGGGCGTCAACTTCGAAGGTCCAGCTCCCAGGCCTCTGGAGCGAGTTGGTCTGCGTCTGGCTCCCGACGGGGCACTCGAAGTCGATAAGAGCGTGAAGTTTCAGGAAGAGAAAGGTCAGTGGGAAGACGCCAAATCGTTCGTCGACGCCTCACTGGTCTAACAGCACTGACCTCGGACTACTGATCTCCGGCTACTGACAACTGTTGAGCAGCACATGTCTGTTGGCGACTACATACGCGAATCGCAGATCTGGAAGAGTATCTTTCGGCACCCGGCGCCTTATGACAGGCGGAACCGTGTCGTCGTGATGCTGACGAACTTTTTCCTGCATCTGCACCCGGTTTCGATCAAGCAGAATGGGATTGCTCTGTCCTACACATGGTGTATGGGCGGCATCACATTCTTTCTGTTTCTGGTCGAGACAATCACCGGCGTCCTGCTGATGTTCTACTACCGGCCGACGCTGGAGTGGGCGTTTAACGATATTCTGGCTTTACGCGATGTCAGCACGTTGGGGGTCATGCGCGAAGTGCACCGCTGGGGTGCGCATGCCATGGTCATCACGGTCTGGCTGCATATGTACCGTGTCTTCCTGACTGGTTCATATAAGCCTCCGCGTGAATTCAACTGGGTGGTGGGTGTCATTCTGCTGAAACTGACACTGCTTCTGTCGTTCACCGGATATCTGCTGCCGTGGGACCAGTTAGCGATCTGGGCGATTACCGTTGGTTCCAATATGGCCCGCGCCACACCATTCCTCGGCCACGAGGGTCCAGGTTTTCAATTCCTGAACGTTGGCGGATACGACCTGATAACCAGCGGGAGCGATGCGCGCTTTCTGCTTCTCGGTGCGCGCATCGTGGGAGAAGAAACCCTCAATCGATTCTACATCCTTCACTGTGTCGCGATTCCGCTTGTCGTGGCAACGCTGATAGCAATCCACTTCTGGCGAGTCCGCAAAGACGGCGGAATCAGCCAGCCACTTTAGTTTGTAGTAACCCGACTTGTCGGGTTCGGCTCGCGGTAAGTACTCATCCAGCATCAGTGCGACTGGTAGACATGGACCCACATCCTAACCTGACTCCATCGGTAATCTTCGGATTGGGCTGGCTCTATCTGATCCAGCTCGTGATGAATTGCTGGTGGACGGCCCGCAGCCTGAAGGTGGACGGCACACACCGTTTTCCCGAAGTCGGGCACGTGCCGATCGCGATGTGGTGGGGACTGTACACCGCAGTCCTCTCGATGGTGACGTTTGCTCATTTCACCGGCTATCACAATCCCGAAGCGTTTCTGATCATTCTTCCCGACTGGTTCAAGCTATTCGTTGATGCTTTGACCGGCAACGCGGTGTACTTCTTCGCGTTTACCTCCGGCGGATTCGGGCTGATTATCTGGTATCGCCGCATCCTGGCGACGCCCACGGCCGGCTGGATCATGCTGAACGCGTCGACGCTGTTCCTGTCACTCAGCATGACCGACTGGGACTTCCGCCAGATTGTCGGCAAGCCGGACAACGTCCCCATCGTCGCCATGCTGTTTATTGTCGGCTTCTTTACATGGCTGTACTTCAGCAAGGCGAACGAGAACGATCGACGCAAGGCCGAAGGACTGCCGCCGGTTGAAGCCGAAAACAACGAGAAAGTCCTCGTCTGGCCGGACCTGGTCTACACTGAACTGATCGTCATGATCGCGGTCACGGCGTTTCTGTTCTTCTGGGGATGCGGACTGGAAGCACCTCTCGAAGAAGCCGCGTCATCCGCCAAGACGCCGAACCCGTCTAAAGCTCCGTGGTATTTCCTGGGGCTGCAGGAAATGCTCGTTTATTACGACCCGTGGCTGGCCGGAGTTGTCTTTCCCAGCGTGATTCTTGGCGGGTTAATGGCGCTGCCGTATATCGACTTCAACAAGCAGGGCAGTGGTTATTACACGTTCGACGAACGCAAGTTCGCCGTCAGTGTGTTCCTGTTTGGATATCTTCCCCTAAGGGTGGGAATGATCATTCTCGGCACGTTTTTGCGTGGTCCCAACTGGAATGTGTTCGGT
>CAYSJO010000389.1:0-2810 GCA_964431285.1 uncultured Planctomycetaceae bacterium
GCAGGTTTGATGTCGTAATGCTGCGCAAGCCTGGGTGTCACGACCGTCACCTGCGCGTTCAGCAGGTCGGACAGCGGACGCTCTTGTTTCCAGACCACTTCTTTGAAGAAGGCCCGCGTTTCCTGACGCATGTCGCGAGCCAGTTGATCGTCCCAGTTCGGAAACCGCTCTCGATTGGGGTTCATGTTGTCCAGACGGCCGAGATTCAGCCATTCGTCAACAAATTGCACGGACCGCTTCATGGCACGTGGGTCCTGCAGCAATCGCTTTGCGTGTTGTTCGATCACTGCCCTATTCGACAGCTTTCCGTCGTCGGCTGCTTTCAGCAGTTCGGCGTCTGGCGGTGCGCCCAGGATGATGTAACTCAATCGAGACGCCAGCTCGTACTGTCCGACGGGCCAGGCCGTTCCATCGCCTCGCTGGTTCTCGATGCGGTAAATGAACCGTGGGGATTGCAACATGGCCTCCAGAATGAACGACACACTTTCATCGAATCCACCGCCCGCGCTGGCGACGGTCGACGAAATGCCGCGGAAGTTGGTGATCTCCTGATCGTTCAATGGTCCACGGAACAACCACTTGCCCATCCTGGAAACCAGGTCTCGCATCTGGTCGTCCTCAAGCCGGCGGCTCTTCGAAAACCTCGCCGCAAAAGCTCGAACGTCCATACGCTTGACGATCACCTCGGCCAGTTCCGAATAGGCGCTGACACGTTTCAAATCGATGTTCAGGTTGTAAGCCGTGTTGCTGAAACCATCGGCCCGTAGATCGGGTGGCAACAGATCGCGGGCTTCTTTTTCGATGTCGACTCCCACGGCGCTGCGAACGGTCTCGATGTACTCGGCCAGAGTGAGCCGCTGGATCCAGACGCCTGTCGCGCGGTTGTCATGTGCGTAAACAGCCGGGTCGATCATGCCTCCGGACCATGACGCACCGGACTCGATCCACTGACTCAACAGCTTCTTTTCGTCATCCGAAAGCGGTGGCCGTTTCTTTGGCATTTCGTTGGATTCGACCAGGTCCCACAACAGACTCTCGGTCAGATTGCCAGGCACGAGGGCTTTTCCACTTTCGCCGCCAGCCAGCAAAGCATCTTTGCGAGACAGATCGAGTCCACCCTTTTTCGATACGGAATCGTGACACTCAAGGCACTGTCGAGACAGCAGCGGCGCGATCTTCGTCGCGAACAGTCGAGCACTTGGATCGGTGTTCTGTGCCAGCGAACCTGAAGAATCCTGCGAACCAGCTTTGAAGTTCTGTCCAACTTCCTGTGCCGACAGATCCCGACTGTAAATCGCGACCAGGAAGAAAGTCCCCAGCCACGGTCGGTCGCCGGTGACTTCGTTCGCCAGTCCCAATTTCAATGATGACTGCCAGACACTCGTCGTCCCGCCGGTGGTCTGCTCGTCCCGCTTGCGGCCATTCAGGTAGAGCCTTGTCTGACCACCACGATCTCGCGTGTAACTTCATCCATGGATACAGCTTGATCTCCTGAGGCACATAGCCGAGCCGAGCTTTGGCGGATTCGCTCAAATCCCAGGGGTCTTCACCAAAGACCGTCGCCTCCCCGGAATCGATCCGCAACAGGCCCAGCAGACATTCGATGAGCGTTCACTTACCCGTGCCGTTCGTGCCGATCAGGCCGACCACCGCACCGACTGGAATTTCAAGATTGACACCGGCGAGCACCTGCTTGTCGTCGAAGCTTTTGCGGAGTCCACGCGTATTGATGGGGAATTCACTCATGAGCGTCGCTCCCGAAGGACGGATTTCACAACCGCAATCATCTGCTCGTCCGTGAGTCCCAGTTGCTGCGCTCGCGTGACCATGGGATCCACGAGCGGCTTCAGCTCCTGCTGCCGGTCTTTGACCCGGACACTGGATTCACGTTCTTTGACGCGCATGCCCTTCCCGCGGACACGTTCCAGAACTCCATCCGCATCCAGGCGCGCGTAGGCCTTCGAGACCGTCATCATGTTGACTTCGAGATCGGCCCCCAGTTGCCGCACGCTGGGTAGCAGGTCACCGGGAGCCAGCCGGCCGCTACCGATCATGGCCTGAACCTGGTCCATGATCTGCCGGTAGATCGGCACACCCGATGATGGGTGAATCTCAAATGGGACGGAGCCGTATTGCATATGTGTATAACGATAGCAATACACCTCTAAGGAAGTAAGCCCTATTCTCACCAGAAATCAAGTGATCTGTCGTGTGGTCAGATGGTGGCTCGCGATCTGGCCTCAGCCGGATCGCAAGCTTTGCGCATGAGGATGGGTCGAACTGACGCCTTTGGACTTCCTGGCATTCGGGTTGATCCACTCGAGAGACACGATCAGGCGTCATTTCGGACGTTTGAAGTAGTAGACCGTTCTCATCGTCGTGCCGTCCTCAACGAATGGAGTGACGCAGACGAGCTCCCAGCCCTCGCGCCCGAGCCGATTGATCTGGGCACCCAGTTCACTTTCCGGCCCGGAGTTTTTCTGCATCAGTGCAAGGTGCTGCCAACTCCTGGCGGCAGCCGGTTTGGAATCATCCGTCTGAGCGACGGAACGGGAGATGAGTGCAGCCCCCAGTACAGCAGCCAGCAGGATTGGGATCAGTCGTGGAATCATTGGACTTCCCCATGAATCGTGTGCGCTCAATCGAGGTTCTATTCTGGACCTCAGGATGAGCAGCGATGTCGAAGCGTAAGCGTCGTCACAGCGAAGAGTTCAAGCGTGAGGCTGTGGGGATGGTCGAGTCGGGCCAGACTCAGGCCGAGGTGGCGCGGAACCTGGGGGTCCATGTGAGCCTGCTGGGCAAGTGGAAGG
>CAYSJO010000390.1:0-11493 GCA_964431285.1 uncultured Planctomycetaceae bacterium
GCTTTACTGCTCAATAAATTTGAGCACATGAGCTATGCCGATATTGCCGAGTCAATGGACCTTACAGTACAGGCTGTGAAGTCGTTGTTGACGCGTGCCCGGGAAAACCTTCGAACAAAACTCGAACCGTATCTTTAAGGCAAGACGGTAAGGCCGTTGGTAGCCAACTATGACATCTCCAGACCAGACACAATCTGCCCACGAACAGCCTGAGGAACTGATTGCGTATCTCGACGGCGAGCTGAACGACGCAGCAGCGGCCGACGTAGAAGAGACGCTGGCCAGGGATCCGGAGGTCCGGCAGCAGGTCGAGAAGCTGACCCGCGCGTGGGATCTGCTGGACCTGCTACCCGCCGCAAGAGCATCCAGTGAATTCACCGAGAAGACGCTGTCTGCAATTGGCACCGAACGAAAGTCGTCCGACAACGCCGACACAGAATTCCTGCCCGTCCAACTTGGACGCCGGGTTCGGGCCTCTGGCGGTCGATGGGCGATTCGGGTTGTCGGTTTGATCGGACTGCTGATCGTTGCGGGCGTTGGCTTCAATGGGTCGTTCCGCCGAGATGCGGATCCCATTGACAAGTTGTTGACTGAACTGCCGCTGATCGAGCGGCTGGATCAGTATCAGGCTGTCGGCGATGTCGAGTTTCTTCGTCACTTAGCGTCCAGTGGTTTGTTTGATGAGCAATCCGATTCCCAATCCGAATGAAGCCTCGGCCGGACCCGGCAGGCGGTTCCTGACGTGGCTGAGCGACTACGCCTGGCTGCTGGCCGGCTGCCTGTTCGTACTTGTGCTTGTGCAGTCCGGATCTAAACAGGCCGAGGATGCCAGCATGCGCGAGAATCGTGAGCGCATCGAAGAGATGCCCCGCACAGACCGCGAGCGTCTGCGACACAACCAGAACGAATTCGAGTCGTTGACTGCGGACGAAGAGAAACGATGCCGTGAGCTGCACAAAGCCATCGCGCAGGACAACAAACTGGACCGAACGCTTTCAGCCTGGCATAACTGGCTGGCAACGTTGTCGATTGACCAGCGCGAGAAAATCATGCGGACGAAGGACACTGAGGAGCGGATCAAGTTGATTCGTTCTGTCCGTGAACAGCAGCGGTCCCGGCGCGACTGGCCCGGTCGTCGCATGTTTGATGGACAGTGGGGACGGGGACCGAAACCATCCGTGCGATTCGGCACTCAGGACTACGAGGCCCTACTTCAGACCGCCGGTCGCTGGTGCGAAATTCCAACAGAACCGACGAGCCAAGACCGGAAGGCAGTACTCGCGAATCATGTCCTGATCGTCACCGAATTGCTCGACCGTGTTTTCCCGGGATGGGACCGCACCGGCACTCCTAATGGCCCGCGGATGTCGCGTCCCCGACCCGAGTTTCCTTCTGAACTCCGTGACAGCCTGATCAATGCGATTCGTGATCCGGCGATCAGGCGCATGTTGCGAGACCGTCCTGATTCGGAGCAGTCGGCCGCATCGCAGAGTGTCATGCTGATGTCGTTCTTTGTGCGTGGTCTGTATGACGAGGCCCGCCGTCTGGTGGCTCATCAACGGCCGACTGAAGACGACCGACTGGCCATCTACCTCAAGTTGCCGGAAGAAAAACGGGCAGAACTCGATCGGCTGTCCCGGGAATTCTTCAACTATCGGATTCAATGGATGTCGATGTTGAAGACTCTGGATCCCGATACGACTCAACGGTTTGACCGGCTTTCGAAGCTGCTGGAGCGGATGAGCAAACGTAGTCAGGGTTCGGGACAAGGCTCCGGTCGAAGTCAGGAAGGCGATGGTCTAGGACGACCGGGGGAGAGACCACCTGGGCGTTTTGGTGAGGGCCGTCCCGGTGAACCTCCGCAATTTAAGGGTAGGGGCAACGGCCCACCAGGCGACCCGCCGCCACGGTCACGCAATGATGGAGACCGGCGATGAATGACGACCGTGGTCACGACACACCAGACGTGTCTGACTGCGGCATCGAAATCGTCGCGCATCGAGGGGCGTCGGCAGACGCTCCCGAAAACACTCTGTCGGCAGTTCGACTGGCGTGGGACCACGCAGCGGATGCTGTCGAGGTCGATATTCACCTGTCAGCCGATGGGCATGCTGTCGTCATCCACGACGACACGTTGAAACGAACGGCCGGCATCAACGCCAGGGTAGCCGAAAGGACTCTGCGCCAACTGCAGTCATGCGACGTCGGCCAATGGAAAGGCCGCGAATGGGCTGGCGAGACCATTCCCAGCCTCCGGCAGGTCATCGAGACGATCCCTGCCGGGCGGAGACTGTTCGTTGAGATCAAGTCCGGCCCGCAAACGATCGAAGCCATCAGTCGTGATCTGGAACTTGTTACCAATCGTCCGGAGGCCGTCGTGCTGTTGTGTTTCGATGTCGATGTTCTGGCGACGGCCCGACGGCGGTTCCCTCAGCATTCGTTGCTCTTCGGAGTCGAACAGAAGCAGTCGAACGGTGGGGGCTGGGAACCGAGACTGGATGACATCATGAACACAGCCACCAGGAACTTTGCCACGGGAGTCGACCTGTCCTGGACGCCAGCCATCGATGCGCAGGCCGTGTCGCAATTGAAACAGGCTGGCCTTCTGACGGCAGTGTGGACTGTCAATGAGCCTGTCGAAGCACATCGCGTGCGTGACGCGGGAATCCAGTGCGTCACGACGGACTGTCCGGCAGCAATTCGGCGTGCGTTGTCGCCTGACGCCTGATCCTGCAAGGCTCACCTTTACCTGCCGAGCAAAGCCAGTTTCTCGACTTCACACCGAACGTCTAGCACATCGCCAATCCCGATGTATCGTTGTTTTCGATGGATGCAATTTCCGGATGCGTGTGAGGAAGGAATAATGAAGCAGACGTAAGCGGCGCTGGACCCGCGCTGCGTCCAATTGTCTGCGTGACGGAATGTCAGGAGCTAACGATGAAGAGGAAAGTGCTGATTCTGCCCGTGGATCGAACCAGTAATCTGCCGTGACCGTCAGTGTCCGGGCCCGGTGTTGACGACCTGCGGCTCACGCTGGCATCAACGCGAAAACCAGGACCTGACAAAGCACTGGCCCACTCTAAATCCGGTGTAGAGACAATTTCATGATCACTGGCAGCTCATCGTCATTGCTGGATGTTCCGTTCAGGCGGGACTCGGGTCTGGAAGGGTTTGAACGGGCATATCAACGGCGGCTGCCACAATCCTTCGTTTCACTGATGTACCACAATGTCACGGCCCCGAGGGCGATGTTTCCGCGACTGAGTCCGTCGATTACGTCGTATTTTGTCGACCGTTCAACCTTTGAGCGTCACATGTCCATGGTCTCCGAACTGGCTGAGCCAGTTGGATTGTCTGACATTCGCAATATGGAAAGGGACAGCTGGCAGGGAAGGGTGACAGAATTCGATCGGATTGGTGTTCAAGTCACATTCGACGATGGCTGGTCCGGAAGTGTGGACGAGGCCGGTCCGGTGCTGGAGAGTTTTGGACTTCAGGGGCATCTGTTTGTCACAACGGGTTTGATTGGTCGGCCGGGCTTCCTGACCGGACACGAACTGCAGAACATCCCAAAGTCGACGTTTGCGATCTGCTCGCATGCCCGTTCCCACAGGCTGCTGAGCCGGCTGTCCACGGCGGAGGTTTCCGATGAGCTGCAGACCTCGAAGAAGATTCTGGAAGACCTGCTCGGCACCGAGGTGGATACGCTATCGCTTCCTGGAGGGGCGATGGACGATCGAGTTCTCCGGATTGCCCGGCAGAGTGGCCACCGGTTCGTGTTCACGTCCGACGTCCATCTCAACAGCGCTGGAACTCTGAGCGCGTCAATCGGTCGGGTTGCCGTCCGGAGCGCGACCACGGATGGCGAAATCCGCCGCTGGGTCTCGGGACGCCTGGTCCGCGAGCGCCTACGACACCTGACTCTGAGTATGTCGCGCAGACTTTTGGGCTGGAGTCGGTACGACAGAATTCGACGATGCCTGCTTGGTGAAGCCCGATGTCACAACGAGATGGTCGACCTGTCCACCGCGCCGCCTGTGAACCGGATTGCGAATGCTGTTCGTCGGGCACGTTCTCAGCCTGCTTCAGCAGGATGGAACCGTCCCCCACGGCATGACAACTATGCCCACGCCGTCCATGACCGGCCGGAAGCATGCTTCCAAACCGCCGGTCAGACCTGCGAGGCACAATAATGCGGTGGTGGATGAAAGCGGCGATTGCCGGAACGTGTGCTCATCTTCCTTGTGGGGTCGGTGTGTACGATCGGATTCGTCGGCGTTTCGGAGAGCTGGCTCAGTTTGAAGACGCGGACGGCTTTTGCAACGCAGTCTGGTTCCTGGACACCATCCGCCGGCACTGTGGGCGTGTGCAGAATCTGACTGCCATCGAATTCGGCACGGGCTGGGTTCCGGCTGTTCCGTTCGGGTGCGCGCTGGCGGGAATCGACATCCTGACGGTCGATGTCGCACGTCTGGTTGAACCGGCGATTTTTCGACGGTTTCTCGATGAAGCGCGGCGCCACCTGCCGCAACTCGCGGATGCGGCCGACATCGAAGAGCAGGTGATGGCTGCCCGGCTGGAGAAGACACGGCACACGGCGGGATTTGGTCAGGCCATGCAGACTCTGGGCTGCGCGTGGCAGGCTCCGGTAGACACGACCCGTCTCGCCGGGATTCCCGATCACCACACCGACCTCACGATCACCACACCGACCTCACGATCAGCAATCTGGTCCTGCAATGCATCCCGAAGCAGATCGTTCCCGATGTGATTGCGGAACTCTATCGAGTCACCCGGCCAGGCGGGTTCAGCATTCACCGCATGACAATGTGCGACGAATACTCGACGGGCGACCGCGCGCAACGATCTGGACTATCTGCGAATCTCCGAAAGCCGCTGGCACCGGTGGTTCAGCCACCGCATCAAGCACCTGAACCGCCTGCGCTACTCCCAGTTTCTGGATCTCCTGAGGGCTCCAGGTTTCGAGGTCGTGGACTGCTCACGGGACATTGACCGTGACAGCATTCCCCACCTGCAGCATCACGGAGTCTCGCGCGAATTTGACAGTCTCAGCTGGGACGACATCGCCACGACCGCAATGCAGGTCGTGCTGAGAAAGCCCGGTGAATGAAATGAGCGTCATACATATTCATTCTGCCGGGCTCGCAGTTCCCGCTGCGTTCTATCGGCCATACCGATACAGTTCCGCCACGTATCGGCAATGATTCACTGTGACGGGAGCCACTCGGCATGGACTGGTTGAACTACCATCACCTGCTCTACTTCTGGACGGTCGCCAAAGAGGGCAGCATTTCGAAGGCTGCGGAAAAACTGCACCTCGCACAGCCAACAGTCAGTGGCCAGCTCCGGAAACTCGAAAAGTCTCTCGGGCAGAAACTCTACAACCGAGTCGGCCGCGGACTCGTCCTGACCAACTCAGGACGGACGGTCTTCCGCTATGCAGATGAAATCTTCTCCATCGGCGAGGAACTTCAGGAAGCACTGAAAGGGAGACCAACGGACCGCCCTCTGCACTTGACGGTGGGAGTACCCGACAGCCTGCCGAAGATGATCGCTTATCGTCTGATCGAGCCAGCATTCCGTCTGGACGAAAAGATTCATGTCGAGTGCCGCGAGGGAAAACTGCAGGACCTGCTCGGCGAACTGGCGACACATTCGGTGGATGTTGTGCTTTCCGACATGCAGGCCGCGTCCTTGGTCAGTGTGCGGGCCTTCAACCACTTCCTCGGCGAATCTGACACAACCTTTTACGCCGCCCCCGGTCTGGTAAAGCAACTTTCGTCGAAGCCGTTTCCACAGTGTCTCGATTCGGCGCCCGTGCTGTTGCCGAGCGGTGCAGCAGCGCTGCGACGTGCGATTGATCACTGGTTCTACTCCAACAACCTGCGTCCCGAGGTCGTCGGTGATTTCGAAGACACGGCCCTGATGAAGGTGTTTGCTCAGGCCGAACACGGAGTCATTCCAGCTCCCACAGCTGTACGGGAAGAGGTGTGTTATCAGTACGGCCTGGAAGTGCTGGGCCGGGTCGACCAGATTGTCGAACGGTTCTATGCAATCACAGTGGAACGACGCATCAAACACCCGGCGGTAGTCGCTTTGTCTGAGGCAGCCCGGTCGGAGTTGTTCATCTGAACCAGCACCGTCGGCTTAATGCCGGGCGACGACATCCGATTCCGCGGCCAGCTGTGTGGGCCGATCTATGTGGTCCCATGTTACGACATTCGTGTCGCCGGGCGTCGCCAAGCTGACGGTCACCAGAACTCGATTCCCGCGTTGTTCTGCGCCTTCAGAGACCGACACGATCGCTCCGTCGTGAGACACGTCGCGAATGCGTGAGGCAATGTCTCGAACACTGACCTCACAGCGAGTACCACTTTCGGACTGGACGAGAACGGCCGCCATCATGGCGGCGATTCCGGTTGAGGCGTATCGGGCGCCAGCTTTGACACGGTCGCCGTCCACAAGATTCAGCCGCAGCGTGACCGAGTTGATCAGCCACTCGAGTCCCACGGCTGCCAGAACACTCCACGCACCTGCGGCTGCCAGACAGTCGGTGGTGTGCTGCGGTCGGATGATCAGCACTGCGGCGGGGCAGAACAGAGCCTGGCTCCAGATGAGGCGCTCGCGAGAATTCACGTCGCCCAGAGCTTCGTGTCGCGTGGCCCACAAACCGACCGGAATCAGCAATCCCCAGGGAAGAGTGCATTCCAGCAGTTCGACGGCCTGCTCCATGGGAGACCACCCGGTCACGGCGCCCAGATGCAGCCACTGCCACGCGTAGCGTGTTCCGTCAGTACGGACGCTGACCGCCACAGGCCATGCCACAGCGACAACGACAAAGCCAATGCTTCCCCATAGCCAGATGTACTTCTTTGCCTCTTCACGCCGACGCAACAGCAGCCAGCAACCGATTGGGACAAACATCACTGCCACCACTGACGTGACGTTTGCGGCGATCGACACGACGCCAGCCAACAGAAACAGGGCCAGCATCTGACGGCTACGTCCGGAGAACAGTGATTCATGGCTGGCAGAACGAACGGCACGTGCCGTGGAATGGCGTGATTCTGATTCGACGCCAGCGAGCAACCGCACGACAGCCGTGGTGGATGCCGTTAACCAGATCAGGTGGCCTCCTGCGACGATGTCGCCCGCCAGTCCGAAAGTGGTCAAGAGAATGACACCCGCCAACAGTCCACAGCGTCTTCCACCACACTGTGCTGCCAGGTCAGCCGTAAACAGGGAGGCCAGAATCAGACCGATCAGACCGGACGCGCGAAGTGCGAGTATCGGGTCTCCCGTGAGCGGCAAAAGCAGGCCGGCCATCCACTGCATCAGCGGTGACGCATCGCTCCATGCGGCTCCGCCAAGAGTCGGGACGAGCCACTCACCCGAGGTACTCATTTCGCTCAGACTCGACCCCATCACGGCTTCAGCGAGCTGGCTGGGGTGATGGGCAAAAAAGGCGCCGGCCGTAACGAGTAGCGCAGCCAGCGTGAGCCATCCGCGATCTCCGTGGCTCAGTCTGGGCAGGTTCGTCATCGTCGACCCTGTCTCGCGAACGGTTGTGCCTGCACACGTCAACACGCGAAACGCAGCATGAACGTGTCTGCAGTGGCAGAGTCTGTGGCACAAATGGACTGACAGAACATCGGCAGAAAGGGCATTCACCTGCAGCGCACCGATTGTCTCCGGACAGAAACTGCAGGCGTTCAAGCATCCGGTTCGGCTGTGACGAATGCGGTGACTGCGTTTGTACCGATCAGGTGGTTTAATCAGCCACGGCCGATCTGTCTTGTCCACACGGTCACAGCGGCATAATGTGGACTGGCGTGGCCCGACGAACGGACAATTGAACTGGCCAGGACTCGACCCTCCTCATCGGACTTCGCAGTGCGTTGAGGCGAATACCAGGAAAGACAAGACATGTTTACGGTGCTCGACCATCGTCCGGACCGGAACTGTGAAGGATTGGCCCGTCGCGAATTTCTGCGCGTTGGCACGCTGGGCTTTGGCGGTTTGAGTCTGGCCAGCCTGCTCCGATCCCAGGCCGCGGCGGCCGTTCCTGCTCAGGCGGTCAGACCGAAGTCCGTTGTGCTGCTGTTTCTGCAAGGCGGCCCTTCGCACATCGAATGCTTCGATCCAAAAATGTCGGCTCCGACCGAGATTCGCAGCATTTTTGGTGAGGTGAAGACCTCGCTACCCGGCATCACTTTCGGCGGGACCTACCCGCAACTCGCTGCGATGGCAGACCGTTTCTCAGTGGTCCGCTCATACGGGTCGAAGAACGGCGGACATAGTTACGCCGGTGTCGTCAGCGGTGGCAATTCCATGCAGGCCAGTGCTGGTTCGGTTTACTCCCGAGTCGTCGGTACGAATCACCCACAGACCGGTATCCCCAGCAGCACGCTGATTCTACCGGAGGCCATTCAGCCGGACATGAAAATCGGCCGCAATTTTGAGACCGGTGCCCTGCCGACACTGACTCAATCGGGACAGCTTGGGAAGAGCTTCGACGCATTCAATCCCATCGGTGGCAGCGAACTGAAACAGAATATGGAGCTGAAACTGGCTCCCGACCGTTTTGACGATCGTCGACTGCTACTGTCTGGTCTGGACCGCATCCGCCGGGACGTCGATAGCAGCGGTCTGCTGGGCTTCACCGACGAGTACCAGCAGCAGGCCTTCGAGATCATCTCTCGCGGCGTTGGAAACGCGTTTGATATTTCAAAGGAAGATCCCAAGACGGTTGCCCGGTACGACACCAGTCACCTCTTCACGAACGAAGAAGTGCAACGCTGGGGTGACATGCGACGCTCGTCGAACCTGCTGGGCAAGCAGATGCTGATGGCTCGTCGGCTGTGCGAAGCCGGCTGCGGTTTTGTCACCGTGTCTGACTGCGGCTGGGACATGCACAGCAACGGCAACAGCCCGAAGTTTCTCAACGGAATGAAATGGTTGGGTCCTCAGGTTGATCATGCCGTCGCAGCGTTCATCAATGACGTGCAGGAGCGTGGCCTGGAAGACGATATCCTGCTGATTGTCACGGGTGAAATGGGTCGCACACCACGGATCAACCGAAACGGTGGACGCGACCATTACGGCGAATTGACACCACTGCTGCTGTTTGGCGGCGGACTCAAGATGGGCCAGGTAGTCGGCCAGTCAAATGCCAAGGCCGAGCGACCGGCGACGAACCCATACACGCCGCAGAATCTTTTTGCGACGATCATGCACACGTTGTTCGACATCGGCGAACTACGTCTGGTGCAGAGCGTGCCGCGAGAGATCCAGGACGTCATCGCCACCAGCGAGCCGATCACAGAGCTGTTCTGACAGTGGTGAATCAGCGGCCGTACAAGCCCGAAGCGCGAGCGCGTGAACTCCCTGTGGTCATATTCACTCGCTCGCGCTTCGGGCTTATATCATAAGCCTCACCGACGCTGAATGGGGCACGAGTTTTCTGGCGTTCCGGCATACAGTAACCTGGAGCCGCTGCGACGCTGTTGACATCCTTGCCTGTCTAATCGGCCCGAATCATGAACCGTGCGAATGTGCTCGTGCCCTGTTTCGTTGCTCATTTCGTGTTGAGCATCTCGTCCGCACCTGGGGCGGACCAGGCGACAGTCGACTTCAAACGCGACATTCTGCCGCTGCTCAGTTCCCGCTGCCTGGAATGCCACAACCGCGAGGATCGAGAGGGTGGACTGTGGTTTGCAGGGCCAAAGGACTTGGTTCGCCTGAACGATTCCGGTGTCGCTGCAATCGTGCCGGGTAAGAGTGCAGACAGTGAGTTGATCGGCCGAATTACTTCAACCGGTGACGACCGCATGCCGCCTGATGGCGAGCGGTTAAAGACTGCCGACGTCACGAAACTCAAACTCTGGATCGATGCTGGAGCATCCTGGCCCGACGAATTCATCACGAAAAACACCCATTGGGCGTACGTCCCGCCGCAACGCCAACCACTTCCGATCTTCAGGAACACTGACTGGATCAGGAATGGCATCGACCACTTCGTGCTGGAGCGTCTCGAACTCAGGGGACTTAAGCCCTCACCACGAACAGGCCGCGCCCGGCTGATCCGCCGAGTCTCACTCGATCTAATCGGACTGCCGCCTACTCCCATGGAAGTCGACAGTTTCCTGAACGACACGCAGCCGGGAGCCTACGAACGGCTCGTTGACAGGCTGCTCGCATCACCTGCCTATGGGGAGCACTGGGCACGACAGTGGCTCGATCTGGCGCGCTACGCCGATTCAAACGGGTTTCAGGCGGACCAGTTCCGCAGCATGTGGGCCTGGCGTGACTGGGTGATCCGGTCAATCAACGACGACATGCCTTTCGATCAGTTTTCGATCGAACAGCTCGCCGGTGATCTGCTGCCAGATGCAACAGTTGACCAGAAGACGGCGACAGGGTTTCAGCGATGCACGACCTGCAATGTCGAAGCGGGCGTTGATCCGGAAGAGAACCGCGTCAATCAGATTGTCGATCGTGTGAACACGACAGGCACCGTCTGGCTGGGAACAACGCTCGAGTGTGCTCAGTGTCACAATCACAAGTACGCCCCGTTCTCGCAGCAGGACTACTATCAACTGTTCTCATTCTTCAACAACACGCCGTTGGAAGTGAAGCTGACCAGCGGAGTCACTTTCGACTTCTTCGGCCCGAAGATGCAGTTACCGCTCAGCGAGGGTCAGCGACAGCGTCGGTCGGAGTTGCAGTCATTGCTCACCGTTGAAGAACAGGCATTGGCTGTGCATCGAGCGTCGCTCAAGGAATCTCAGAGCGACTGGGAACGGCGTCTGCTTAGCAGCCTCGATTCGAAACCCGAATGGCATCGGCTTGAAGTCGCGAAGTTCGAGTCGGCAGGCGGCGCATCGTTTACGCAACTCGACGATCAGTCAGTACTGGTCACTGGCACGAATCCGGAAAACGACACGTATACCGTGACCTCCCGGACCGAGCTGACGGGGATAACCGGCTTCCGCATCGAAGCTCTGCTGGATGAGACACTGCCGGGCAAAGGTCCTGGTCGGCAGACAATGGGTAACCGGGCGAACTTCGTGCTGACGGAATTCAGCGTTCGCGCATGTCCGTGCGAAGACGACGAGTCGGAACCGGGACGCGTTGTCGGCCTGCACTCGGCGAGCGCCGATCACGAGACAGCAAAATACGAAGCGAAACTCGTCCTGGATGACGATGACAAAACCGGCTGGTCGATTCACACGGATATCCACAAGCCGCATCACATTACTGTCCTGACCAGCGACCATGTCGGATTCGAGTCATCCACGCGGCTCGTTTTCAAACTCGACTTCCAGCTCGGACTGCAACGTGCTCTGGGGCGGTTCCGCATCCTGGCTCTGACTGGCAATCCCGCTCAGGAAGCAGTCCCCGATAACGTGCTGGCCACACAGAAGACGGTTATCGACAGGCGATCGAAGAAGGAACGGCAGGCCCTCGCGA
>CAYSJO010000391.1:0-10704 GCA_964431285.1 uncultured Planctomycetaceae bacterium
GATCGCTTCCCACTGTTCGTCGGTTAGTTCATGTCGCATCGTTGGCCTTCCTTGGCTAGCGGGCTGAGGAAGACGAAGTTTCGCTGACATGGCAAATCAGGGCCAGCTCAGTTTTCAAACAGAGCCTAGTGTTCCAACTCCAGCGGGTCAGGGAGCAGTGCCGTGATTTCCAGAAGAACGTTCACTCGCCTGCTTGCGGGCACTGCCGCCGCAAGCACTCTTGACTGGCCTAGAACGAAATCGACGCTCGCCTTTGAAGCGTCGAATGCACCGTCGATCCCAAAACCAAGGGACGGCGAGGATGTCGTCGAGTTTGTGACGCGCGTCCGTCGCAGATTCGATGCGAAGCTCTACGCGCAACTCCTCGGAGCGGCCAACGAGTTCAAGGAAGGTGATGCAACGGTTGGAGTCGCGGCTGCGGATGAAGCGTCACGCCGTAACGCTCGACGGCTACTGTCGAACACTCCGGTCAGCAGCATCGACGACCGGCCGCTCATCAGGGATGAACTTTCCGCATTGATCACGGGAAGCGTTGGCTCAGGCAGGCAAGAGTCCCTCCACGATCAAACCCTTGGAGAACTTAAACAGTTCCTGCTGACACAAAGCGAAACGGCGATCCAGCCTGTCATGCCGGGACTGTCCAGCGAAGTCATCGGATGCGTCGTCAAGCTGATGAGCAATAACGAACTCATTAGTGTCGGTCAGAAGATATTCAATCCGCTGCCAGGCAGCAGGATCGGGACAAAGGGGTACCTTGGTGCCCGAATCCAACCGAACTCGCCCACGGACAACGTCGATGACATCCGCTGGCAGGTGTTCGATGGCTGGTCATACGCCGTGGGCGACGCGCTGCTGGGAACGAATCCGGTCTCCAGTGCTCCGGAGTCGGTGGCGGCCATCGAAACGACGTTGAAGGACCTCCTCACGGCGTTTGGGATTGATGGCATCATGCCGCATTGCGTGCTGTCTCATATCGATGTGCAGGCGGAAGTTGAAGAACGCTTTCCAGGCAGCACAGCCCTGTGGTTCCAGAGCATCGCGGGGACCGACTCGGCCAACGCGACGTTCGACATCAGCGTCGAAAAAATGCAGGCGTAAGCAGCCCAGCGCACCGGTCAGTACGGACTGTACTTCGAGACCGGCCAGGGAGCGGATTTTACCAACGGGCACAGTCACGGCTTCGACATGGTGCTGCACGAGTCTCGCAAGTACGGCTTCGCCCGGGCGCTCACACAGACGGTTGCAAAAGCGCAGCGGCTGGCAGGACACAAGTCGGCTCCATGGGTGCATCTGAATGACGTCGCCGGATTCATTGGTCCCGAGGTCTTTCGGACGCGAGAGCAGCTTGTTCGCTGTTGTCTCGAAGACATCGTAATGGGCAAGCTGCACGGGCTATGCCTGGGGCTTGATGTGTGCTCGACGCTGCACATGGACGTCTCTCTGGACGACCTGGACTGGTGCCTGGATCAGATTCTTCCGGCCAATCCCGCGTACCTGATGGCGTTGCCCACGAAGATCGATCCGATGCTGGGATATCTCACAACCGGATATCAGGATCACGTCCGCCTGCGCGAGAAGTTTGGCTACCGAGTAAACGACGATATGTGGAGCTTCTTCAAGCAGCTTGGCGTGATCGACAATCAGGGCCAGCCGACAGAACACTTTGGCGACCCGTTGTGGGTCTTCCTGCAGTACGAACGCCGCAAGGGTAATCAGCGGCCCGAACAGGAGATTCTTGCTCACGGTCGTCAGCAACTGAACGCCGTTCGTAAGCGCGGGCTGTTCATTGCCGAGGGGCACGGAGCGCGGACCTGGGAACTCCAACCTGCGTTGAAGTCGGACGTGACCCGCATCTACGACGATGCGCGGGAAAGCATCTGGGCAGAACTGGATGACGGTTTCATAGATCGACTTCCAAACGTCCAGCCACTCGCGACTCGTTCCGAAGATCGCCTGGACTACATCCTGCACCCCGAGTCCGGTGAGCAGCCGGCGAAGACATCGATCGCCCGACTGAAGTCGGTTCGTGCCCGGCATGCCGGTCAGTTTGACGTGCAGATTGTCGTGTCAGACGGATTGAACGCACTGGCCATCATGGACGACGGCCACCTCGCACCGTTTCTCAAACGCCTGCGTGAGAAGCTCACGGAACTGGGACTGCAGGTCGCTCCAGAACACATTGTCGTGACGTCCGGCCGAGTGCGATGTGGATACCGGATTGGTGAAACGCTGTTTTCCGGCCTGTCCGGTCACCGCGTGATCCTGCACATCATCGGTGAACGGCCCGGAACCGGGCATCACACGTTTTCCAACTACATGACGGCCCCCACTGGCGACGTCTGGTCGGTTCCCGGAAAGGTCGATCACAACATCACGAAGGTGGTTTCGGGTATCGCAACAACAGCACTCCAGCCCGAAGCCGCCGCGGACGAATCGGTGCGCATTCTGCAGAAGATGATTGAATCCCGCGCGTAGATTCTCACGGCCTCGTTCAGGCAAGAAACCGTTTGAGAACGTTTCGCGTCACCGCTGAGACGCCTTCGTCAATGGGTAACGACAGTACCCAGCACAGCGATCCGGCTGCAAAGACGGCTCCACCCGAGGGAGTCTCGAATACCGTCATGTCGGCGCCGTGTCCATCCGGATTGGTTCCCTTCGCCAAGTGGGCGATGTCTGTGGGCGAATCATCACTGATCTTGTCCAGTTCGTGACCGGAAGCTCCACCCGGGCAACGTTCGTGGAGACTTCTTTCACCGAACAAATCTCCGTTCTTCAATCCGGTGCCGGCAAAGACCCAGTGCGCATCGTCCAGCACTTGATACGGAGCCCCCGTCTGGAATCCCGTGTGCGTATACGCAACGCCCAGCAGCTTGGCTTCTGATTCGCCTCGCAGATCAAATTCGCCCTCGCGACGGCAGCGCATGGTGAATTCGTCGTCGAATTCGACTTCCGCATACAGACCGCAACCGCCCAGGTATGCCAGCTTCCCGCCTCGCTCGAATACCCACTCCTTCACTCGGTCGTACATTTCCTTCGACCAGTATTCCGGATGCGCATCGAGGACAAGTACTTCGTAGTCGTCGAGCGGAATACGATCGAAGTGCAGTTCCGTTTCTGAATACAGGTCGTATTCAAATTCTTCACAGTCGAGCCAGCCGAGCAGTCTCCATAATCCCGGCGCAAACGCCGAATTGACCCGGCCGGCGATCGGGTCAGTAATGCTGTCGTGCTCGGGAACCTGACTCTCGGGAATCGGGCGCTGAAACGACAACGGCGCTCCGGTCTCCTGGAATGGCCATGTATCCGGCTGCGTGTACCGTTTCACATCCTGGCGAGAATTCACGATCGGCCGCTCGGGCAATTCGTCCTGGTTGAAGTAGTTGCTGCGGCCGCCGAAGTTGTTGTAGGCGTTCCAGGTGATCGTCGATGCCAGCACAGCAATTCTCGCGCGTGGTTGAGGCGGTGAGACAATCCACGGGAAGGCACAGAATTCACCGTCGAGTGTCGTGGCGTGCAGGAAGTAAAGACCTGATCGCTCCGGGGCTGTGATCGCGTGCTTCTGGTACTTCTGAGCATAGCCGGTTCGATTCCAGTCGACGCCCGTTCGCGTGAAATCGTCGTCGGGAATAATTTGAGCCATTGATTGCGGTGCGTGCTCATTACACCAGCCGAAACTACGAATGAACTCCTTGTCCCAGCCATAGCGCCACAATTCGAGCCGAAACTGTCGAGTGGTGTGGACGCAGTATTCAGCCGACTCACCACTGCGAACCTGGCCAGGCCACATCAGGCCGCACATTCGGTTGGACATCAATCGGAACTGGATCGGTTGCCCGATCTCGACGGTGGCTTCAGTTCGCTTTGCCGTGTAGCCGGTTTTCGACAGGACGATGCGGTAATCGCCCGGCTCGATGTCGGCCCGGATCGCTCCCGTGGCAGTGGTGCGAACGGAAACGGTGTCCTCGCCGTATTCCAGTTCGACGTCGACGCCTGGGATCGCCACAAAGTCCTCATCACTGACGTAGCCCACTAACACATTTGCTCTCCTGCCTGGCCGACGTTCACGCTAACGGGTCGATACACGTGACCCGATGGCCTGGTACGGTATCGGACACACAATCGATGCAGTATCAACCGGGTGCCATTCAGAATCGTCGATCGGACCAGCATGAGCGATCTACAGTCACCATCCACGCGTGTTCGCTGGAAAGTCCTGGCACTGGTGGCTTTCGCATCGGCCAGCGCCTATCTGACGCGGTATTGCATCTCAGCAGCGAATACGACGATCCAGGAGGATCTTGGATTCGACAACGCTCAAATGGGCCGCGTTATGAGCGGCGTTGCTCTGGGATACCTTCTGTTTCAGGTTCCAGGCGGCTGGTTGGGAAATCGATTCGGGACGCGCTGGGCCTTCGCCTGTCTCAGCCTGTGCTGGTCGCTGTGCAGCGTCTGGTCAGGCGCTGTGTCGGTCCTGCGCAATCTAATAGCGTCCAGATTTGCTCTGGGTGTGTTCCAGGCCGGGTTGACGCCGATATCAGCGAAGATTCTCAGCGACTGGATTCCACTGAAGGATCGCGGGATCAGCAGCGCGACGATTGGCGCCTGCATGTCAGTGGGCGGGGCATTCGCTCTGTGGTTCACCGGGTGGCTGTTGGCGCAGGACGTTGGCTGGAGACCGATCTTCCATGCGTACTCACTGGTCGGCATCGCGTGGAGCATCGGATTTTATTTGTATTTCCGCACGAAACCGGCCGATCACGTTGAGGTCAACGACAGTGAAGTCGAATTGATTCGCGGCCCGGCGATGGACGACGCTCCAAATGATCTCTCGACGGATGGCGGAGATCACGCAATGTCCAACGGGCTGATCCTGAACATGCTGACGAGCATCAGTATGTGGGGCCTTTGCATCCAGTCGTTCTTCAGAGCGGCTGGCTACGTGTTCTTCGTCACCTGGTTCTTCGCGTTTCTGGAGTATTCCTACGGTATCGACAGGGACGAAGTGGGATTGCTGAACAGCCTGCCATTGATGGCGATTGTTTTCGGCAGTCTGTTGGGTGGGGTCATTATCGATGTGCTGCTCCAGACAACGGGTAGCAAGTGGATCAGCCGCAGCGGAACTGCGTTCGTGGCCATGATCGTGTGCGCCGGTTTCACATTCGCCTCCACGTGGGCATCCACGGCGACGCAGTTGTCCGTTGTGATTGCCATCGGTGCGGTCTTCTCCGGAATCGGAAATCCGTGCGGCTGGGCAGCGACCATCGATCTTGGCGGTCGCAGTACGGCGGTCGTCATGGGTGTCATGAACATGGCCGGCTGCGTAGCGGGAGTCACGTTGCCGGCAATCCTCGGCAGCTGGTTCGACGAGTTGCTTGAGACTGGCGGAGACTGGAATCAGGTGATCTATCTGCACGCAGCCTTTTATGCCCTCGCCGCTGTCAGCTGGCTGATCATCGATCCGAATCGGACTCTGGATGAGGCCTCATGAGAATCACGCAGGTTGAAGCAATTCCGGTGAACGTTCCGCTGAAGCAGGGACTCACCACAAAGACGTCTCATGGCGAGCACATCGATTCGCCCTACGTGATCGTGCGAGTGCACACGGACGCAGGACTGGTCGGTCTGGGCGAAGCCACCCTGGCACCGCGCTGGAGCGGAGAAACCAGCCCCGGGTGTGTCGCGATCCTGCGCGGACTGATCGCGCCTGCACTGATCGGCGAAAACGCAACTCAGGTCTCTCACCTGCGTCAGAAGATGGATCGCGTCATTCGGCTCAACCCTTTCACCAAAGCAGCCGTCGAGATGGCATTGTGGGATCTGTGCGGTAAAGCGACAGGCGCACCGGTTTGTCAGTTGCTTGGCGGAAAGGTTCGGGACGAGATGCCGATCAAACTGGTGATCGGCTCGTTTGATGCGCCTAAGGCCGTCGATCTTGCACAGCAGTTTCTTGATCGCGGAGTGAAGTGCCTGAAGGTCAAAGTCGGACTGGATCCCGAGCAGGATCTGGAACGCGTCAGGGCCGTCCGCGAACTGGCCGGACGGCAAATCCCAATCGGTATTGATGCCAACTGCGGCTGGACCGTCCCGCAGGCTCGTCAGATGCTCAAGCGATTGAGTGAATTCGACATCCTGTTTGCAGAGCAGCCGGTCTCAACTTCAGACCGTCAGGCACTGGCCACGTTGCGACGCGACACAGACATTCCGATCATGGCCGATGAGAGCGTGTTTACAACAAACGATGCGTGGCATCTCACAGCCGAACGGGCTGTAGATATCCTGAGTGTCTATCCGGGCAAGCACGGCGGCATCCAGGCAACGGTCGAGATCGCAAACATCGCCCAAGCGGCCGGCATCGCCTGTTCGATGGGCAGCAATCTGGAGCTTGGGATCGGCACGGCTGCAATGCTGCACGTTGGAGCGGCCATCTCAACGATCGACAGCGAGCGTTTTCCCGGCGACTTCATCGGTCCGATCTATCACGAAACCGATCTGCTCAAAAAGCCGCTGACACTGGGACCTGAGGCGGCGCGAGTTCCCGACGGACCCGGACTCGGCGTTGAACTCGACGACGAACTTGTGGCGAAGTACGGCGACGATGGTCCGCTTCTAACCTGAATTCTGTTGCGCTACTGCGACATGACACCTTCAGCTTTGTCCGAGATGTCTGTTCGACACCAGCCTCCGTCCCACTTGATGCAGTCGATGGCAGCGTAGGCGCGGCGCTTAGCGTCAGAAATGTCGTCTCCCAGCGCTGTAATTCCCAACACGCGGCCTCCATTAGTCGCAACCTGGTCGTTGTGCATTTGCGTGCCGGCATGGAAGACTTTGACGTCCGCGAGAGCATCCGCCGCTTCCAGACCGGTAATGAAGCGACCTTTCTCGTACGAGCCGGGGTAACCGTCCGACGCCATGACGACACAAATTGCCGGACGCGCGTCCCACTCAAGTGGTTCGATCTCGTCGAGACGCCCCTCACTGGCAGCCAGCAGGATTGCAGCCAGGTCAGATTGCAGACGCATCAGCACTGGTTGCGCCTCGGGATCGCCAAATCGCACGTTGTATTCGAGTACCTTTGGACCTTTGTCCGTGAGCATGATGCCCGCATACAGAATTCCACGGAACACCGTGTCGTCGGAGTTCATTGCATGCACGGTCGGGAGCAGAACTGTCTGGACAATTTCCTCCATCAGTTCGTCAGTGACGATCGGGGCAGGCGAGTAAGCTCCCATTCCTCCGGTGTTGGGCCCCTTGTCGCCGTCGTGGGCTCGTTTGTGGTCCTGCGAAGTTTCCAGAGGAATGATGGTTGAGCGATCCACAATGGCCAGGATGCTGGTTTCCTGACCGACGAGGCATTCTTCGATGAGTAACTCGTTGCCCGCATCTCCGAACGCTCGATCACGCAGGACCAGATTGATGGCATCAATCGCTTCAGCGTGATTACTGCAGACAATGGCGCCTTTGCCGGCGGCCAGACCATCGGCCTTGACGACCCAAGCTTCAGCGTCTTGAGCCTGCAGCCATCCAATCGCCTGTTCAGCCCGGTCAAACACCTGGTAATCGGCAGTCGGCACGTTGGCCTTCCGCATGATCTTCTTCGCGACGATCTTGCTGCCTTCCAGTTGAGCCGCCGCCTTATTCGGCCCGAATGCGCGCAGACCCGCGTTGCGGAATTCATCGACGATGCCCGCACACAACGGCACTTCGGGGCCGACAACGGTCAGATCGATCTGCTCGTGCTGAGCAAACTTCACCAGAGCACAAATATCGATATCCGAGACATCGACGTTCTTGCCGTCGGCGGCTGTCCCGGCATTTCCGGGAGCACAGAAAACGGTCTCAACTTGAGGCGACTGGCTGAGCTTCCAGACAAGAGCGTGTTCACGTCCACCCTGACCGACGACAAGTATCTTCATGGCAGCACTTAACCGTTGTGAGATCCGACAAAACGAGCCCGGCGATCCGGAGCAAGGGCAGCGCAGTATAGTTCAGCCCCGCAGACGACTGTAGCAAGTACTCGGTCGGCTCTACTGCGGGCAGAACGGCATCACATAGCCAGTTGCAGCGTCGAAGGCAGGCAAGAAGACGAGACCGAGTTCGAGGTCTTTCGGTCTCAACATTGCACCACGACGGGATGGGCAGGCAAGTCGGTGGTGCGGGACTTTCGTCCTTCCAGCCTGACGAGCGCGACTGCGTCTCCACCACGTTTTTTGGCCTGATACATGGCTCCATCGACCTCGCGGAGAATCGTTTCGCAGGTTGGGTGTTTCCTGTCGGACGGATCACAGATAAGCGCGCCAATACTGCATGAAACAGTTGGCGCCTGATCATTCCGGGATGAAGCGAGCCCGGCGATCCGTGAACGAATCCGCTCGGCAATCTGTTTCACCATGGGGTCAGCCGCGTCGATGAGGATGACCAGAAACTCGTCGCCGCCATAGCGGATCACAAAGTCGGAGGGCCTCACGGAAGTCTTCAGGACATCCGCCACTTCACACAACGTCTGATCGCCCTGTTGATGGCCGTGTGTGTCGTTGAGCTGCTTGAAACGATCCACATCGAGAAAGAGAAAACTTAGAGGTCGACCGTTCTCCAGCGAGCGTTTCAGCTGCAGGTTGATCGCATCCTCCAGAAATCCCCGGTTGTACGTTCCCGTCAGGCTGTCCCGGCAGGCCGTTTCTTTCAGGTCCTGGGATTCGTTCAAGGCTGCTTTCAGCCGACGTTTGCTCTCCGCAAGTTTGCGATGAGCCTGCACGGCTTCCAGTTGACTCTGCACAGCCAGCTTTGCCAGTGCAGCCTGAGCTTCCGCCAGAATACGTTCCAGTGGTGGAGCGTCCCCGATGTCGATACCCAATGAAACGGCCATTTCACTGACGCGAAGATCGACTTCCGAGAACAGCACGAACAGCTCATCCGGTCGTACGCCAAAGTGGCGAATCAGCGCATCGTCAATCACGCTGCGGTCGCATTCGCGCGAATGGACAACACTGGCAAAGTAATCAGCAATCTGACTTGAAATGGCGAGTGAGACTGCGAGATGCCTTTCATCCTCCGGCAGGTTCCGGCCAGCATCTGCGACTGAGGCGTGGTGACGGGAGATGGCCTCGACAAGCCCAGGCTCGAGATTCCAGCGGTGGCAGAGTTCCACACTGACATCAACATGCGTAAAGCCGAATTCCTGTTGCTCACACATCGTCTCAACCTGAAAGCCATCCACTGGGTCAACACCGTCGACATAGTGATTCTTTAAGCCGGCCAGCATGGCCAGTCTCCCGATGTCCTGCAGCATGCCGGCAAGGAACCATGTGGGTGGATCGCTCGTCGGGATTCGTTGCGCAAGCAACTCGGCTGTCGTCGCCTGGACAAGCGAAGACCACCAGATTCGCTGTGCCTGGCGACGCGTCTTAGGCGAATCACTCATCACGCGATTCCCCAAAGAGAAACCGAGGACGAGAGTTCTCACCAGAGACGCACCCAGCGCCGGGATCGCTGATTCAACGGACGAAACCGGAGTTCGGCGTCCAAACAGTGCGGAGTTGGTCGTCTTCAGCAGCTTCGCACTGATAGCGGGATCCGTTCTAACGATCGCCGCAAGCTCGTCGAAATCCGGATCATCCTGTCGAGCGATTTCCACAACCCGCATTGCGACCTCCGGAAGCGTTGGCAGGTCGCCAGAGGCAAGCAGTTGGTCAAGTCGGGTTCGCATGGATCCACCCTGGCTGGTACGCATATCAACACCTGCCAGAAAGGTGTGTCGTGATTCCCAGGCATGCACAAAGCCTGCCGTAGCGAGCGCTAAGAATGGGCACTCCGGAATCCCTGTCATCGATACAACTGGTCTCGATTGAGGGGTTGGCCTCAAGTTTCGAGGACTCGGCGCCGTCGCCACGGCGGGAAATCAATCGGATTCATCGGGTTCGCGTTGCATGGGACCTGCAAACAGCGAGGACGCCGGATTCACTGAACCACATGAACGCGGTTGCTACGAACGGTTACCAGCCACAAAACCTGAGATGCGTCTTTCTTAGGGCTGCCAGAGCTCGGACATTGCGCGGCGCGAAGGCGCAGTGTGCCCGCAAAATGTCTGCTGAGTGATGGATCCGTTCTGCTCGTAACAACGGTGAATCCCACATACTTCTGCACGCTACTGGCCCGTCCCGAAGCGTCCATGACGGGAACGATGGCAATCGGCGCAAAAAAGTAAGATTCCAGCCCGATTTGACGTTCGTTTCGATCTGTCTGCCACCCGGCGATACGAGTAGCGACTTCCGCCTAGCTGCGGACTCGTTCGCTGAAACACTGACGCGTCATGACGCTCAATTCCGGTTCGGCCATATTCAGCCAACTGCCACCGCTTCAGCTCGTTTTTTGTGCGACCGACTGTATCCGCAGAGATCGAATCCACGATGCCCTGCGGGACCAGTTCGTCGGCCAGCATCTGCCGAGTCCAGCGTGACCGACCGTCCGGTGGCGTAGTGCGAGAACCGCATAAATGCGGTTACTACGAACGGAGTTGTCGCGTCATTCCCATTGTCATGGCTGTACACGTTGCACGTCGTTTTCGTCCGGTGGCGTGTCGGTCGGTGCCGAGTCTGCTGAGGAACACGTTGCATCTGCAGATTCCGCGTTGATATAGTCGATCCTGCATTCAATGCGGCTTTCGAATGGCGGAGCTTCTGCGATGAATTCAGTTCGATCCTTTACGCT
>CAYSJO010000392.1:0-9002 GCA_964431285.1 uncultured Planctomycetaceae bacterium
TTATCACAACCGCTGCCGATGTCTTCGCCGGCTACCAGCATAACACGTACACTTTGTTCCTGCGCGACTGTATCGGCTAACTTGTACTCGACGGTAACAACCCGGTTCGAATTCCGAACCGGCAGATTCGCTACACGACTGGTGACCAGACAGGGATTGAGCTTGCAGTCGGTTCGCGTCTGGCAACGAACATCAGCCAGACCGACAACGTCGCGACCGGAACGATCAACGGCAATGACAACAATCCGATGGTCACTGTGGAGCAGCTTGATGCATCGAGTCCGCTGTCACCATTTGTGACCTTCGATGCCGACGGGACGCCGATCGGCGACATCGACATGCTTGGTGTGAACTCGGACCTGACTCAGTTGCTGCCAAACTCTGGCGTGCTGGTTGACTCCGCGTTTCTGTCAGGTGGGATGCTGATAGACGATGTGATTTCTCCTGACGGTGCTCCACTGCTGGCACGTGAGACGTTCGCCTCTCCAGACGTGACAAGCGCCGGTCTGGCAACGATCACCGGGCAATTTGCTCGTCCGGGCGAAGTCAATTACCGGATTCTGGTGGCGTGGGGTGACGACTCGTTCTCGTATCATCACGTGACTGGTGCGACAGGCGATGCCTTCCGGGCACCGGATACGTTTGGTGCACCGGGAGAAGACGACGGACTGTTCGGAGACGACGTTGCAACGCTGCCTGAGCAAGCAGACACCGACCGCAATACGGCTCGAACATTCCAGTTCGAACACTTCTACGATCCGGGGAATCTGCCGAACCCAAATGATCCAGCTGATCCGATTCTGATCCGCGTGTTCGTTCAAGCTGACCCGAACATCGTTGCCGTCGATGTGTTCGACACGATTCTCGACCCCACTCCACCGGGGACGACCAGCAACGAGCCGAATCCAAATGCACCATTGGTACCTGTAAATCAGCTGCTTGAATTCTTCCCTGAAGACACATCCGGGACGCCGATGGCCGTCGACCTCAGCGGGATGCCGATACCCATCGAACCCGGTTCGCTCGTGAGCAACAATTTGTTAAATCGTCAGTTCCTGCTCAACGAAATTTTTGCGGAACCCCTAGCACTGGCGGCCACATCCGAGCAGGTTGAAGAATTCCCGCAGCTTGGGCAAACGAGCACTGGGCTGGGGGCTCGGATCGACACGTTGCGTGGTCCCACCGAGCCGGGCGCGCTGATTGAGGGTATTGTAGAGCCAAGTTTCAATTTGCTTAACGTGGACCTCTTAGTCCAGCCCAACGATCTCACGGGCGGCGAACCTGCCATCGTCGATTTTCAGTTTGAGCAGGTGGTAACGGGGGAAGCGGAGCTTGCGGGAACGTCCCCAACACAGGATGAGGTCCGGCGAGCCGGAGAGTTTGGATTCCAGACAACCAATGTGACTCCCGTGGTCTTCGATCTGTCGGTTGTGGAAGTGCCGCCAATTACTGCGTCCGTCGTGGCCATTTTTGTGTTCACATCTGACGTGCCGGCCCTCGCATTCCCCGAGACATCGACCACGATCGAGGCCTTCGCGATTGGTGAGGGAGTGCAGCAGGAAGAGGTCGGCGTTTCCATCGTGGCCAGTCAGGCCGATGAGCAGCAGACGGAAGAACGCGTCGTCGTGCTGCGGGTACTGCGACCGACGGGACTGACTGTTGCCAGCAAGCTGACTGACCCAATGGAACTTCTGGCTGAGCTGACAAAGCTGGTCGCCGAACGATTCCAGGTAGATGAGGAACGGGTAGAACTGCGCGTCAATTCGTTCGGAGGCTTCGACGGTCAAATTGAGGGAGAACCGGGAAAAGAAGACAAGGTTCGGCAGCTCGAATTGAAGCGAAATCTGTCCGGCGGGTACGACATTGTGATCATTACGACCACGGTGGATCTGAAGGAAGACGTGCTGGACGATTTGCCGCGTCGCGTGTTCCAGCGGTTGCCGGACGGTCGATACGGGATTTTCCTGCGTGAGGCTGGTCAGCAGGAACTGCGGCGAATCATGGAAGTTATCATTCGAGACGGGCGTCCGGCGGACGACAACTCGAACGATCAAAATGGTACACCGGGCGAAAATCGTCCTGCTGTCGAGGAACAGGCGCCGACAGACGAAGCTGCGGATTCCTGTGAGGACTCAGAACTGCAGGATGGACAAGCCGGAGCGGCTGCGTACGGCGCTGATTCGATTGATCGGTCCCCGTTGAACGGTCCGTCGGTCAGGACAACTGCCGCCGCGGAATTCAACCCGACTCATCAGGAGCCGTTTGATGCAGCCTGGGCCAGGTGGGGACAGACGGCTGAGGAATCGCTGACTGACTCGGCTCAGGCGATGGACGTGACCGGCGCTTCCATGGACGGCGACGAAATGGCAGCGACCGAGCAGGCTGCGGAAGGGACTGCTCATCCACTGGCGACCAGCGCGTTGCTGGCGGGTGGTGCGATCCTGGCAAAACTGCGCCAAGGTCGCTGGAAGGAACGCGTGGACGAAACGATGGCACGATGGGAAGAGAATCAGCAGGAGAAGGCCGACTCCAGGCGTCTCCCGCGTTAAGATCAATGGAGAAGTGAATGTCGTCGATCGCTCCTCAATTCAGGATTCCAGTCGCGGAGCAATCGGTGGCCACGTGAGAATTCATCATTGAGTGATCCGGAGCTGGATGATGGGTATGCCTGAGTGGCGTTCCCCGTTGCGCCGGGTGGCGGACTGTGTGAAGCGGCGTTCTGACGAACGGGATACGACAGACTGACTCCGAAGAGCTTCAAGCGGATTGAATCAACTGAAGGGGATTGGGGAGTTACCGGGGTCTGACCGATTTGGATGAGCTGGCGGAAGTGTAACGAGATGTTGGCTGCGAGTGATGCCGCCTGGCATCGACTTCCGGTCGATAAAGATTGATCGGATCCGGCCAGCACTGATAATGCGGGTGGACACGCGAACGAACAATGGGGATTGCAGGCCATGACGACTGAACACAACAGCAATCGAAATCCAGATCCTCTGCAGGATGAGATCATTCAAACGCTGAGCGAGTTGCCTGAGGACGTTCTGGTCCTTCTGCATGACCTACCGGCGGATTTCATTGGCCGCCTTTCGCAACTGGCACCCGAGACTCGCCAGAGTCTGACCCGTTTACCGTTGGAAACTCTCAGCAGCCTGGCTGCATTGCCGTTTCCGGTGCTGGATTGGCTGGGACGACTGTGTGGAAATCGCGAAGAAGGGCTGGACGCAGAAGCCCTCAGGCAAATCATGCGGCTCGCGAAAGATCACTGCGCTCCCCTGGCGCAGCTCAAGAACGTGCCGACGGACATGATCCAGACGCTATCTTCCCTTCCGCCGGAAGTGGTCGATTGCCTGTTCGAGCTGCCCCCGGAACTACTCCGCCAGCTTCCGGAGGCTCTTTCCGCTTCGGGTGAGTCAACAGATGATGCCAGTGCGACCGTCGCTGAAGTCTCTCCAGACTTGTTGGCAACATTGGGTGAGCTGTCGGAGCAGGCGGCCGATTCTTTGGCCAATTTACCGATGACCTCGCTGGCATCTCTGACGACTATCGATCCGGATGTGTTGGGGACCGTCGTCAAGATGCCCGAAGAGTTGGTTCGATCAATGACCAGCATGTCGTACTGTGCGTTGTCCGCAGTTCTGGATGCCCCCGCGGATGCTTCTGAGACATTAAGCAAAATCGACTTTGGCCAGCTGTCCAAACTGGTGGAGGAGCCACCCACCGATCAATTACCAGAGACGCTGTTTTTCCGACTCGGACAACTGGAGAGTCCAGAACCTGGCGTGCTTGGCCGACTGGTGGACCAGGCGCGTTCGGTGAAACAACTGCAGACGCCCAGCGAACCTCTGGATGACGATGACTCGGCCTACAATGTCCAAACTGTCTCCGAAATGCCGACTGACTTGGGAACTGCTGTCACGTCCAGCGAGGACGCTTGCTTTGACGAGGGCGACACCGATGCTGGCGAAGACGGTGCGGCGATGTCCAGGTCGGACGTATTGGACGCTCCCTCGAAACCGGCTGTTTCTGACGAGTGGTCCGAAGGGCTGAGTGCATTGGACAGTGGGCAGCCCAGGCCCGCAGCTGCGGACGACGACGACGATAGCTTTGGGGAGACCGTCGAAGACGCGTGGGACAACTCTTCCGACATGTCTGCTGACACGCCAACGAGTGACAGCAGACAGACTCAAGTTGAGGGAAACTCGGATGACGGCAGCTTCGATGAAAACGCTGCGACGGGAGAGGACTGGTCCGCCGACGGGCTGAGTGTCTTTGATCAGAACTCTTCAGGTGGCCGCCCATCGGGAAGTGATGCCGATCGTGGGTTTTCCGATGCGAGTCAATCAGATGCATCCGGCGCAAGTGACGAGGACCTGTCGGCTGATGACAACAGTTTCGGAACGGTGCAATCGGGCGGGGACTGGTCCGGTGAAGGATTGAGTGCATTTGACCAGCCAAGTGCAGACGGCTCGTTCGCAGACGACGGCTCAAGCCAGACCTTCACCGACCACCAGATGGCAGGTCCGGATGATTCAGACGACGACGAGAGCTTCGATCAAACCGTCCAGATGGACGACGACTCCGCTATTGGCGGCATGATGACATCGCAGTTTTCGGTCGACGACGACGCCAGCTTTGACGGCACGATCGATATGGAGGACGCATCTGTTGACGACATGGCGGGTCAGTTCACGGAGGACGATGACGCCAGTTACGACGGCACTATTGAGATGGACGACGCCTCCGCCGGTGGCATGACTGCGCAGTTCGGGGACGAGGATGAAGACAGCTTCGCGCAGACCGTCCAGACCGACGAATCCTTTGGCAACATGACCGCCGAATTCAGCGACGGGGACGAAGACAGTTTCAATGAAACTGTTCAGTCGGATCCGTCAGCATTCAATGATGACGCCAGTGTTATCGGCCAGGCCACTCAGTCGGATGCCAATCCAGCCGACTTCATGCAGACACTTGCGGACAGTGACTTGATGGCTGGCGACCAGCAGACAATGGCCGATGCATGGGGTAACGAGGCCCCTGAGTCTAAGGCCCGGGCTCGCAAGCAGAAGGCAAAGAAGGGAACAGATTCGCTGGTCATCAGCGAACGCCCGCTGAGCACACGACACATCAAGGAATACAACAAAGGGCGTCGGCCGCCAGAGCCGGATGAACCCGAATACGAGCTGCTGAAGAAACTCGGTGAAGGTGGCATGGGCGTCGTGTATACGGCACGACAGACGTCAATCAACCGTGAAGTCGCCTTGAAGATGCTCAAGGCGAAAACGGCGAAAGACAAAGAACAGCAGGGCAAGTTCCTGAGTGAAGCCGTCGTCACCGGCGACCTTTCGCACCCGAATATTGTCCCGATTTACGATGTCGGCCGAGGGTCGGATCAGGCGCTGTTCTACGCGATGAAGAAAGTCGAAGGTCTCCCGTGGCAGGACGTGCTCAAGGAAGAGTTCGAGTGTCTGGCATTCGACACACTCGACGAACTGGGGGTCAGTCAGCGTGATCTGCGGAAAGTCCGCAAAGGTGACAAGCAACTTGACGACTGCGAATGGTACGAGCACGGTCGGACGTGGGCGTTGAGCTGCCTGTTCCCTGAATGCTCCCCAAGTCAGTTGAAGCGGCTGGTGGATGCGAATCAGAACATTCGCCAGGTCATGGAAGAGATGAACATTGAGGCTCCCACGGAGCCGCGTGTCGACCTTGTTCGTCGTGAGATGCGCAGTGAGTATCGGGACAAGCAGCTGGACATTCTGTCGCGCTGTGCAGACGCGATTGCGTTTGCTCACGCGCGCGGTGTGATCCATCGCGATCTGAAACCCGAAAACATCATGCTGGGCGCGTTCAACGAAGTCCTGGTCATGGACTGGGGACTGGCGTTTTCGACGAAGGACTTTCGGAAGTCGTCGAGCATTACTGAAAGCACAAGCATGGGTGGCACACCGGCGTACATGGCGCCGGATATGGCCACAGGCCCGATCTCCAAGATTGGCCCCACCAGCGACATCTATCTGCTGGGCGCGATGCTGTTTGAGATCATTTCAGGTCGACCGCCGCACGCCGGCAGGAACGCCATGAAATGTCTGATGTCCGCGGCCAAGAACCTGATCCGCGATGTTGATGAAGAAGAAGTCGAACGTAACGACCCTACTGGCGAACTGATGAAGATCGCTCGGAAGTCGATGGCGACGAAGCCGGAGGAACGCTATCAGAGCGTCGACGAAATGCAGGCGGCACTGCGCGAGCACGAGTCGCACACGGAGAGTGTAACTCTGACCGTGGCTGCACTGGACGACCTGGATGAAGCGGTTGAGTCTCAGGAATATGATCAGTTCTCGCGCGCCCGATTCGGCTTCGAACAGGCCATCGAGATGTGGGGCACGAACCAGAACGCAAAGAACGGCCTGCAGGAAACACGCCTGGAATACGCGAAGTGTGCGAAGAAGCGGGGAGACTTCGACCTGGGATTGGGTCTGCTGGATGTCAGCATCCCCGAGCACAAGGAGGTGTACGACGAACTGCAGGCTACCAAGGACGTCGTTGAAGCCCGCGAACGTGAACTGGAACTGTCAAAAAAGGCGACCGAAGCAGCCGAGCGCCAGAGCGAACGCCGTCGCCGTCTGATGATCAAGGGTGGAGCGGTGGCTTTGAGTGTGGTCTCGGTATTGGCCGTCGTCGCTGTCTATGCGGCGTTTGAAGCAACGGCTCAAAAAGCGATTGCTGTCGAGCAAACGAAGATCGCCAAGAAGGAAAAAGCCGAGGCGGTCAGGCAGGAGGGCATCGCGAAAACGCAAGAGGGGATTGCGAAGGAGCAGACAAAGGTCGCTCAGGCGAACTTCGAGGAGGCCGAGAAACAACGGATATTGGCGGTGGAGGCCAAAGAAGCAGAAGAGGAACAGCGTTTAATCGCGGTTATGGAAAAGGAGGCCGCTGAGAAAGCCAAAGAAGCTGAAGCCAAACAAAAAGAGGAAGCCCTACGTCAAGGACGGATCGCCCGGAACGAAAGTGCGATCGCCTTTATCGAGCAATTATTGGCGGTGGAAAACAGAAACGAAGCCGAACGGCAGAAGGAGGAAGCGGATCTTGCGCGTATGGCGGAGGCCAAACAGAAAGCGGCAGCGGTTGCGGCACAGATGTTGGCTGAAACAAATGAAAAAGAAGCGCTCCGACAGGGACGCATTGCACAGAACGAAAGTGCGATCGCCTTTATCGAGCAATTGCTGGCCGTGGAAAACAGAAAGGAAGCCGAGCGGCAGCAGGCTGAGGCGGTCAAGCAGAAGGGCATTGCTGTAGAGAACGAAATGAAGGCTGTGGAGCAAGAAAAAATTGCAGTCGCGAACGCCGACGAAGCGAGACGGCAGGAGAAAATCGCGATTGCCAACGCTTACATCGCGGAAATCGGCCTGGCGGACGCGAAGATTCGTGAGAACGAATTCGATTCAGCGCGGGAGATTCTTGAGCGTGTCCGCCAAGACTCACCGGAACTGCTCAACTGGGAGTGGGGACGGCTGATGCACCTGTGTACCCTCAGCATCGATACGTTTGACAACAAAGCTCCCGTCGACTCGATCGTCCTGTCACCTGATGGCCGGCGATTTGTGACCGGCGGCTTGAACGGTGAAGCCGTCATCTGGGACAACGAAACCGGGAAACCGGCAGATGACCCTGACGTTGAGGATGGGTTGCGACTGGAGAACGCGCGACTGGTCCACGCAGGCCAGCGGGTTTACTCGGTCGCCTGGTCAGCCAATGGAAAGTACATCGCAACGGGCAGCGACGACATCGAGAGCGGATTCGTTCAGTTGTGGAACGTTGAAACCGGGCAACGCGAGGACCGCTCATTCAGCACTGGCGCAGACGCACACGCGGCGCCAGTACTCAGCGTGGAATTCTCGCGGGATGGTTCGAAGCTGCTGACCGCGTCCGAAGACGGCTCCGCGCGAGTGTGGGACGTCGAAAGCGGGACACGGATTCATTTGCTGGCGAGTCACAGTAACTGGGTCTGGGACGCGGCGTTTTCACCCGATGACAAATGGATCGTCACTGCCAGTCAGGACGGGACGGCCATCGTGTGGGATGCGGCGACTGGCGTTCCGAATCCCCCCTTCACCGGACATGACGGTGCGGTGTATGCGGTGGCATTCGCGCCCGACAGCCTGCACGTTGCAACCGGTGGCTATGACCGACGTGTGATGATGTGGAAACGAACGGATGTCCTTGATTACCGCTTCGATAAACTGAACTCCCCAGGTGGCGTGGTCGAAGCGCCACAGAAGTTTCTGCCGTTTGATGGACACGATGGTCCGATTCAATCGGTCAAGTTTTCCCATGACGGGCAGCGAATCGTCAGTGCCAGCATGGACAATACAGTTGGCCTGTGGAATGTCGAAGCACAACCGGCAACAGACGACTCGCCCTTGCAGGGACAGATGCTGATGCGGTTCCGTGGCCACGACGGTGCAATCCGTGACGTGACGTTTGATAAGGATGACGGCGTCATCCTGTCGGCGAGTGCCGACCATCGCATCAAGAAGTGGGATATTGACCAGTACGCGGAAATCCGAGTCCTGCAGAGCCAGTTGCTCAACGGACATACTAACTCAGTGTTGTCCGCGGAATTCTCGCAGAATGGAAAGCAGGTCGTGACAGCCAGCCAGGACAGTACGGCCCGAATCTGGAACGTCTCGTCGGGTGATCAGGGCAAATCCCTGTCTGAAGGTCACGCGTTCCTCGTGTCATCCGCCGTGCTGTTTCCGAACGGCCGGACAATGGCAACAAGCGCCGCCGACAATACCACCGTGCTGTGGGATATCCTTGAGGGAACACAGCTCCGAGTATTGAAAGGTACCGGTCGTAACGCAGCCCTGACGATCACGAGCGACGGCAGATGGCTGATCACCGGCAGTGACCGCAAAGACGAAGATGGGTCTGATGACGGCTCGTCCGTACGGATCTGGGATACGGAGAACGGTGAACTCGTCGTCGAACTCAGCGAC
>CAYSJO010000393.1:0-4544 GCA_964431285.1 uncultured Planctomycetaceae bacterium
GGAGTGCTGGCGGCCACTCGTCGAAGTACGGAGCGTGAAACTCAACGGATTGAATGTTGATCGCCGACAGGTGCGGCTCGTCGGGGTAACCCTTTTTCTTCTCTTTCTTCGCCTTCGGCGAGCCATCGTCAAAGACATTCCGGGCACGCACGACCAGTCCTGGAAACTTGCCCTGCCCGCGCACGGGAAGTGGATGATTCTCCAGTCGACCGCGGAACTCGAAGATCTGCTCGTCCGGCGATGTGATTTCAACGACGCCCGCCGGATGGAAGAGGATTTTCGTGTCTGGCCGGTATCCAACAGACAATTCCAGCAAAGGAAAACCCGTGTCCGGACGCAATTCGGCAGACAGTTTCACCCGAACCAGGAACGCGCCCTCTTCCGGATAGTCCTTCTTTATCGTCGCCAGAAAGGACTGATTGCGCTGCAGGCGGTTTTTTCGATCCACATTGCCCAGCCAGCCTCCGACGTTGCTCTTCGTGAATTCGTACTTGTACACCTGAGGTGCCGGTCCGCTGACGATGACGCGGTCAAGGGCACGCCGGGCCGTTTCGAGGTAATACTCAAGTTGCAGTGACGACATCTGCAGTGACTGTCCGTTGTTGAGAAACCCATCGGACGACACGCTGTCGGAAGGCAGGTCGCGGGCATAGTCCATGTCAAGACCAAGCAGGTCGAACATCGTGTTCTGATACTCGACACGATTCAGTCGTCTGAGTACGACGCGTCCTCCGGTGCTGAGTTGGGCCTCAACGGCCTTCTTAATCGCCTCTGAGATCCATCGCGTCAGCGTCTGACGCTGTTCCGTCGTCAGTTGCGGCTCGTCCTCCGGCGGCATCTCGCCGGCCTGGAGCACGTTGAGAACTTCATTCCATGTCTCAGCGGCGGCGCGGTGTTCGATCAGATTGGTCGACAGGTTGTCGAGACGCACGCGGGACTCCTGCTTCCGAGGCCCATGACACCCGACACAGTGTTTTTGCAGAATCGGACGCACATCATGTTCAAAGTCCGGCAGTGCAGCCGTGCCCTCGGCCGCGAGGCTGACCGCCGCGCTGGCAAACATCACAAGGATTGCAAAGGAGGCAGCACGCTGAATCATGGAGAAAACCAATGGGGGCGGGACGTCGTGGCGGAATTCGCGGTGGGATCTGCGACTCAGTGGGGAGCACCAGTATCACAAATCGATACGCTCAGATCGAGTGCAGGGGAAACGACCACCGACCGCAGTGCTATGTGAAAGGCCGCGACACAACCAGTTTCACAACGAATCATGTGCACCAGGGAGCCCAATCACCCCAGCGCGACTCTGGTTTACGTTACGGTAGCTCAAGCGACATTAATGGCACGGGTCATCAGCGTTGCAGCCGAAGGACGGAGTTTTGAAGCCGACCGAATTTCAACATCCACGAATGGATCGACGTGCGGCATTGCATGTCGGCGGAATTGGCTTAGCGGGCCTTTCGCTGGCCGATGTGCTGCGCTGGCAGGCGGCCGCGAAGGACAGCGGCGAATCCATCGGCACAATTCGCTCTGTGATCTACGTCTTTTTGAGCGGAGGACTCGCGCAGCATGAGAGCTTCGATATGAAGCCGCTGGCTCCTGATAATGCTCGGGGTGAGTTCACTTCGATCGCGACCCAAACCCCCGACCTGCGCATCTGCGAACACCTGCCTCGCCTGGCGGAACGCAGCCGGCAATGGAGTCTTCTCCGGTCGCTTACGCATACGAGCAATGACCATGGAGAAGGCGTTGACTGGTACTCATCAGGTTATGGGCACACTGCGGTACATGGCTCCGGAACAAATGGAAGGAACGCATTCCGTTGATCACAGAGCGGACATCTACTCGCTGGGCGTCGTCATCTACGAAATGCTGACCGGGGAGCTTCCGTCAGGGAATTTTGCTCCTCCGTCCAGAAGCACACCCATTGATCAACGTCTGGATGACGTCGTCCAGCGGTCACTGGAGAAAGAGCCCGAACGACGCTACCAGCAGGCTGGCGAGCTTGGCAGCGACGTCTCCTTTATCAGCGACGCTCAGATCAAAGTGGAATGCCAGGCGGATCTGATACAGCCAGGTCGTCGATCGGAAAACGATTCGTTCTTGCGGCAATTGGTCTCGCGCTGATTGGAGTGATGTTCTTGTCCACTGGACCGATCGGAGACTGGCTCACATCTGCCGAGGGACCGCGACAACAGACACGACAGGAATTCAACGTCGAACGAGCTGCTGCTGAAGTTGAACCTGTCACCCCGTCCGGCACACCGCCAGACCAGCCGGCGACCGTACCACTGCAGATCTGGTTCACTGCGCTTGACGAAAACGGAGACACGACCGGCAAATCGACGCGCAGATACACAGCCCCGCTCCTCCGGCTCCAGTAGACACGAGCGGCTCTGGGAAAACTGTCGACGGACCTGCATCGAAGCCTGGGCGACGCCGGAATACACGTTCGAGTCCTCGCACAGGACGACGTGATGTGGGATCAAATTCGTCCGCTGATCGAACACATTGCCCGGATTGACGGTGTCGAGAGACTGGTTCTTCTCGGCGACGACGGGGAAAACAAGGAAATGCGCGAGCCTGTTGCGGGCCACGACTTCGAATTACAGTTGACCGGGAAGGCTGTGCATCCCGAGTTGAAGGGTCTCCCCAACATTCATGTGAAAGTCGAACAGGTAAGAAACGGAGAAACACCGTGGATTTACCTTGGCATGCGGGCACTCGGTGGAGGTGAGGAAGCGCTGGAGAGTCTGAATGAGGAAATGATCAAAATCGTCGGCCCCAACGACTTCGTACGCGAATCAATGGTCGTCGATCTCTTGCTGAATCACGATTTTCCACTTGGTCAGTTCCGTGAACTTCTGCTTGCCGCGAGTTGCCTGCCGACCTCTGACGGGTGGAAGCACATGGTGGGCGGTATTCGAATCGCTGGCGTACGCCGTTTCGGATCACGTCAAACCCCAACCGCACAAGTTCCCGGTTCATTCCAGCAGCGGGGTGTTGCCGATTTCCACAACATTCCGCTGGAAGTTGTGTGCGGGAAACTCGCTTCACAGGCTGACACGCCCATTGTTCTAAACGATCAGGCATTCCGAGACGCCGGCGTGGAATTGACGCGTCCCGTGGGAATATTCGCGCAGAGTACCACCCTTGACACAATTCTGCGCCGGGTTGTTGCGGATGTCAGCGACCGCCTGGCCGTACGTTACGAAGACGACATTGCCTTCGTTTCGTATGCCGACGAACGTGATCGAGCCAGCCGGGGCGAGCCCTTCAGCGACGGAACAACTGCCAGTGAAAAGGCACGTACTTCCTGGCAGAAGCGTTGGGTTTATCAATTCGCGGCAACTCCTCTCGATCACATGCTGGCCTTCGTCAGCGATCTTTGCGGCGAGAGAATCCATGTGCAGAGCCCTCTGCTCCAGCAGCAAACAGAGGACAAAACACCGCGGTGATTGTGGACGGAGTCCACGCGTCACGAGGTGATTCTGAAGCTGATACTCGAAACCGCTGGACCCGGCATGCGCTATTCACTCAGGAATGGAATTCTTGTGATTCACAGTGAACCTGAAGACGAATGAGCGATGCCGTGCATCAGGACTAAGACGATCGCGAGAGACCTCCACAGATCTGCCTCCCGACGAAAGACAGAAGTCTGGCAGGTATCAACTGCTCGTGCTGAAATCCGGCAATGACTCGACTTTTTCAGAATCGGAACGGATTTCTGTAATCCCGGCGACATTCTGCGTCATAGACGCGTCATTACGTTAACGCGGTACTCGCCGTTGATCGTCTGCTGTTGATACGACGGCACCAGCAACGGAAAGATTCGACGATGGTGATCGTCGGCAGCGAGATCGGTCGGACGACGAAGATCTCGAAACTGAATGTCTACAAGCTTCCCGGACGCGATCACTGGGGAGCGGCTCAGTCGATGCTCTTCGCTGGCGGCGGAGTGCAGGGCGGGATAGTGATTGGAGCGACCGATCGAATCGGCGCTTATCCCGTCAACGATCCGCAGACGCCCGAAAACCTGGCCGCGACGATTTACTCGACGCTGGGCATCCCGCGTGACGCTCACTGGCAGGATCCCGCCGGACGGCCTTATCCGGTCTATCACGCCGCACCGATCGCCGGACTCGGGCCAGCGATTTGAGCTCAATCGTATCAGTCGCTGGTGGCTGGGCGAGTCCGGTTACTACGAACGGTGTGAGTAGAAAGAATGGCTGACCCGTCTCTCACGTTTGACGTGGGTTACGAGCCGATCTGCACAGATTACCCGAGCGGACAACATTGGTGCTGAGCCTTGAGCGACCTTCTCGCTTCGCTGGCGGCCCAACCGCGAACTCAGGGAGGCCGATTCACTTGTCTGTCAGCCCACCGCTTTGATTGCCGGCGTTGCAGATTACGCGCGTGTCACGTGTAAAGCGGGAAGTGGCGAGAGTATGCTGTTGACACTGCGAGACAGCATGCGGTCGCGCAGGCCATGTCCTGGCATCATGCGAGCATCACCAGCAGGAGAGCTCCGTGTCGAAAACGAC
>CAYSJO010000394.1:0-7912 GCA_964431285.1 uncultured Planctomycetaceae bacterium
ATTCCTGCTCCAAATCCTGGATCAGAAGCCGCACGCCCTGAGCGACCGCCGAATTGCGGGCGTAGCGCCACGGATAATTTGCCGATCCGCTCTGGCAAGTGCCCTGCCATTCACCAGGCTGCCAGTCAGTGATCTTCGCAATGGCTGCGTTTGCCCCGTCCTTGAGAAGCGATTGAATGGATGGGCTTTGTGCCACGGAGAGCGGCGCGTAAGCGCGATCGATACCAAGGTGGAAATAGTTTTTGCGGCGACGACGATAATGCCCGATCGTCTGGACACCGAGGTCGCCGTCACCATTCGAGCCGGCCAATTGTGTGTGCGAACGCGTGTTGATGACGATCTCGTCAAAGGCAGGCGCGGTGACCGCGGTTTTGATTTCGTTGATCGCCAGCTGCCGGGCAGCCTCGCGATTGTAGTCGATCATTTCCGGTGACCAGTCGGAGCCGAAGTCGATCACGATCTCATCATCTGCGAGCGGACGAAGCGGCTTGCCGCTGCGGCGCACCACGCGGAAGCTGTTTTCGATGGCTTGGAAATCCGTCCGATAACTCCCTGCCGCCGTAATGCCTCCGAGACGAGAAGTGGCGTTTTCCTCACTGGTGTCGGCAAGCGACCAATAAGCGTTGATGCGTCCAACCGGTGAGCCGGTGGTCGAGCGGACTGCGACCGGCAGTTCCACCGGAAATTGAATTGACGAGGCGTCAGTCTCACCGCGTCTGACGATCAGGTAACGATGATCGTGCCGTCGCTTCAGATCGCTGAGTTGAATTGAGCCGTCTTCCTGAACCTCGAGTGACCAGTCCTGAAGTTCAACTCGTTGCGATTCCACCCGATCGGATATCTTCTCGAAGCGCACCACGTCGAAACTGCCGCTGTCATCACGGAGAAGGACAAAAGATTCCCTGGCGATTGGCGGCACCTGTGCCGCGTACACACGAAGATGTTTTCGAGAGAGTTTCTGCAGGGTGGACTCAGGCACGACTGAGAAGGTGACGCTTTGTAGTTTACTGTGAGCGTGTTTGCCGCCTGCTTCCAGGATTTTACGGTAATGGGCGAAGGCCACGTTCTGTGGCTCGAAGTTGGCCTTCGGATTTGCTCCCGGCAGAAAGTTCCAGAGAAAGCGGCCTTTGGTATTGAAGACGGGAATGACGTAGTACTTCATCAACGCGTGTTCGAAGGGGCGATAGCTGACGGTGAGCGAGATTTCGTGATCAGCGGCACTCTGCGCATACATGCGGCCCCAGGCCGGATTCAATCGAAAGCGCATCAACATGCCGTGCCACTCGTAGGGCACGAAGACGCGATCGTCGTAGAGAACACGATTGAGTTCCTCGCTTTCGAGAATCGCCTGGGCCTGCCGCTCAAACCGCGACCAGCTATCTGCTCCGTAGTTCTTTGGGTCGTTGATGGTTGGGAACGCGCTGGGCCACACGATCAGCCGCCGGACTCCATGCGATTGAAGTCGACGGAAATACTGATCGAAGGCATCGCGGGTCACCGGCTTCCATTTGCCCGTGCCCGGGTTGCGGAAGATTCGGATCAGGTCGTCCAGTTGATCGGAAAGATAGGTGATGGGTCGATCCGGAGGCGCGGGCAGGAGTTTCAGCTTCTGTTTCGAACGGGTACCGTCCGTTCGGTGAAGTTGAACGTCGAGATCCAACTTCTCCCGCATGTCCGAAGACGCTTTCACGGTCAGTCTGCCGTTGCGATCCACTTGAACATCCAGCCCGTCCGGCGGTGTTGACGAGTGGGTGATCCGCTCGCCCGTACGAAGGGGCTGGTCCGTCAACTGCCACGAACGCTTGCCGCCCGACAGGTAAGCAAAGGGAACTTCGGTGTTGCGTCCGAAGAGTTCTGCGGCATCGAGCCTGCCGGTGAGGAACAGCAAGCCCGCGAATGCGATCAGCGAACGTTTCATTGCCGGGGGCCTTCGGCCGGGTGGTGACTGGAACGAGTCAAAGCAGTGGGAACAGCAGCATGCGGCAGTTTATTGTTGTGCAGATCCCAACCCAACCGCCACGGACCGCGCGGTCCAATGGGAGTGGATGACGCCGAGGCCAGCGATGAACCGGAGTTGAGGTGTCCGACCAGGAAACAGAGCAGTCGACGATCGACAATTGCGAGTCGCGGGGCGCAACGTGAGCGTCTTTCGCCTTCCCAACCACACTCAGACCGCGATTACGCCCTACCCGGCGCTGGAACCCCTTCACGAGCCTGCCCATGTACGATTTCACCTCAATCTCGTCGAGCTTCAGCGTCGCAATTTCCTCGGGCTCTGCACTGCGGACAGGCGGCAAATGGTCTCGCACCATGCTGGACCGCGCCGTCCGTAGGATGCCTTCGGTTCGTGGAACCGAAGGAGTCGTACTTCTCCCAACATGACTTCCAGTTCGGCTGAGTTTTTTGACCCTACAGGGTCGCGGTTGAGTTAACTTGGCAACCACTGTTTGTTGATTTTGCAGACCATCGTGTAAGCCGGGTCGAAAATGTTACCGAGGTCGTAGCGGACGCATTGGGCGAGCAACAGATTTGCCCCGAGCGAATCCAGTCCATAATCCTGCTGGAGCCAGCGCAACATTTCGGTCGTGGCGTGTTGTGTCGCCTGGTCGAGCGGACGAGCGTTGCCGACGGCCATGATCCAGCGGTCGTTCTCGGCGCGCGGCCATCCGATCTCCTTGTCCTTCAACACCTGCAAAGTCACCTGCACGTCCAGCGAGATTTCTATTCCCGATCCCACAATCTCGCCGTCGCCCTGCACGGCGTGGCCATCGCCCAGGAAGAACAGCCCACCAGGTTCGTACACTGGAAAGTAAACCGTCGTCCCGCGTGCGAATCCTCGATAGTCCATGTTGCCCCCATGCTCGGCCGACGTCGCGGTCGAAATCGCCTGGCCGCGTTTTGCCGCGACGCCAAAACAACCGATCATCGGTTCGAGCGGCAACACGAGCGGCCCGAGTTTTGATTCTGGTCCAACAAGCGTCGCCGTGCCGGCGTCGACATCGATGTCCCATTCTGCGAGATCTGCTTGTGGCAACTCACGTACATATTCGGGATCGACCACATTCGGCGCGACTGACGAGCCACAGAATCCGTAACGACGATTCGGTCGGATTTCGTTCAGCTCGACCACCAGAGTATCGCCCGGTTCCGCACCTTCGACAAAGAACGGCCCGGTCTGCGGGTTGCCCCTCTCGGTGACCTGTTCACGGCGATGATCAAATCCCCGCGCGTCAACTGTCGTAGTGATGATCGTGTCGCCATCGCTGACACGAAGTACGGGCTCGTGCGGACCTAACGTTGTGTAATAGTGCGTTGGCGTAAATCGATGTTCCATTCCCACATCTCCCGTCAATCATTGTTTGACAAACTTCTGCAGCGACGGGCAATCCTCGTTGACCAGCCCGCGCGCGGCACCCGCCGAGATCGCCACTTCGCCGACATACAGATTGCCACGCGAGTCGAGCCAGATGTCGTGCGGCGCGATGAAGTCTCCCGCAGCATACGGATCCCTGCCACCGCCCCAGCGCGTGAGCAGCGATCCATCGCGGCTGAATATGCTGACGCGCCCACCCGTTTCATCCGGCCGGGGATCAGGCGTTCCGGCGTGCCAGCCGAGTTCGGCGACGTAGACGTTGTCATGCTCATCAAAAAACACGTTGTCCGGTCGAGCAACGTCCTTCCATTGTTCAACGAACTCACCGTCCGGCGTGAACCACTGCAGACGGCTGTTCTCGCGGTCGGCCACGACAACGCGTCCTGAATAATCGACGCCGATCCCGTGCGGAATCTGAAACTCGCCAGGCCCGTCTCCCGGCGCCCCCCACGAATGCAACAATTCACCATCCGGGGAAAACCTGTGAATGCAGCAGTTTCCATACCCGTCGCTGACATACATCGTGCCGTCCGGCGCGAGGGCCAGATTCGTCGGCAGGTTAAATGGTGGTCCGGGGCGCTGGATCGTACGGTAGTTCGAGTTCTCGACCCCCGTATGGCTTGCCTCGCCGTGCTGGCCCAGCGTCATCAACAACTGGCCGTCCGGCGTGAACTTCCGCACGGTGTGGTCTTGATCGTCGGTCAGATAGACGCTGTCATCCGGACCGATGAAGATGCCGTGGGGACGAACAAACTGACCCTCGCCCCACATCTGCACGAAACCGCCGTCGCTGTCGAACACCATCACTGGCTGCGTGCCGCCGCGATTGAATACAAAAAGCTGGTCCTGCGAATCGACGGCGACACCAACTGCCTCGCCGGGTACCACACCGTCAGGCACGCGAACGCTCGAACTATCCGCCCGATAAAGGAACTCGCCAGTGCCTACAATGCTGTCAGGAGACATGATTCGTCGGTCTCCTTTGGCTAGGCTAGTGCTGTTTGTCAGAGCATTAATTCGAGCGGCACGCGATAGGTCGATGACAACTCTCGCAGATCACTCAATTCCTGATCGGTCAGTGGGATTCCGGTTCGTCGGCGCTGCTCCGCCGTTTCGTGTTCAATCTCGCCCGGCATGTAGACACGGTCCTGGCCCGGCGCGGACGGCGCTCCGCCAAGCGACTCCAACATCGCATCCATCGCGGTCCTGAATTCGCAGGGATCGCGGAACAGATCAATGCGAACGGCTCCGAAAAAGTGGGCGATTTTGTCCTGCGTGAAACCCTCGCCGGATGCATCAGACCAGCCGCCTGAAAACAGTGCCGTCAGCACTTCGACGAACATTGCCAGCCCGAAGCCTTTATGAGCGCCCATCTCTCGCGTGCTGCCCAACGGGAGATAAATCTTCGCCGCTCCTGGGTCCGTCGTCGGTCGACCATAAGCGTCCAGGCACCAGCCGAGTGGAATCGTCTCGCCGTCCTCTTTCGCCTTCACGACACGGTTTACTGGCACGACGGCCGTTGCCATGTCCAGCACATAGGTCGGTTCGTCGCCGCAGGGAATGGCAACGCTCAGCGGGTTCGTGCCAAACATCGGCTGCAGGCTGAATACGGGTGGCATACCACGATCCGTTCCCCGAGCGTAAAGATGACCTGACATGCACAGACCGATCATGTCGTGCCCGACTGCCAGCTCTGAGAAGTAGCCCAGTGCGCCGAGGTGATTGGAATTCCGAACACTGACCAAGCCGATTCCTGTCGACGTCGCCTTTTCGATCGCCAGTCGCATGCCCCAGCATCCGGCGGCTAGGCCGAGACCGTTGTCGCCATCGGATCGCGCAGACATTGCGGTCTCGAACTCGACTTCGAACTGCGCGCTCGATTTGATCCGCCCATCGACTACCGTGTCGACATAGTACGACTTGAAATTGCGAATGCCATGTGTGTCGACTCCTCGCAGACTGGCCCAGACAAGCGGTTCAACCGTATCGATCGCCTTGTCGTTCGGAACTCCGACAGTTCGAAGCACTTCGATGGCGAAGTTCCTGAATGACTTGGCATCAACCATCGGATCAATGGGCATAGTTGCTTGGGCCGGGTTTTGAAACTGCTTGTACTTGTTGTACGCGTGCGGTCCACCAGGGCAAGATAAGAGCTGACTGGAGTTATGGCGTCCGACTACGAGAACTGAGCAAACGGACGACAAACACGGCAGTTGAGCATGCCAGGCCAGGACGCGCATGAAGACCAGCATACTGACATCGCCAGCAGTGGTCGAACAGTGTGGCGATAGCGGACGATAGACCTGTGCGAGGAACGGTTGCTGACCGCTGGAAGACATTCACCACGTTACTCCAGCACGATGGCCTCCTGGGTGCCGATCATCCACGTCGTTTCAGCCGACGTCGAGTAAACGGCGAAACACTACGCCGCGCGCCGCCCGAACGGCTTCACCTCAATCTCATGGAACATTACACGGCAAAAGGACGCAGATCGTCCGGCACCACACTGGGCACCATTCGAGTGCGTCGCCAGCGAGAGACCGTCAATCAAGCACTTCCTGTTGGATGGCTTCGGTCCGTGGAACCGAAGGGTCGGCACCGAATACTACTGCACGGTACTGCCGGGTTCCGTGTCTCGCTGGTTCAGACAAACGCCTGTCTGAAGAACGAACAAGCCGACGTTCGGCAAGATCACTCGCATTGTCGACGACTGGCCATGTTTTGCGACGCCGGCTGAGGAACGGGCAGACGGGTCACACTTCGGCCAGCGGCATTGTGGCGTCGCCGAATTTGTCGAGTTTCACGCCCATTACGTTCATCATGCTGAGGAACAGGCGGCACATCTGGCGATTCTCGTTTCCGGCATAGTCAAGGTTCTGTCCGCCTTTAATCCGCGCACCGCCGCCGCCCAACATCACGACAGGTAGCCTTGATGCATCATGTTGACCGTTACGCATGCTGGAACAGAGCATGATCATGGAGTTATCCAGAGCCGTGCGATCCCCCTCCTGGATCGAATCCAGACGTCTGGCGATGTAGGCCATCTGTTCGAGAAAGAACGGGTTGACTTTCAACCAGTCGTCCGTGTCGCTGTGCGAAAGGAGATGGTGGATCATGTAGTCAACGCCGATGTGCGGAAATCGCAGCGTGCCGTGATCGTTATTGAGCTTCAGCGTGCAGACCCGAGTCGTGTCCGTCTGGAAAGACAGGACCAGGATGTCGCACATCAGCTTCATGTGCTCAACGATGTCCAGCGGAGAGCCGTCATCCGGACGAGGGATATTCGGTCTCGTAAGTGGCGGTCGCCAGCCCTGCAGCTCACCTCTCTGTCCGGCTTTGTCGATGCGCTGTTCGACCTCGCGGACCGAATGCAGGTATTCGTCCAGCTTCTGCTGATCGAGTCGGCTGATTCCTCGCCGCAGGTCTTTTGCATCCGCGAGCACGGCATCCAGGACGCTGCGATCACCCTTCTGAGATTTGTCTTTGAACAGCTGATCGAATGCGAGTGCCGGGTAGACTTCCAGAGGAGTCGGCGTTGTCGGGCTGCTCCACGAAATGTGCGAGCTGTACAACATCGAATAGTTTTTGTGGACAGAAGGATTCGCCTTCTCGCATACCAGCACAAGACTCGGCAGCTTCGTCTGATGCCCGATTCGCTGGGCAACGACCTGATCGATACTCGTGCCGGACTTGATTGTGCCGCCGGCAGCAAGCGGTGCACCTGAGAGGAGATTTCCCGTCTGAGAACTGTGGATATTTCCTTTGAGAGCTTCCGCGTTGTACAGGCCATTAACGAAGACCATTCGGTCGCGGAAGTCATTCAAGGGGTGGAGCACTTTTCCGAGCTGCATGTCCGGGCCCTGTCCTCTGGCCCACCACTCTGCGGAATGATAGCCACAGCCGGAAAAGAGGATCGCCATCCGTGTGGCTGCCTTGCTCGACGGCTCTTTGCTGTCCGGCTGGTCCCCCCACACCCGCATGGACTCCATCCAGGGCAGCGGTCGAATGGTCCTGATGCCGTGTGGTGCTGGGACCTCGTGTTTGATCACACGATTGGCGGTACGTCTTTGAAGTGGCTGTCCATCGTGGATGAGTTCACGCGGGAGTGCCTGACGTTGAAGGTCGCCCGCAGCATCACCAGTGAGGATGTGATCGACACGCTGGCGGAGCGGTTCTCGATGCGTGGAGTCCCGATGTGCATCCGCAGCGACAACGGTCCGGAGTTCATTGCAAAGAACCTGCGCGGCTGGCTGAGCCGTGTGTCTGTGGAGACGCTGTTTATCGAGCCGGGCTCTCCCTGGGAGAATGGATACGCTGAGAGTCTCCACAGCCGGTTACGTGATGAGTTCCTGGCCATAGAAGAGTTCGAGAGTCTGGTCGCAGCGCGTCGCCTGAGCACCCTGTGGCAACATGACTACAACCACAACCGACCACACAGTTCCCTCGAATATCTGACCCCGGTCGAGTTCGCGGCCCGCTGGGCTGCTTCCACTCCGGAGAAGTCTTCGGCTACGCCTCAGCCTTCTCCTCCGTTCCACC
>CAYSJO010000395.1:0-1889 GCA_964431285.1 uncultured Planctomycetaceae bacterium
GGAAACTGCAGTTGGAAACCTCCGTTTCAGGCGATCACCCGTTTACGGAGTCTGGACAATTTTCGTCATGAGACCAAGCTGGATTCGGCGTAGAGGCAGGCAGTGAAGACCACGAGAACCAGTCATGAGACATGACTGCGAAACCAGGACTGATCGCTCCGGCAATTCTGATTGGAATTCTCGTAACGCGACCGGTCCACGCAGCAGTCATCTATGACAATGGAACATTTGACGGTGCCAACACGAGGAACATCAGCAGACGCACCATTGCTGACGATTTCACACTGACGTCGGCGGCAACACTCGATTCGCCGCAGTTCTGGGCATTCAGCCAGAATAGTACATCCACGTTTGGAGGGTTCGACGGGACGATCGGATTCGCTTTCCACAGCAACGACAATGGGATTCCCGGTGCGATCCTGAGCCAGGGCTTCGACAACAGCATCACTACCGTGAATACGGGAAGCCAGGTGACGAACCTCAACATCTTTCAGTTGGACGTCGATCTGGGTGGTGTCATGCTGGATCCTGGAACTTACTGGCTGCAGTTACGCGAAGGCACGATCGGATCGGCCGGCGATCTGGACAGCATTTTCTGGGTGGAAACGGCTGGCATTAAAGGTAACGAGAGTCGCTCCGACTCCAACGAAGAGAATCCCACATGGGGGACGACGGACAATGTCGACCTGGCTTTTAACCTGTCAGGAACACTGGCGCCGTCCACCACGCCAGCCGTTCCTGAGCCGTCCACTGGACTGATGCTGTTACTGGCTATGGCGGCCGGAAGTCTTCGCAAACGATTCCGCCGTACAACGCCTGCTGTTGCCCATGCTTAAGGCGAGCGGCTGCGAAGCGAGTGTCCACATTCTGGCGAGTGTGGACCCTGATCTGACAACGCCTCCAGGATCTCTCTTTCGTAGGCCGGACCGAGGAGCGAAGCGACGATGTTCCGGCATCTGTGTCGATTCCAGACTGCCGGAGCGGCGCTTCGCTTGATCCGGCCTACTCAATTCACTTTCTTGAACGGACTGTTAGTGCCTTGGGCGGACGATATAGTCAACATCCAGACTTCGCGCGGCTTCCCGCAACACGAATCGAGACGCCCATGCTTCCGCTCAGACTTTGAACCTCATGGGAGACCAGATCCTCGCGCGAGTACGTCGGTTCATCGCCTAACAGACAGCAGGCCTGATGAAGAAGCTCGAATCGACTCCGGAAGGCAACGGCACGATGCTGGACAACACATTGCTCGTGTTCACCAGCGATAGTGCAAATCGACAGCACACGGGTGGCGAAACCTGGCCGTTCGTACTGGTCGGAAACCTGGGAGGTCGTCTGAAGATGGGACGCCTGGTGGCATACCCAATGAAAGAACGAGGCACATTGGGCGAGTGGAATTACCACGGCAGCGCGGCACCAACAAATCACACGATTAACTCGCTGTATTGCACTCTATTGCACGCCGCCGGTGCACCTCGCGAACACTTTAATCTCGCGGGGTCGAACAAAGAGGATCCCAGCCAGCACGGTGCGATGAAGGAATTGCTGAATTAGACCTCTTGCAATTCTCAACATCGTGCATTTGAGTCGCGATTCTTAGCAAGCGGTGGCTCTTGGACAGAAGGACTGTAGCGGTTCAGTTGGAACTGGAATCGGTGTCTGGTCGGGTTAGCATGACCTGACTTGAGATAGATGCAATGACTCAACGAACACGTCTTCACTTTTCTGCCGAACAGAAAGCTCAGATCGTCAGACGACATCTGCAGGGAAAAGAACCCGTCTCGGAACTGGCCGAGGAATTCTGCCTGCACCTGATTGATCCATAACTGGGGCAATCAGGTGCTCACCCAGGCCGAGAAAGCCTTTGATCGATCATCAGGGAACGACCG
>CAYSJO010000396.1:0-3039 GCA_964431285.1 uncultured Planctomycetaceae bacterium
ATGCATGTAGAGCTGGATCACGGCCTTTGCTCGCGGCTGAAAATGCGAAGCCGATGTTTGTGCTGACGACGCGCCTGCGGATTCACTCAGCAGAGTGTTCAGCGCCAGTCCTCCAAATCCAGATCCAAGCTGGCGCAACGCGTTACGACGGGAAACAAATCCAGATCGACTCATCGGGTGACACCTTTAATCCACATACGCGAATTCATTGGTACTCATCAGCATATGACACAGGTCCGCGAGCGCCTTCTTTCGGGCCGATGCTGTATCGGTATTCGGCTGCTTGAGGTATCTGTGTGTCTGCTCTGCAAGAAAGTTTCCGAGCACCTTTCGTTCAACATCCGTCGCCGTTCTTGAAAACGCAGCCAGAACTGCATGCTCGATTGGGGCGTCTGATCGCTCGTCAACAACGCGTTCCGCAAACGCAGCGGCCGCACGAACCATCGCGTCGCTGTTGAGCAACGTCAGTGCCTGTGTCGACACGGTCGACGTGCTTCGTTGCGTACAGTTGACCGAGATCGTCGGCTGATCAAACACCTCCAGCATCGTCTCAGGATTCAGCCGCAGAATCATGGCATAGATGGAACGTCGGTTGCGGCCCTGATTGTCCGAGATGATGACCTCACCGTCCTTCTGACGGGCGACGGTCTGTGATACGCCAAACATCGGTGTGCTGAATGTTCCGGATGTCACGAGAAACGCATCACGAAGAGGTTCAGCTTCCAGCCGTCGCATCGTCTGACGCCACAATAAGCAATTGTCTGGATCAACTTTCATTGCGGCTTCGCGGTGCTGAGCATCGACCCGTGAGGTCTGCCGCCATGTGCTGGATGTCAGAATCAGCCGATGCATGTGCTTGATACTCCACCCGCCGCGTACGAATTCCGTTGCCAGCCAGTCCAGCAGTTCTGGATGTGATGGAGATGATCCCGACACACCAAAGTCGTCCGGCGTGTCGACAATGCCGGTTCCGAAGTGATGCATCCAGATGCGGTTGACCATCACGCGAGCTGTGAGCGGATGTTCTGGCTGAGTCAGCCAGCGGGCAAATGCCAGTCGACGTCCGCTGGTCTTCGCGTCGTCAGGGGGAGCCGACCATTCGAACGGCTGCGGCGTTTCGAGTGTTGAGATGACTCCCGGTTCGACGAGTGGTCCGGGAGTCAGCGCATCTCCCCGCAGCAGCACTGGAGTCGTCACATCACCGGGCTGGTCATAGAGAGCACGGACCTCGTCAAACACGATGCGTCGACGTTCTTCGGCCGCCACTTTTCCGTTCAGGTCACGTGCGGCCGCCTTGTACTCCGCATATGCCGCGATCGCCGCGTCCAGTTCCTTAGCTTGCGGACGCAGGTTCTTCTCAAACTTTCCGACCAGGTACTTCTGCACGTCCGTCCGAGCGTCCTTCGCGGCGTCGAGTGCAACACGGACGTCCTCGCGAATCTCTGAGGGGATTGCGGCCAGGCGATCGTCGAACAGGCGTTTCGTGAACTTCGACTTCGCGTTGGCCAGTTCGGCTTTCAGTTTCTTCACATTGGTGTCTACTTCAGCGTTGCGCTTTGCGGCGTCGGCCTGCTGCTGCTTCGTGGCGACTGGCAACCGGCGATTCATCTGCGGGATCCAGTTGTCCGGTCGATACGCCGTCGTCAGAACGGCCTGCATGCGGTAGTAGTCAACCTGCGGAATCGGATCGAACTTGTGGCTGTGACAACGGGCACATTGCACCGTCAGTCCCATTGTCGACGAGCACACAATCTGCAGAGTGTCGAACAGGGTTGGATAGAAGTACTGCGAGGCCGCGTTCTTGATTGTCTTGAAGTCCGGACGACTCGGATCAGCGGCCGTGCGCAGAAAGCCCGTTGCGGTGATCCCCTCAATCACTTCCTCGGGAAGTCGCTCCATGTTTTCGTACGCAGTCCAATAGTCGGTCAGTTCGTCACCAGCAATCTGCTCCAACAGAAAGCGGTCGTACGGCTTGTCGCTGTTGAAGGCGCGAATCACGTAATCTCGATATCGCCACGGGAGGGCCAGGCGTCGGTCTTCATTGAGTATGCCGGCGGATTCCGTGTAGCCGGCGACATCCAGCCAGTGTCGGGCCCAGCGTTCACCGTAGTGGGGACTCGCCAGCAGTCGATCGATCATGCGGGCATATGCGTCAGGGCTTTGATCATTGTCGAATCGCTCGACCTCGTCGGGCGACGGCGGAAGTCCAATCAGATCGAACGACGCCCGACGCAGCAGAACCAGTCGATCCGCATCGCGTGCCAGCGACAGACCATGCTCATCCAGACGTTTGAGCACGAAAGCATCGATCGAATTCCTGATTCGGTCACGGGATGTCGGCACGGGAACAGGCGGTCGCTGGGGTGGCTGGAACGACCACAGTTCCACCGCGCTGACGTCGTCGGATCGGTCCACAGTATCGGGGTTACTGACGCCACTGGCACCGGCGTTAATCCACTTGCGTATGAGTGCCTTTTCCTTGGCCGTCAGCTTCTGCCCTACAGGAGGCATCGCACCGGAACTGACCTTCTCATACAGCAGACTGAACTCGGCCGCTCGAATTCGAATGGCAGCGCCCGATTTTCCACCCGTCAGCAAGGACGATGGACTCGTCAGATTCAGACCGGCTTTGGGTTCGACACCAGCGTGGCAGCGAATGCACTTTGCCTTGACGATCGGCAGGATGCTTTTTTCGAATGTCAATTCACCGTCCGAAGTGTCTGCCGCCCGCACTGAAGACACTTCATGAAGGTCAGCCGGCAGGAGGCAGACGACGAGTAATGGCACGACAGATTTTCTCATGCATCGCCTCTATCAATACGTCCAGCAGTCGAGGAAAGACGGAACACTGACCTGCGCTAAGTGACGCTAATCCTCCACACAGGCATTGGCAGCCCGATGAAGAACCTGGCCGTGTAACGGGGAATGATTATTCTACGTGTGTTCGTTTTCTGAATGGAGTATGACGATGTCGTTGCGGCGGCGAAACACTGAGAAGCAGCGGGAACTGTGGATCGAGACGGGGTCGGTGGCGAAGTC
>CAYSJO010000397.1:0-2005 GCA_964431285.1 uncultured Planctomycetaceae bacterium
CGTTTTGTGTTGCTTGCACGCCGGGAGTAGACGTCCGCCGCCGTAAGATCTGCCTCCCCAGTTTGCTACTTCCACGACACGGGCGGTATTACCAGCCAGTTTCCACTCGACGGTGGCATTTGTGTAGAAGCCAGGCGACAGCTCCAACTCGTCGCAATCAATGCCAGTGCGAATCAGAACGCTGCCATTCGTGGAGTGGTAGACATTGTCGCTATATCCATCTGTCTGCGACCACCGCCCTTTACGGTCACCGAGATAGTCCTTGAGAGTCTTGTCAAAATCGATCTCGGCCTTTGTCCAGGTATTGGCAGACAGTGAGGCTGGATCGCTACCGGAGGCACCGATGCCGGCAACCGTGAAATTGACAGCAACTGCCAACACCGTGCCTAGGACGCGGAAGTTCGATCGAGTCATGTCTTCTCTCTGTTCGAGTTCAATCCGCATTTGTCGCGTTTGCTGAGCATTGGTCCGCGCTGAAAACGTACGGTTAAGGTGCGATCAGGGACGTAGTCGAACTTCTGTGGGAGCAGTCGTCAGAATACCGCTCCAAGACCCTTTCGCCGGCCAGAGGCGTTGCTTCAGGTCTTTTGAGTGAATTGCCCCATTGGCTGTGTGCAGGTGCCGCGTCACTCGTGCGATCATTGGTGTTGCGCTGATGTGAGTCACGGCTGGTTTTCCAGTTTCCTGGGTCAGCCCGATGAAGGAACGCGTTCCTTTTTCGCGCATGTGAAAACTTAAGCGAGTTTTTGTCGCGAGTTCCATGACGGCGCCCGGCTTCAGCAGTACTTTCTGCAAGGTCGCTGTCCGTGGGTTCTGGGTGCTCTGTCCTGGATTCAATTCAGGCGAGATCACACTGGCGAGAGCCGTCGGGTAGACATACGGCCTGACAGTGGTGAGTCGGTCTCCGTTGACACCGCGAGCAGTGGCGTGGTCATATCCCGTTCGATTCCTGACGGCCAGCCGCACATCTCGATCGCTGACATTGCGAATAAACAGTCGAACGGCCTCCGTCTTCTGTGCGGAGATTGAGCCGGGCATCAACGCCGCGGCCTGAAGTCCATCGTTTGTTGGTCCCCATGATTTCTTTTGCAGGTCGGGTGGAGTTGTTTTGGACGAAACGACTTTGAACTGCGAGTCGTCCGGCATGGGAGCATCGTCAGCCGCGAGGATGTCCAACGCCCGCTGCATGGGTCCCGCCAGTCCCATGTTCACAAGCTCGACTCGGCGATCACGAATTGTCCGCACCAGGCTATCCGATGGAATGCTCCGCCGCGGATTCGGAAGCTTCATCGTGGGAACAAACCGCAGCCCCATCTCTGCGAGAACGTTCTCGCTTCGGACCAGTACTTCGATGCGGCCTTCCATCTGACTGTTGTGGTATGCCGCCTGCATATACTGCTTGTTGAGCCGTTCAATCCGGTCGAACAGTTTCAGCTCGCTGAGCTTTGCCGCCGGGATCGGTCCCCACGAAACTATCCGGTTGTACGTTCTGTAGTCCAGCAGCCAATGAGCGTCCTGCGAACTGTCGAGTGCGAAATCGAGACCATACCGCAGCCGAATCCACTCCGTATGTCCCGTGCTCAAGGACGGCGGCCTTCCGAGGACATACTTCAACACGTGTCCGGCCGGAAGGTCTTTCAGAGGCGAAATACGGAACGGGACTTTCTCGGCGAGCACTGTTATCGGACGTCTGGGCATGGACAGCCAGACGGTCCACTCGCCTTTCCGAGGGACAACTTTGTGACCAAGCCCATCCGCGCCGATGACCGTCCAGTACTCGCTGGTACCAGTCCTTGCATACAGCGTGTGTGGTCCCAGTGTCAGTCGTGTCATCGCACGATTCAGTCCGAAATTACCATGGGACAGAACCTGGATGGGGGCAGATGGGATGATTGTCTGATGTCCGGGCTTCAGCTCCCAGGAGTGAACCTTCACGTGGGGCCGATTAACCGAGTAGTTGACCGGCGTCCCGTCGCGCCGAAAACTCAGGATGTCGGGATGCTGC
>CAYSJO010000398.1:0-4846 GCA_964431285.1 uncultured Planctomycetaceae bacterium
GAAATGTACGCCCAGAAACTGTCCGGGCAGGAACCCGCTGTGCCATTGCCGCGATGCGATAGGCTGATTCTGACCGCCGCCCGTGGACGTCATCACAATGAACCCCGGCAGGTCGTCCGATTCACGTCCAAGTCCGTACATCAGCCACGAGCCCATGGCCGGACGCCCGCTGATGGACGTCCCCGTATTCATGAACGTGTGAGCCGGATCGTGGTTGATCGCTTCCGTTCTCAGCGAATTCAGAACACACAGCTCGTCGGCCACTTCCCCCAGATGCGGGAACACCATGCTCATCTCAAGTCCCGATTCACCATACTTCCGGAATCGATGCTGCGGGGCCATGCACGTCAGTTTCTTGCCCTGCAACTGGGCGATCGGCTGGCCTTTGGTGAATGACTCGGGCATCGGTTTCCCGCCCAGTTCGGCCAGCTTCGGCTTATAGTCGAACGTCTCCAGATGTGATGGTCCTCCGGCCATGTAGAGGAAGATCGCGCGCTTCGCTCTTGGAGCGATCTGTCGCGGAATTACACCCGGCGCCGCTTCCGCACGCGTCTGGTCTTCGGACATCAGCGATGCCAGAGCGGTCACTCCGAGCCCGCACGCGGATTTACCAAGGAACGATCGCCGTGCCTGCAGCAGACTGTGTTCAGTCAACATGATTCAATTCCGTGTAATCGTTTCGTGCAGATTCAGAATGACGCGTGCCACGGACGTCCACGCTGCCAGTTCGGAAACGGGGATGCCTTCAGGCTGAGGATGCTCTCCGGTCGCCACGAGCGCTTTGGCTGCTGTTTCATCGGACCCGTAACGCGACAACTGCTGTGTTGCGAACTGCGTCAACGTCGCGACTTCCACCGAAGACGGTTCACGCGAAACCGCCGTACGGAACGCAAGTGACAGCCGGTCCGATGCCGTCGACCCACCGTCTTTGATCAACTTCGTGGCAAATACTCGAGCGGCTTCGACGTATGTCGGATCATTCAGCAGCACAAGCGACTGCTGCGGCGTGTTGGAGATAGGCCGTTCGGCCACACATTCTTCACGCGCGGGTGCGTCAAAGGCCTGCAAACTTGGATGCCAGTAACTGCGTCGCCAGTACGTGTAGAGCCCGCGTCGATACAGGTCCTCGCCGTGATCCTGCTTGTAGTTGCCGTCCTTATAGAGCCGGTACCAGTAATTCGCCGGTTGATACGGTTTGACGCTGCGACCACCGATCTTTCGAGACAGCAGTCCGCTGATCGCCAATGCGTTGTCCCGGACCAGTTCCGCATCCAGTCGATAGCTGGCCTGCCTGGCAAACAACTGATTCTCCAGATCTCGCTGGCGTTGCTCGGGAGTTGATGCGGACGTGCGACGATAGGCATCGGTCGTGACGACCAGACGAACCATGTGGCGAACGTCCCAGCCACTGTCGATGAACTCCACGGCGAGCCAGTCGAGTAGCTCGGGATGCGACGGCCACTGCCCCTGAGCGCCCACATCATCAAGTGTCCGGCTTAGCCCCTGACCGAAGAACAGTTTCCACAAGCGGTTAACAAACACACGCGCCGTCAGCGGGTTGCGCTTGCTGCTGATCCACTTCGCGAGGTCCACGCGAGTGGCCCTCCCTTCAACATCAAGCGATCCCAGAAAGGCGGGAATGGCGGGCTCGACCTCTGGACCGGAGTCATCCAGCCAGTTGCCTCGCGGCAGGACTCGCATCACCCGCGGCTTGCCCGGAATCGTGATGACGGATTTCGGCCATGACTTCGCGTCGGTGAGTGTTTTCAATTCGGCCTCAACCTTCTTGATCCGATCGCTATCAGGATCATCCGCGCGCAGTGAAACGAGTTCTGTTTCAAGCTGCTTCCACTGTTCGAGTTGTTGCCGCGACGGGACGGGCGTCTCACCCGGATGCCCAACTCCACGTTCCTGCAGATCCGCAAAGAAGGCCTCAAAGCTGTAGAAGTCGTTCGTTGTGAACGGGTCATACTTGTGGTCGTGGCACTCGGCACAGCCCATGGTCGAACCGAGGAAGATCGCCGCAGTATTGCGGACGCGATCGGCGGCATACTTTGCGAGGTACTCCTTCGCCTGGGCTCCACCTTCGCTGGTCGTCTGATTCATCCGGTTGAAACCCGAGGCAACCTTCCACCAGTACTGCTCGAACTTAGAACCATCCAGAAGGTCGCCGGCAAGCTGCTCGATGACGAACTGGTCAAACGGCTTGTTCTCGTTGAAGCTGTCGATGACGTAGTCGCGATACAGCCAGATGTTGCGATGCGAGTCCTTGTGGTAGCCCACGGAATCGGCAAATCGCACCAGGTCCAGCCAGTACAGCGCCATTCGTTCGCCGTAGTGCTTCGACCTCAACAGCCGATTGACGGCCTTCTCGTAGGCCTCGGGGGACTGATCTTTCAAGAACGCATCAACTTCCTGAGGAGTCGGCGGAAGGCCGATCAGATCGAGCGACAGCCGGCGGATCAGCGTTGCGCGGTCGGCAGGTGCTGCGAGTGGCACTCCCTGACGTTCAGCTGCGACAGACAGAAACCGGTCCAATGCACTGCCATCGCTCGGATCACCTGGTGGTTCGACTCGTTCGGGGACAAGATAAGCCCAGTGTTTCTGCCATGGCGATCCCTGCGCGACCCAGCGACGAAGGACGTCGATCTGTTGTGGCGAGAGTTCCCGCCCGGAACCCGGCGGAGGCATTCGTATTTCCGGGTCGCTGGATGTGATCCGTTGAACAAGTTCGCTGACGTCGCCGGGTTTTGTCGGAACGACACCCGCTTCGCGCGCTGCGTCCAGACCCACCTTCGTATCCAGCCGAAGCTCTGCCTCCCGCTTGCCCTGGTCCGGTCCATGACAGGCGAAACAGGCATCCGACAGAATCGGCCGTACGTCGCGATTGAATTGAACGGCCTGCTTTGCCGAGTCTTCGGCCAGCGTGATCCTGGCGTTGACGGGAAGAATAGCTGCAGAGAATAGAACGATGGTCTCGATTCGAGTTCTCATCGAGGACTCCTCACCTGGTTGTCTGGATAGACAAAACAGTTCGTAACATGGCTACTCTATTCACACGGGCTTATCTTGCCCACGATCGCTGCCCACCGTCTTGTTGAACAGAAGGTCGCAAAGGACGCGAAGCCCCAGTGTGTCGTTGCTTCGCGTTCTTCGCGACCTTCTGTTCAATGGTTCGTCGTCTGCAACCTGGCTCAACTGGATCACTCATGTTCCGTCTTCATTCCAAGCAACTCAGACGTGTGGCGCTTCTTGTGTGTCTGTTTTCCGTCGGCACAGCTTTCGGATCACCGGCACTCAAGGGGATCGCCTGCCGTTCCGTCCATCTGGCTTATGCCGACGTGCCTCCGGCGGCTGTCTTCTACAACGAGGTTAAGGTCGAATCGTCGGCTGATGGCACGTACTTCTGTGCCTGCGGATTCAGCCGCGGCTACTACGGAATCCAGGAATTGTACGACGGACGCAAGGTGCTGATCTTCTCGGTGTGGGATCCCGGTCAGCAGGACGATCCGAATTCTGTTGACCCGGCCAATCGAGTGAAGCTGCTTCATCAGGACAAATCTGTACGTGTCGGACGTTTCGGGAATGAAGGCACGGGCGGGCAGTCGTTTCTGGATTATGACTGGAAGGTCGGTGAAACGTACCGCTTCATGGTCGCCGCTCGGCGGACGAAAGGCCGGACGGAATACGCCGCATTCTTCTTTAATCCGAAGGAGGAAGCCTGGAAGCATCTGGTGACGTTCAGCACTCTGACGAAAGACACACAGCTCAGAGGTTACTACGCGTTCGTGGAAGATTTCCGCCGCAATCGCGTATCGGCGACGAAGACGCGGCGAGCGTCATTTCCCAACGCGTGGATCATGACCTCGGATGCGAAATGGCAGCCGGTGGAAAGGGCTCGCTTCACGGCTGACAGAAATCCGGTTGTGAATATCAATGCCGGCGTGAAGGAGCGTCAGTTCTATCTGGCCACTGGTGGCGACATCACGAACGACGACGTCAAGCTGCGGACCGTGATGCAGCGGGATGTGGCGAACGCGAAGCCACCAGCAGATGCGGAACAGGCGGCGCTGGCATTTCTTCAGCCAGCGAAGAACACGCAATTCGGAAAACCGGGGCGTGAGTGGGCGCTGGTCGTGCATGGTGGCGCCGGCACTCCGCCGAAAGATGCAATGCCTGAGCAACTGCAGCAATACCGCAAAGGGCTCACCAAAGCCCTATCCAAAGGTCGATCAATTCTGTCCAACTGCGGAACCAGCCTGGACGCCGTCGAATCGGTGATCCACATTCTTGAGGATGACCCGTTGTTCAACGCGGGTAAAGGAGCCGTTTTCAACAGTCGAGGCCTGCACGAGCTGGATGCATCCATTATGGATGGTCGTACGCTGGATGGTGGAGCGGTCGCAGGCGTGCGGACCGTAAAGAATCCGATCGGACTCGCCCGACGGGTCATGGATAAGACCCGCCACGTCCTGCTATCTGGTGCGGGTGCCGAGGAGTTTGCGTCAGAGCAGAACGTGGACCGTGTCGCCAATTCCAGTTTCTCAACCGAGTACCGGCGTCAGGTCTGGCAGCGTGTTCGTTCGCTGAAACAAACCGGAAGTGCCGCTCGCTGGTATCGAGCCCGTGAATGGGATTACGGGACGGTCGGATGTGTCGCCCGGGATTCGCAGGGCAACATTGCGGCGGGAACGTCGACGGGCGGACTGACGAACAAGAAATTCGGACGGGTCGGAGACAGTCCAATCATTGGCGCCGGCACCTATGCAGACAACAAGACATGTGGCATCTCCGCGTCCGGTATCGGCGAACAGTTCATTCGCCATGCCGCAGCGGCCCAGATTTC
>CAYSJO010000399.1:0-4593 GCA_964431285.1 uncultured Planctomycetaceae bacterium
GATATTGAGCGTCGGGTTGACCGTGATCCGGTGGACGTCTTCGACGATTCGGGCTTTTTCGATCGCGGCGTGGACTTCGAGCCCTGCGCGGTCTTTGGCGGCTGCCACGCCAGCCCGGCAGGCATGAGCGGCTGTGGCAAGATCGCGCTCGGCTGTGCGTCATTGTTCTTCTGCTGGCGATCGGAGCCGGGATTGTTGGTCTCTGGGTTGCCAACAACGCTCGTCAATTGGGGGCTGACCTTGCCGGTACGTTTATGAAGGAAGGGCTGCAAGAACTGCAGCTGCCCGACGATCAGCGGAAACGGATCTTTGATCAGACCGACGAGGTATCGAAGCGTTTCAAAGACGGCAAGATCACGATCGAGGAAGTTGGTGAGATCTTCAAGAACATTGTCGAGAGCCCACTTATGCCAGCCGGTATGGCGCTCGTCGTCAACCGAGTCTACCTGCGCGACTCAGGACTTGATGACGACGAGAAAGCGGCAGCTCGCGTTGTCATTCAGCGATTCACTCACGGAACGATCAACAAATCGATCCCGGAGGCGGAAGTCAACAAAGTACTCGACACGATCAGCACGAAGGACGGCCAGGGTAATCGGCAGTTCCGCCAACCTCTAACCGACGAAGAGCTGTGAGAGTTTGTGAAGGCGGCAGCGAAAGCTGCCGACGACGCGGCGTTTCCGGCGGAAGTCCCCGATGTCAACTTTGCGGACGAATTTGACAAGGCGATCGACGAGGCACTGGGGCTGCCGGTCAAGACGCCGGATGACAGTTCTGCCCTTGACCAGGTCCAATAAATCGCGAGGCAGCGGAATGGCTGGGGCGTGTTGTAGACGGTCGAAAGTGCATGCTTGACAGCTCCTGACGATTCGGGCAGGATGACTGAGAATTCCCTTCCTCAGCTTCCCCCCAGCGGTCATGACGCCGCTTTCCTCTGTCTCTCGCAACGGATTGTTTGAGTCTCACCGTTCTCTCTCTCTCTCTGACCCACCCCGCCCTGCGTGTCTGTCCGAACGCATCCATTCGTGGTTGGCATTATTGGTGGCATCGGGTCCGGTAAGAGCGCGGTGGCTCGCGGCCTCGGCTCGTGCTTTCGCACACGAACGATCGATGCGGACCGGATCGGCCACGACGTGCTCACACTCCCCCGCGTGAAAGACGACATACGGGCCACTATTGGCCAGAACGTCTTCGATGGTGCCGATGTGGACCGTCACGCTCTGGCTCGGCGAGTTTTCGGCACTTCACCCCACCATTCCCAATCCCTGATTCAACTGGAACGCATCGTTCACCCCGAGATTCGTGGGCAACTCGAACTGCAGATTGAACAGACCGACAGCGACATTGACCTCATCATTCTCGATGCCGCTGTGATGCTTGAAGCTAGTTGGAACGATCTGTGTGACGCAGTTGTCTTTGTGGAGGTCTCATCCGAGTCGCGACTTGCTCGTGTCAGCGAGCAACGCGGCTGGGATGAGGACGAACTTCGACGCCGTGAAAAGAGTCAACTTCCTCTGAGCGAAAAGCGGCAGGCCGCGAATCTGACGATCACAAACGACGGCAACCTGGACGATGCAGTTGCGGAACTGAAAACCTGGCTTGTTTTTTGTATTGATTGTGAGACCACTGTTTTCTACACAGCCAGATTCGGCCGACAACATTCCGTTGCCTGCTGCTTCACGCTCCATCACCCCACTGGCCATTCGGCCTGCAACTCCCGCACTCCTTTCTCCGCATCCAATGGTGGTCTGCCATGTCCAGGACCGACTGGAATCCCGACGCCTCGCCCGCAACCGTGTCAGAATCAGCCGTCAAAGAAACCGCACAGGTTGCCGAAGGCGTCGATAAGGATGTCGTGTTCCCCGCCGACGAGCGTTACGAGGAAATCAAACGCGGAGACGTGCACATTGCTCAGCTCCAGCGAATGACGATGAAGGAATTGCTTCAAATCGCTCGCGAAGAGCGAATTTCGGAATACAACGGCCTCAAGAAGCAGGACCTGATCTTCAAGATTCTCAAGGAACGCACGCGAATCAACGGATTGATGTTCGGTGAGGGCACCCTGGAGATTCTCCCTGATGGATTCGGCTTTCTGCGCAGCCCCGACTATCACTACTTGCCCTGCCCCGACGACATCTATGTCTCACCGAGCCAGATACGACGCTTCGGTCTGAAGACCGGGGCAACAGTGGCTGGCCAGATTCGTCCACCCAAAGAAAACGAACGCTATTTCGCGTTACTCCGCGTCGAGGCCATTAACGGCAATGATCCAAACGATGTGATGGGTCGTGTTTCATTCGATGACCTCACACCGCTACATCCTGAAGAGCGGTTGAAACTCTCAACCGACCCTCAGGAAGTGAGTACGCGAATTGTCGACATTCTCAGCCCCATCGGCATGGGTCAGCGAGGCCTGATCGTCTCGCCTCCAAAAGCAGGCAAGACCATCCTGCTGAAGAAGCTGGCCCAGGCGGTCATCGTCAATCACCCGACAGCCTATGTGATCGTGCTGCTGATTGACGAACGGCCGGAAGAAGTCACCGACATGGAACGGGACGTGCGTGCCGAAAACTGCGAGGTTGTCAGCAGCACATTTGATGAACCGCCCAGCCGACACATTCAGGTGGCCGAAATGGTCATCGAGAAGGCCAAACGCATGGTCGAGTGTGGCCGCGACGTGATCATCTTCCTCGACTCGATCACACGACTGGCCCGGGCATGGAATACCGAATGCCCGCACTCAGGTAAGATTCTGACTGGTGGCGTCGATGCAAACGCATTGCAGCACCCCAAGCGGTTCTTTGGGGCCGCGCGTAATGTCGAGGACGGCGGCAGTCTGACCATCGTCGCAACCGCTCTGGTCGACACGGGATCGAAGATGGATGAAGTGATCTTCGAAGAATTCAAAGGCACCGGAAACACCGAGCTGTATCTGGATCGCCGGATGGTCGAGAAACGCATCTGGCCTGCAATTGATGTGAATCGTTCCGGCACGCGACGTGAAGAACTACTGATGGACTCCGACGAGCTGCAGCGTATCTGGGTTCTGCGTCGCGTCCTGAGCGACATGAATCCAGTCGAAGCGATGGAGCTAGTCGTCAATCGCCTGCGAAAGACGAAATCCAACGACGAGTTTCTGGTCACAATGAACCTGTCCTGAGATTACCGCTGCCTGCATCCATGACGAAGCACATCGAAGGTAAACTGATTCTGACTGACGAGGCGATCGCGGTTGTGGTGGCGAGATTCAACGATCTCATTACCACAAGGCTGCTCGCCGGCGCGCTGGACACCCTGGGTCGGCACGGTGCTTCCGATGAAAGCATCACGGTGGTACATGTACCCGGCTCATTCGAAATCCCGTTGGCCGCAGACCGTCTGGCAAAGTCTGGGAAGTTTGATGCAGTGATTTGCCTGGGGGCTGTCATTCAGGGGCAAACGACGCATCACGAATACATCAACCACCAGGTTGCGGCCGGGCTGACACAGGCGTCCCAAAGCACTGGCATCCCGGTCACTTTCGGCGTGTTGACGTGTCAGACAATGGAACAGGCGATGGACCGGGCCGGCGGCAAGGCCGGTAACAAGGGCAACGAGGCCGCTCTCGCAGCGATCGAGATGATCTCTCTGCTGAAACAGCTCCGTGAGATGGGACTGAGTTCGTAGGACCAACGCGAATGGCGCAACGTCGCAAGGCTCGTGAGGCCGCGCTGCAACTGCTTTACCAGAAGGATTTGAACGCGGACATCTCCGAGGCGACCGCCCGCGAGATGTTGAGTGAAATCCTGGAAGTGGATGCGTACCGTGAGTTTGCCTGGCAATTGTACTCGGGCACGCTGACGGAGCGTGCGCATCTGGATGAGCAGATTCAGGCCGTCGCCGAGAACTGGAGCCTGTTGCGAATGGCACCCACCGATCGCAATCTGCTCCGCATGGGCGTGTTCGAAATGATGACCGTCAAAACGCCCGCCCCAGTCGTACTCGACGAATGCATCGAGCTGGCCCGGGCCTTCGGTTCGCAGCAGAGCAGTTCCTTCGTGAACGGTGTTCTCGACAAGCTGATCCCGACGATCGCCGAGAGCGACTAACCCGAATCGGGTCCTGGCTGTATCGACCGCTCAAGTGCGCACGTCTCCAGGCCAATGGCAGTTTTCAGAGCGGCAATACTCTCATTCAGGCCGCTCGGTGCAGAATCTCCATGAGGCCGTCGAACGGCGCGAATCAGTAGATTTCGCGCGGTATGCTCAAGATCGATGAACTCCAGCACCTGCGTGCGATATCCATGTTGCTCAAGAATCGCTGCGCGCAGACCATCGGTAAGAGTCTCGGCCAGTCGCTCGTGCAGGATTCCGTGCCGCTGCAGAGGCGCAAGAAAACTGCGGTCCATCTGCGAGGCCAGTTCGTGATGACAGCAAGGGACACTCAGAATGATCTGCGACTGCCAACTGACCGAGCGGGCCAGAGCCACATCGGTTGCGGTATCGCAGGCGTGCAGCGAGACCGTTAAATGGACCGGTTCCGGTGGTTCCCAGGTCGACATGTCGCCCGCCACAAACCGCAGCCCCTGGCAGTTCAGTCGTTCGGCGATTTCGT